>CAYVUO010000018.1:0-21898 GCA_964454715.1 uncultured Bifidobacterium sp. | reverse complement strand
CAAGACGAGCCGACGCAGCGCGACGAGCATCGGCGTCCTGGTCGATGCCGACGAGCGAGAGGTGCGGGTGTGCCTCGAGCAACGCGCCTGCGTGGCCGGCACCACCGAGGGTGGCATCGATCACGGTGCCGGCGGGCACGGGGGCGAACGTCTCGACGATCTCGTCGACCATCACCGGTCGATGCGCGAAGTCGATGCCGTCGTCCATGCTGACCACCTCTGACCCCGGACGGGTCCGGTCCTCGGCAGTCCTCCGGAACACGGGCGCCCGCCGGGATTTCTCCCCGGTCGGGCTCGATGGGAAGCGGGCGGAGTAGGGGCCTTCCATCGTGTGTTCCGAAGGACTGCGGAAGATCGGGCCGCAGTCGGTGTCGTCGTGAGTGGTGGTCCTTTCGTCGAGAAGGGTGGTCATGGCCGTCCTCACAGTCCGAGGGCGGTCACCGCCTGGGTGAGCGAGTCATCGGCCAGGGCGGACTGGTCGGCCCAACGGGCGGCGTCCCAGATCTCGATCCGGTCGATGGCGCCGATCACCACGGCTTCGCGGTCCAGACGGGCGAAGTCGCGCAGGCGTTGGGGGATGGTGATGCGGCCCTGGGAATCGGCCCGGATCTCCCCCCTGTCCACGATCAATTCACGGGCCTCCTGCGGCGCCTCGCCCGCTCGGATCTTGTCGCTGAGCTCGCGGGCGACGGCTTCGAAGCCCTCCTCGGTCCAGAGACCGAGGCAGCGGTCGAGCTGGGAGAGGAAGCCCTTGTCCACGATCTGGGCGCGGAACGACGAAGGGAGCACCACGCGACCCTTGTCATCGAGCGAATGCTCGAACGTTCCGACGAACATGCCTGCGAACCTCTCCACCGGCTCCCCACGGAGCCCCACTAGGTCGCCACAGTAACCCACTTCCCCCCACCGTGCAACCACCCCTCCCCCCGAGCCACCCCATGGCCTCCCCTGACCCGATCCCGCCACCGAACCGACCCCCGGGGCCGGACCTAGGGTCGGCCTCGGGACGAGCCGGAGGGGGTCCGATGCTGCTGGAGGGGAAGGTCGCGCTGATCACCGGCGGTGCCCGAGGCACGGGGGCAGCCATCTGCCGTCGCTTCATCGATGAGGGCGCAGTGGTGGTGGTGACCGACATCAGCGTCGAGGAGGGGCGAGCCCGGGCCGAGCGCCTGGGTGAGCGAGCGACCTTCGCCGAACTCGACGTGACCGACCCGACTGCGTGGGGATCGGTCGTCGACGCCGTGATCACCACCCACGGTCACATCGACGTGCTCGTCAACAATGCGGGCGTGTTGCACCTCGGCTCCATCGCCGAGACATCGCTCGAGGAGTTCCGACGCGTGTTCGACGTGAACGCAGCGGGCGCATTCGCAGGCATCGCCGCTGTCACACCGCACATGACTGCAGCCGGTGGCGGATCGATCATCAACATCGCGTCGATCGATGCGCTCCAGGGGATGAACGGGCTCAGTGCCTACACCGCGAGCAAGTGGGCCATGCGCGGGCTCACCCATGCCGCCGCCGTCGAGCTCGGCCGCAGCGGCATTCGCGTCAACTCCGTGTGTCCGGCGGGCGGGAACCCCGCGATGTACGGCCCGTGGGCCTCATCGCTCATGCAACTCGGCCCCGCCATCGGCTCGTACACCGCGAAGCGCGCCATCCCACGTGAGGCATCGCCCGACGAGATCGCACGAGTCGTCGTGTTCCTGGCCAGCGACCTCGCCGAGATGGTCACCGGCGCCGACATCCCGGTCGACGGTGGTCACGTGGCTGGCGATCACGTCGAGGGATTCGACCGCCTCTCGAAGGGCTGAGACCCCCTCAGTCGAGCGCGGCGATGAACGCGTCGACGAGACGCGAACGCACTGCCCCATCGACCGTGAGTACGCGCACGTCGTCGATGGAACCACCGACGCGTTCGATACCGGGGGCCAAGAGGCGGGCATGGAGCACGGCATCCCACGCGAACGGCACGGAACACTGGAAGCGCGCACCGGCTCGCGTGCGTCGTTGTGAGATGCCCACGACCTTGGCCCCATCGACGGTGACCTCACCGGGGGCGAGGCCGGCGAAGCACACGACCTTGGCGAGGGGCGGGCTCACCATGGCCCCGACGTGCACCTGCGCTCCGACGACCCCGACCGCAGTGAGCGCGTCGACCCAAGCGCGTCCCCCCCACAGCGCCGCCGACGACACGTCGTCGGTCCAGCGACGATCGGAGCGCGGGAGATCGACATCGACCCACGACACCGCGGCATCGAGCAGCACCGCTCCCCCGCCACTGTGGCGGCGAACGACCTCGATCCCGGCAGAACGAGCTGCGTCGTGATCGACATCACCATCGGATTGCGTCGAGCCCAGGACGAGCGCCGGGCGCTCGACCTCGAGTACGCGGACGACGGCCGACACCACGTCGTCAGCGCCGAGTTCGCGCCCGTGCAGCACCCCTGCGTCACCCCGTTCGCACTGCACGTCCCATGCCACGGGCCGAGGCTACAGAGCACCGGTAGCGTCGGACCATGGACCACCTCCGAGGCAGGACGATCATCGTCACCGGTGCCGGCAGCGGCTTCGGTCGACTCATCTGTGAGATGACCGCGGAGCGCGGCGCGAGGGTCGTCGCCGTCGACATCGACACCGATGCGCTCACATCGCTCGTCGACGGGTTGCGCGGACGGGGCCTCGAAGCCATCGCGGCGCTCGCCGACGTCACCGACGCTGCGCAGATGCGTGCCATGGCCGAGCGAGCAGTCGACACCTACGGCTCCATCGATGTGCTCGTCAACAACGCCGGCATCATGCCGCTCGCGTTCTGGGCCGATCACGAGCGCGCACTCGACGCCTGGGACCGATGCATCGACATCAACTTCAAGGGCGTGATGCACGGCATCGCGGCGGTGCACGACGCGATGATCGACCAGGGCCACGGTCATGTGGTCAACATCTCGTCGATCTATGGCAACGCACCGGTCGTCGGTTCTGCCATCTATACGGCCACCAAGGCTGCGGTGAACGTGTTGTCGGAATCGTTGCGGGCCGAATCGCAGGGTCGGATCAAGGTCACGACCGTGAAGCCCACCGGAGTGGTCGGCACCAACCTCGGTGCGTCGATCGTCAACGGCGAGGCCATGATCGGTCTGCTCGGTCAGAACATCGAGTCGTTCCAGCGCAACGCCGCCGCCATCTTCGGCGGCAATCCTCCCGAGGGCACCACCGACCCCGACGACATCCGGTACTGGACGATCTCACCGCGCGAACTGGCCGAACAGGTCGTGTACGTGATCGATCAACCGTGGGGCATCTCGATCAGCGACATCACCGTGCGAGCCAGCGGCGATCAGTACCTGTTCTAGGCCTTCCGGACGCGAGGGACGGCGCGTCGCTCAGTGACCGCGCGTGACCGCTGGCCAGGCGCGGCACCATCGCAAGTAGGTGACGAGGTCGGCCGGATCGGCGACATCACCCTCGCCGCCGTACATCGTGACCATCCGGAACTCCAGGTACGCGCGATCGGGCACCGGGAGGAACGGCGGATGCCACCACCAACCGGGACGGGCCAGCACCAATGCCTGACGCAGTCCGGTGAGCCACAACGAGGGATGGCGAGCGACCGCGGAGGCACTCGCCAGCATCCAGCGCAGTGAACCCGGCTTCATCGCAGTCCTCCGGTCGATCGGAACCCCACCGCCGCCGCGCCCACCAGGGGTCCGTCGGCGCCGAGTGCGGCGGGGCGCAGTTCGCACCCCTTCGAGAACTCCAGCCTCGCACGTTCGGCGATCTCGGCGTTGGCTGCGGCGAAGAACGGTTCACCGAATCCCAGCGCGACCGAGCCGGCGACGACGGCGAGCCGGAGATCGAGCAGGTTCGCGACCGTGGCCACGGCTCGTCCGACGAGTCGACCCGTTCGCTCGATCACCTCGGACGTCGCCTCCGCCGCCGGTCGCCCCGTGATCGCAGCGATGGCGGTTCCCGAGGCCTCCGCTTCGAGACAGCCATGAGCCCCACATCCACATCGGTGACCATCGGGTTCGACCGTGATGTGGCCGACATGACCGGCATTGCCGTCGGCGCCGTCGAGCAATCGTCCATCGAGCACGATCCCGCCCCCGACCCCCGTCGACACGACCATTCCGACGTAGTCGTCGACGCCCTGCGCTGCGCCCCTCCACCCCTCGGCGAGCGCGAGCGCCTTCGCGTCGTTGTCGATCGCGATCGGCACGTCGAACGTCCCGATCAGACGATCGAGCAGTGGATAGCCCCGCCATGCAGGGATGTTCACCGGCGACACGGTGCGACCGCCGAGCGTCATCGGGCCGCCGGTTCCGACTCCGACGACATCGGGTCGAACCGCCGTTCGTTCGAGCACCTCTCGAGCGATCGACACGATGGAGACGAACATCGCGTCGCCGTCACCGCGTGCCGGGGTGACGATCCGCTCACGATCGAGGATCACTCCTTCGGAGGTGACGATGCCCACCTCGACCTTGGTGCCCCCGACGTCGATGGCGAGTGCGTGACGCAGTGTCAGTCCTCGTCGGGACGCTGCATGCGCTCGCGCATGCGCTCGCGGGTCGCACCGAACGACTCGCGCAGACCCGAGGCGCGCATGCGCTGGGTCATCTGCTGCCAACCGACGCGACCGAGTCGACGCGCATTGCGCTCGATGGCCAGTGCCGAGACCAGCATGATGAGGAAACCGCCGAACGCCAGGAGGAATGACACACCGAGCGTGAGCACGAGCGCCACCAGACCGACGATGAAACCGAGGACCGACCACTTCAGGGCGCGCCACGCGTGCGTGTAGACGGTGGTGTCGGCGATGTCACGAGCGAGACCGGGGTCGGTCTGGTACAGCTGCTTCTCGATCTCGCTCAGGATGCGCTGTTCGTCCTCTGAGAGCGGCATGGCATCAGGTCCTGAAGGGTTCCGTCGGGCCCACAGTCTCCCACGGAACATGCCCGTGGGACAACGCGCGGACGAGGTACGCGCTCAGAGGTCCGGCCCCCACTGCTGGCTCCCCCGTCGCTTCGGGCGCAGCCCATCGGGGCCCACGGTCGACCCGGGGCCGATCGCCGCATCGCCGAACCGGGCCCGGATCTCGTCGACCGTGCGGCTCGCCTCGCCCCACCCCGGCCCGGCGATCGCGTCGTCGAGGGTCAACTGACGGGTGTCGGCGGGCGAGAACCCGGCCATCGAGAGACCCAGCAGGCGTACCCCAGGTGTGGGATCGACCTGCTCGAGCAGTGAGCGGGCAGCGGTGAGGATCGAGCGCGAATCGTCGACCCCTGAGGCCAGCGTGAGCGACCGGGTGATGGTGTGGAAGTCACCGAAGCGCACCTTCAACTGCACCGTGCGAGCGAGCAGTCCATGCGCTCGTAGACGCGCTGCCACTGCGTCGGCGAACGCGACGAGCTCCCGATCCAGCGAGGCTCGCTCATGGTGGTCGGCGGCGAAGGTCTCCTCGTGGCCGATCGACTTCGGAGCACGGGACGGTTCGACCACTCGTTCGTCGACACCGTTCGCGAGCGCGTGGAGATGCGCGCCGTGGGAACGTCCCAATGATGCGACCGCGCTCTCGACCGGGAGCGCGGCGAGATCACCGATCGTCATCACACCGATGCGATGCATGCGCGCAAGGGTGGCAGGCCCGACTCCCCAGAGCGCCTGCACGGGCAGTGGATGCAGGAAGGCGAGCGTGTCGGCCGGTTCGACCGCGTACACGCCGAGTCCCGGGATCGGTCCATCGACCGACGCGCGCGGCTTGGCCTGCTCGGTGGCGAGCTTGGCCACGAACTTCGTCGACGCCAATCCGACCGAGCAGGTGAGTCCCTGTTCGTCGAACACGCGTCGACGCACCTCGGTGGCGATGTCGCGCGATGGCCCGAGGCGACGCAGCGAACCGGTGATGTCGCAGAACGCCTCATCGAGCGACAGGGGTTCGACCAAGGGCGTGACCTCGCGCAGGATCGCCATCACGCGCTCGCTCACCTCCGCGTAGCGACCATGGCGGCCACGCAGGAACACCGCGTGTGGGCACAGTCGCTGCGCCTGGATCGACGACATCGCAGAATGGACGCCATACGCACGTGCCTCGTACGACGCCGCTGCGACCACTCCGCGCGAACCCGCTCCGCCGACCACGACCGGCTTGCCCCGCAGATCGGGACGATCGAGCAGTTCGACCGACACGAAGAACGCGTCCATGTCGACGTGCATGACGACACGGCCGGAATCGAGGTCGGTCCGTGCGCCGTCGCTCACAGACGCGTGACCACGAGGTCCGACTGCACCGTTCCCTCGACGAGGTACTCGAAGGTGCGGGGCACGACCCAGCGCTCGGTGAGCCACTCGACGACCGGCTGGGCCACCCATGGCGGGCCCGCCTCGAGGTGGGTGGCGCACGCGTCGTGCCCCACCCAACGCGCCTCGTCGACGATGCCGTCGGGGTCATCGAGTCGCAGTTCACCCGTCCACGATCCGGCCAACCACGACTCGACCCGCAGCGTCCAACCCATGTCGGGTGCCGTGGCCACGATGTCGTAGAGCTTGCGCTCCCAGTTGGTGACCACGAGGCCGGTCTCCTCGACCACCTCGCGGGTGAGACCGACGATGACGTCGGCATCCTCGTCGTCGATCACTCCGCCGGGCGGGCTCCAGTCATGCGAACCGTCACGACGAACGTTGCGCACGAGCAGCACTCCACCCGGCCCCTCGATCACCGCGCCGCCGACGAGCCACTCTCGCATGTCAGTTCGTCGGGAGGGGCCGTCGAAGCACGCGATCGCGGAACGCCCACCACGTGACGAGCAGCAGCGCCTCGACCACGATGCGGCCCGACATCTTGGAATCGCCGCGAATGCGGTCGTTGAAGGTGATCGGAACCTCGACGATGCGCCCGCCGCGCCGCATCACGTTGTACGCCATCTCGATCTGGAAGCCGTAGCCATCGGCCGTGATGGTGTCGAGGTCGATGCGCGACAGCATCGGTGCGGCATAGCAACGGAAGCCGGCGGTGGCATCACGCACTTGCAGTCCGAGAACGATCGCGGCGTAGCGATTACCACCTCGGGACAACCACTCCCGAGTCTTCGGCCAGTCGGGGATATGACCACCGGGCACATAGCGGGAGCCGATGGCGAGATCGGCGCCACTCTCGACGGCGTTGATGAGCGCAGGCAGTGCCGCCGGATCGTGCTGGAGGTCGGAATCCATCTCGACGAGCGCGTCGTAGCCCTCGGCAAGGCCACGCGCGAAGCCGGCGCGGTAGGCCGAACCCAGACCGGCCTTGGCCCCGCGCCGCAGGATCGACACGCCGCCTCCATGGTCCGCGCCCCATCCCTCGGCGAGATCGGCGGTTCCATCGGGGCTGCCGTCGTCGACGACGAGCACGTCGGCATTCGGCACCGCCTCGCGGATGCGGTCGAGCACCTCGACGATGTTCTCGGCCTCGTTGTAGGTGGGCAGCACGATCAACGGCTTCACGCCGGCCACTGTACGGGCCGCGTCCCGTACGATGAGCGCGTGACCTCCCCCCGCACTCCGAACAGCGCCCTGCCCTCCGTCGGGGCCAGGGTGCTCGCCTTCCTCGCCATCGTGATCGCCGGCACCGCCGGCGGATTCATCGGTTACGCCTTCGCCGACCTGCAGACCACTGGCGATGCCTCGCTCTGGACCGGACTCGGCGCCGTGCTCGGTGCCGTGCTCGCCGCCGGTGGCACTGCGGTCGTGGTCGTGCTCACCCTGCGCGCCATGGGCGAATGGCAGACGATCCGTGCCCGCGAGGAGGCCGAGGCCGCGGCCACGCGCATCGAGGCCGCCGATCGCCGCCCGCCCCGGGTGCGCTGATCGTGCCGAACGCAGAACTGGAGCTCCTCGACGATCTGTTGGTGCTCGCCGCGACCATCGCCGACGAGGCGGCCGCGCTGCTGGTCGAGGGGCTCGCCCACTCGCGATCGCTGGTCGAGACGAAGACCACGGGCACCGACATGGTCACCGAGAAGGAGCGCGCGTTCGCAGCGCTCACCCTCGGTCGCATCCTCGACGCCCGACCCGATGATGCGGTGCTCGGCGAGGAGGGCACCGATCGCTCCGGCACGAGTGGAGTGCGCTGGATCATCGACCCCATCGACGGCACCACCAACTACCTCTACGGCCACGCCGGCTTCGCCGTATCGATCGCGGCCGAGGTGCACGGCATCGTCGCCGTCGGAGTCGTGCACGATCCATTGCATCGCGACGTGTTCACCGCAATGCTCGGCGGCGGTGCTCGCCGGAACGGCACCGCGATCTCCTGCTCGTCGGAGACCCGACTGAGCCACGCACTCGTCGGCACCGGATTCGGGTACGACGCCGACCGTCGAGCCCGTCAGGCGACGGTGCTCACTCGCGTGCTGCCCAACATCCGCGACATCCGACGAATGGGCGCAGCATCGGTCGATCTCTGCTCCGTCGCATGCGGCCGCGTCGACGCCTACTTCGAGCGAGGCCTGCAGCCCTGGGACCACGCCGCCGGAGCCCTCGTCGCCACCGAGGCCGGAGCCCTCGTGCACGACCTCGACGGGGGCCCGCCCACCGACGACTTCTGCCTCGCCGCCCCACCGGCCCTGTTCGGTCCACTCCGCGAACTGCTCGACGAGTCCGGCGTGCGCGGCACGTGACGTCCGCACGTTCCACCGCGCCGGCGCCGAGATGGGCCACCATTGGAGGGTTATGGGCACGCGCATCCTGACGGTGGAGGACGACGAACGCATCCGGACTGCGGTGCGACTCGCCCTCGAGGACGAGGGCTGGGAGGTCGAGGAGGCCGACACCGGTGAGGATGCCCTCCAGGCGTTCACCCGCCAGCCCGCCGACGTCGTGTTGATCGACATCATGCTGCCGGGCATCGACGGGTTCGATGTGTGTCGGGCCATCCGCCGTGCCAGCGACGTTCCCATCGTCATGGTGACCGCACGAGCCGACACCCATGACGTCGTGGCCGGACTCGAGGCCGGTGCCGACGACTACCTCACGAAGCCGTTCGCGCCGAAGGAGCTCTCGGCTCGAATCCGAGCGCTGCTGCGACGGGCCCGTTCGGTCGATGTCGGCAGCACCCACCTGCGGTTCGGCGACCTCGAGATCATCCCCGACGAGGGTGAGGTCCTCCGCGCCGGTGAACATCTCCCCCTCACCAAGACCGAGTTCCGACTGCTCGTCGAACTCGCGTCGAATCCGGGTCGTGTGTTCAGCCGCGAGCAGTTGCTCGAGAAGGTGTGGGGGCACGGATACTTCGGTGATGGCCGTCTCGTCGACGTGCACGTGCGTCGCCTGCGCATGAAGGTCGAGACCGACCCGGCCGATCCGCGCCACGTCATCACCGTGCGCGGTCTCGGGTACAAGCTCCAGGCCTGATGACCACCGGCACTCGACCCGTGGCGACCGAGGCCCGACCGGTCGCCGCCCGCACGCGCCCGCGTCGTCGGGCACGGATCATCGCCCCGGTTCGCCGCCGACTCGGCCTGCGGCGCCGCCTCGTGCTCACGTTCGCACTCGGCGCGGCGGCACTCTCTATCGCGTTGTCGATCATCGCCTACGGCCTCACGCGTCAGATCCTCCTCGACCAGCGCGAATCCGCGGCCACCACGCGGGCGCTGGAGAACGCGGCGATGCTCGCGACCCGCCTCCCCTACGACACCGGTCCCATCGACATCGGTCAGGACCTGCTCACCCTCTCCGCTCCACAGGACTCGGCGTCGTTGCTGCAGTACGAGGGCCAGTGGTACGCCACCGACATCGACGCCTTCGACGAACGGTCGGTGCCCGACTCGATGAGGACCATGGTCGAAGGGGGCCAAGCCGCCACGATGCGCGTGCGCATCGACGGTCAGCCGGTGTACATCGTGGGCACTCCACTCGCCGGGCTCGATGCGCAGTACTACGACGGCGTTCCCCTCGGTGAGCTCGAGCGCACACTCAATCGCCTCGCGATCACGCTGTTCGCCGCATCACTTGTTACGACGCTGCTGGCTGGCGGCATCGGCTATTGGGCCACTCGTTCGCTGATCGCGCCACTCCTCGAGGTGGGCACAGCGGCCGAAGCGATCGCCGGCGGTCGCCTCGATACGAGGTTGCCCGAGGGCAATGACCCCGACATCGATCTGCTCGCCGCGCCGTTCAACGTGATGGCCGAGGCCCTCGAGACGCGCATCGAACGCGATGCTCGCTTCGCATCCGAGGTGAGTCATGAGCTGCGATCACCGCTCATGACCCTGTCGGCCTCGGTCGAGGTGCTCGAGAACAACCGTGACGAGCTCACCGAACGCGCGTCGACGGCACTCGACCTCCTCGCTGCCGACGTCGCTCGCCTGCAGCAACTCGTGGATGATCTGCTCGAGATCTCCCGCTACGACGTGGGTGCCGTCACCCTCCATCTCGAGGATGTCGCCGCCGCCGAGCTCGTCGCCCAGTCCGTGAGCGTGATGGGTGGTGGCGGCGTTCCGGTGCACCGCGGACCCGACGTCTCCGACGCCGTCATCCGCGTCGACAAGCGCCGCTTCGGGCGGGTGATCGCCAACCTCCTCGACAACGCACAGCGCTATGCCGACGGCGCCACCCTCGTCTCGGTCGATCGCGTCGACTCGATGGTGCGCATCGCGGTCGAGGATCGCGGCCCGGGTGTCGCCGTCGACGAACGCGACATCGTGTTCGACCGCTTCTCGCGGGGCAGCGAGGCCGGCAACCGCTCATCGGACTCCGGCGTGGGCCTCGGACTCGCGCTCGTCGACGAACATGTCCGTCTGCTCGGCGGACGCGTCTGGGTCGAGGAACGCCTCGACGGTCAGTCCGGTGCCCGATTCGTCGTCGAGCTCCCACTCATCGAACCTCCCCGTTCCGACGAGGAGGAGGAACCATGAGCCGTCGCCACCGTCACGCAATCGCGACCCTTCTCGTCGCCATCACCCTCCTCGCCGGCGCGTGTGGCATCAACGCCGACGACCGACCGCGTCCGATGGCGCCGAAGGAGACGACCACGACGGTCCCCTGAGGGACGGTTCGGTCAGATCGGCAGGTCACCCGTGGCCGCTCGCGTACTGCCGTGATCGCGATACGCGGCGATGGTGCGCTGTGCGATGCGCATCTGATGGATCTCGTCGGCACCATCGGCGAACCGGGCCCACCGCGCCTGCTGGTACATGTGCGCCAGTGGCGTGTCGGTCGAGTATCCGAGCGCACCGTGCACCTGGATCGACCGATCGATGATGCGATTGAGCGAGTTGGCCACGAAGTGCTTGGCCATCGACACCTCGGCGGTGAAGTCCTCGCCCCGATCGATCTTGTAGGCGGCGTGCAGCACCATGAGCTTGCACTGGTAGAGCTCCATCGCGGAGTCGGCGATGAGCCACTGCACACCCTGCTTCTCGGCCAGTACCGACCCGTGCGAGTACCGCTCGAGTGAACGCGCCACCATCATGTCGAGCGCCACTTCGGCCTGTGCGATCCAGCGCATGCAATGCGCGAGGCGGGCCGGACCTAGTCGGTACTGGCCCAGACGATGGCCCTGACCTCGACCGCCGAGCATGTTCGCCGCTGGCACCCGCAGGCCATCGATCACGATCTCGGAATGCCCGGTCGACCCGTGCATCGTCTCGATCTGTCGCACCTCGTTCCATCCCTCGGAGGGGAGGTCGACGAGGAAGGCCGTGTTCGCGGCCTGGGGCAGATCGGGATCGTCCTCGGTGCGGGCGATGAGGATCGCGAAGTTGGCGCGGTGCGCGTTCGAGATGAACCACTTGTGACCCTCGATCACCCACTCGTCACCGTCGGCGATGGCGCGAGTGCGGATCAGGGTCGGATCGGAACCGGCCACCTCGGGTTCGGTCATGGCGAAGCACGACCACACTCGCCCCTCGCACAGCGGACGCAGGTACTTCTCCTTCTGCTCGTCGGTGCCCCAGTGCAGCAACGTGTGCATGTTGCCCTCGTCGGGAGCCTGACAGTTCAGGACCCAAGGCCCGAGCCGAGTGCGCGCCGCTTCGGCCTGCACCATGGCCAACTGCACGTGGCCCAGACCCATTCCGCCCCACTCGACCGGCATGTGCGGCAACCACAGTCCCTCGGAATGCGCGCGTCGGCGCAGGTCGCCGAGTTCGCTGCGATAGGCCCGACGATCGGTCTCGGCCAGCCGCTCGCGCTCCACCCTCTGCTCGACTGGAACGACCACGTCGGAGATGAAGGTACGCACCCGGAGACGGATCTCCTCGAGTTCGGGCGAGAGGCTGAAGTCGATGCTCATGGGTGCAGTCTGCCCCGCCACCGACGATGTCGTACTGTCCGCCCCCATGACCGTCGTGCTCGCCATCGATGCCGGCACCACCAGCGTGCGAACCATCGCCTTCGCTTCCGATGGTTCGGTCGTCGCCGATGCACAGCGCGAGTTCACCCAGTACTTCCCCCGGCCGGGTTGGGTGGAACACGATGCCGACGAGATCTGGCAGGCGGTCGCCGTCGTCCTCGCCGACGTCGCCACGACCGTGCGCTCCCTCGGACACACGATCGCGGGCATCGGCATCACCGACCAACGCGAGACCATCGTCGTGTGGGATCGCGAGACGGGTCATCCGGTCCACCGCGCCATCGTCTGGCAGGACCGCCGCACCGCTTCGCGCTGCGAGCAACTCGAGCTCGATGGTGTACTGCCGCTGGTGCGATCGACCACTGGCCTCGTGCTCGATCCCTACTTCTCCGGCTCGAAGATCGAATGGCTGTTCACCGACGGCGGCATCGATCGCGACCGGGTGAAGGTCGGGACGATCGACACCTGGCTCATCGATCGACTCACGGGTGGCACCGTGCATGTCACCGACGTGACCAACGCATCGCGCACGATGCTGTTCGACATCACCTCCCTCCAGTGGTCGCCCGAACTGTGCGAACTCTTCGGCGTACCACTCGATGCCCTGCCGACGGTGGTGGCGTCGAGCGGACGCATCGCCGTCACCGCCGACGACTCCCCCGTCGGTGGCGGCGTCCCCATCAGCGGCATCGCAGGCGACCAGCAGGCATCACTGTTCGGCGAGGCGTGCTTCACGCCGGGCATGGCCAAGAACACCTATGGAACCGGCTCGTTCCTGCTCATGAATGTGGGTGACCACTGCCCCGATCCCGTGGACGGTCTCCTCACCACGATCGCGTGGGGCCTCGGCCGCACCGACGGATCGATCACACCCACCTACGCCTACGAGGGCGCGGTGTTCGTCAGCGGCTCGGCCGTGCAGTGGTTGCGCGACGGCATCGGCGTGATCGAGTCCTCGTCGGACATCACTGCGCTCGCCGAATCGGTCGGCGACACAGACGGTGTCGTGCTCGTACCCGCATTCACGGGACTGGGAAGTCCATGGTGGGACCCCCGCGCCCGTGGCGCGGTGTTCGGCATCACCCGAGGCACCACGCGCGCCCATCTCGCTCGAGCCACGATCGAGTCGATCGTCATGCAGGCCACCGACGTGATCGAGGCCATGAGCGGCGCGTCGGGATTCCCCATCGTGGAGCTCCGGGCCGACGGCGGCGGCGCGAGCGATCTCGTGCTGCAACTGCAGTCCGACGCGCTCGGCGTCACGATCCGTCGTCCCGTCGTGGCCGAGACCACCGCCTTCGGGGCCGCAGCCCTCGCTGGCCTGGCCGAGGGTGTCTGGGACGGCCCCGCTCGCATCGCCTCCGACTGGCGCAGCGATGCCGTGTTCGAACCGAGGCCCGACGACACGCTGCCGACGCGACGAGAACGTTGGCGCCGCGCCGTCGAACGATCCCTCGACTGGGCCGAGGACTAGTCGCCCGAGGGGTGACGCACCATCGACTCGGCCCGTCGCACATCCGCGAAGCGGGCATCGACGATGCGAGCGAGCGCTGCGACCTGACGTCGCTCACGGGAGCGGAAGGCATCGCCGTCGCGACCCAGCACGAGCGCACACTCGGCGGCATACATCGGAGCCCAGGTGATGTCGTCGCCGTGGGCACCGACATCGTCACCGGACTCGGTGTGGCGGCTGCCCTCGACGAAGGCCGAGATCCACTGCACGGGCGGGAGCGCGCCGTCGCTGGCGATGAGCAGGCCCGTCTCGAACGACACCACCGCACTCCACACCGCACCGATGGTCAGTCGCGCCCTGATGCACAATTCGCTCACCGCGTCGTTGACGGTCCTCGCTCCCACGAGCATCGCTGCCGTCTCGAGCGCGTCGAGACGCGGGTCATGCACCGAGCGGGCCGTGGGTCGGATGCTCTCGACGTCGACTCCGTCGACCTGGTGGATCTCGCTCAGGAGCAGATCGATGAGCGACGGATCGGGGAGCTCGATGGAGATCTCATCGATGGCCCGACCGGCCCCGCGCTCGAGGATGTCGATCCCCACCACGTCGCCCCCGACGGCGCCGATGCGACTGGCGAGCGCGCCGAGCGCGCCCGGCCGATCGGGGATCCAGACTCGCAGCACGTAGGCACTGGCCATGCACCCAACGTAGGGAGGCGCCGTGAACGGCGTGTTTCGCAACGACGACGGTCGTGCGAACTCAGGACTCGAGGCGGGTGAGGGCCCGACGCAGGTTGCGCATGGCCTGCTGGGTGCGCTGCTCGTTCTCGATCATGGCGAATCGCACATGACCGTCGCCGCCGGGGCCGAATCCGACCCCCGGTGACACGGCCACATTGGCCTCCTTCACCAGGAACGATGCGAACTCGATCGACTTCATGTCGCGGTAGGGCTCGGGAATGGGGGCCCACATGAACATCGTGCCCTTGGGCGGCTCGACCTCCCACCCGATGCGATGCAGCCCGCTCACGAGCGCGTCGCGCCGCACCTGATAGATCTCCTGCACCTCGCGGGGGAAGTCGGGCTCCTCGTTGAGGGTGACGGTGGCCGCGATCTGGATGGGCTGGAACGTGCCGTAGTCGAGGTAGCTCTTGAGCTTGGCGAGCGCAGCGATCACATCGGCGCGGCCGAGCATGAAGGCGACTCGCCAACCTGCCATCGAGAACGACTTGGTCATCGAGTAGAGCTCGACCGCCACTTCCTTCGCACCCTCGGCCTGCAGGATCGATGGCGGCTCGTAGCCGTCGAAGCCGAGATCGGCGTAGGCGTTGTCGTGCACGACCACGACGTCGCGCTCACGAGCGAAGTCGACGACCTTCTGCATGAAGTCGAGATCGACGCACGTGGTCGTGGGGTTGTGCGGGAACGACATCACGATGACGCGGGGCTTGGGCCACGAGTACTCCCATGCCTCGCGCAGGTTGTCGAAGAAGTCGGTGCCGGTGCCGAGCGGAGCCTCGCGGATGTCGGCGCCGGCGAACCGCCGCCCGTAGACGTGGATCGGGTATGACGGGGAGGGCACGAGCGCGGCATCACCGGGCTGGAGGAGGGTCCACATCAGGTGCGAGAACCCCTCCTTGGCGCCGATGGTGTTGATGACCTCGGTATCGGGGTCGAGGGTGACGCCGAAACGACGCTGGTAGTACCCGGCGATGGCCTCGCGCAGCTTCGGGATGCCGCGGCTGGCCGAGTAGCGGTGGTTGCGCGAGTTGTGGGCCGCCTCGACCAACTTCTCCACCGCGACATCGGGGCTGGGGAGGTCGGGATTGCCGAATCCGAAGTCGATGACGTCCTCACCGGCGCGACGAGCCTCGATCTTCAACGAGTCGATGATCGTGAAGACGTACGGCGGCAGCGAGGTGATCCGTCGGAATTCCATTCGGCAGAACCTACCGGAGCAGTGCGGCGCCGACGGCACCCGAATCGGATCCCGCGGTGGCAGCCACGATGCGGGTGCGGGTGCGCGCCCGGCCACCGAGCACCTCGCCGGTGAACCGCGTGCGGGCGGCGTCGAGGAACAGATCGACCTCGTCGACCAGACCTCCCCCGATCACGAACAGGCCGGGATCGAGCACATCGGCGAGGTCGGCGAGGCCGATGGCGAGCCATGTGGCGAGGTCGTTCCACACCTCGAGCGCCCAGGCCTCGCCGGCACGAGCCGCCGCGGTGATGGCCGGGCCATCGACGTCGCCATGCCCTCGCAGCGCAGCGAGATGGGCGAGGCCGGCGCCCGAGGCGAACCGCTCCCAACATCCACGACGACCACATGGACACAGCGGACCATCGGGGTCGACCTGGATGTGGCCGAACTCACCGGCGAAGCCGTTGGCGCCGCGCACGATCGAGCCGTCGAGCGCGATCGCGCCACCGATGCCAGTGCCCAATGCCACGAGCACCACCGACGATCCATCGTCGATGTCACCGACGGCGAGTTCGGCGCGGAGCGCGCAGTTCGCATCGTTGTCGACGACCACCCGTCGGCCCGATCGCTGCTCCAACAGGTGCACCACCGGTTGGTCGATGGCGAAGCGGAGGTTCGGAGCGGCCCGCAGGACTCCGTCGACGTCGACCAGCCCGGGCAGCCCGAGCCCGACCGGTGACTCGCGATGTTCGGCGGCGATCTCGTCGACCACACCTGCGATGGTCTCGACGAGTTCGTCGACCGAGGTCGGAGTCGGCGCACGATGCTGCGCCACGATCGATCGGGCATCGGCGTCGAACAGCACGCCGAGCACCTTGGTGCCCCCCACATCGACCCCGATCCGCAATGCAGTCACCGGGCCATGATGGCCGATCAGTACCGCAGGAGCGCGCCGATGCGTCCGTGCACGTCGAGATCGGCGTTGGTCTCGCACATCACGACCCGAGCACCTTCACCGAAGGCCGCGTCGATCGCGTCGCTCACGATGTCCTCGGTGCGTTCCATCTCAGCGCCGTCGACGGGACACCTCGGCCCTCGCAGCGCCATCGCACCGCACGCACACAGCCATCCCGATTCGACGAACCCGTTCGACACCAGCAGTGTGTCGACCCGCCGTTCGCCGAGCGCACCGAGCACCGGCGCCAGACCGGCCACGGCCCGTCCCTTGGTGGCCAGGCCCGTGCGCAGTCGATCGACCAGTCGCTGTTCGCGCTGTTGCTCCACCTCATGCTCGACCTCGAGCGCAGCGGCCACGACGTCGGCCTCCTTGGCCGAGACTCCGACGTGAAGACGGGGTCCGAGCCGTTCACGGAGATAGGGGTGCAACAGCGGAACGATCGCTGCATGGACGTCGTCGGTGGCTCCGACGACGAAGCGACCTAAGCCCCGGTCACGGTGCACCGCGAACGCTGCCTCGGCCGAGTGCCGCAGGTGCTGCATCGCCAATTCGTCCACGTGATGTTGCTCACGCTCGCGCGAGCCGCGGCTTGCATCGTCGCGACGGTCGTAGTCGCGCGGCAACTCCTCCACGAGTTCCGACCGCTCGACGATCTCACCGAAGTGGAACACGAACATGCGCGCCCTCTGGCGATCGACGAGCAAGATCCCCAAGGGTTCGAGTTCCTGCAGCACCGCCTCGAGCGGGCCGACGGCAGGTGAGTGGTTCACCACGATCCGATCGTGCACCGGCACGGGAAGTTCGATCACCTGCCACAGGTCGATCTCGGAACAGACGAACAGTGCGAGCCCTCGCACGCGATGACGATCGAGTTCACCGGCGACCTGAGCGGTGATGCGATCGAGATCGGCATGCAGCGTCGACCGCGAATTCCGGTTCGCCGCCTGCTTCACCATCGTGCCGAGCGTGCGCCGATAGTCCTGCGGTCGCACCTGTCTGCGCCCGTCGACGTCGAGGTAGCACGACACGATCGGCGACCCCTGACTGCGCAGTCCGGCCAGCTGCTTGATCGCATGCTCGGTGATCACGGTCATGGTGCCTCCTGCGGTGCGGAGTATGTATGACCGGAGCGTACGGCGATCTCGCCGCCGCGTCACTCCCCTTCTTCGGAGCCTTCTTCGGAGCCCGCATCGGCGCCCATCACGCGTCGCCCGGCGCGGGCTGCCGAGCGCACCCCATCCTGGGCAGTGGTCGCGAGCGTGCCCAGCAACTGTCGCAACGCCTCGGGGTCGTCGACGACGGATTCGATGGCGTCGAGGAACGACCGCGCTGCGCCGATCATCTGACGCGCGGCCCGTTGCAGCGCGTCGTCGGTGTCGGCCATCGGTGGATCAGTCGTCGGTGGGACGGGGCGAACCCTCGACCCGCGCCTTGAGTTCGGACAGTGCCGTCTTGATGATGCGGCCCTCGGCGCGGCGCTTCACGAAACCCGGGATCGGGTAGATGAGATCGATGGCGAGCTCGTACACCACGTCGGTGGCGGCACCACCGTCGGCCGGGGTGAGCACGTAGGCGCCGTCGAGTTCGCGAGGGAGATCGCCCGTGACGAGTTCCCATCCCAGACGGTTGGGAGCGAGCGAGTGGTCGTAACGCAACTGGTAGGTGGTGCTGCGCCCCATCGCCGCGGCGCGGAACTCGACCACGGTGGCGCGACCCTCGGCATCGGATTCGATGACGGTGACGTCCTTGAGGTCGCCGGCCCACTCGGGGTAGGTCGAGAAGTCGACGAGCGTCTCGTAGCAACGCTCGACCGGGGCCTGGATGCGGATCTGTTCGCGCGCTTGCTCGGACATGGTTTCAGCCTACCGCGTCGCCGTGTCGGCCACCCCGAGGGCCCGGGTCGGTGCGGGGGCCGAAGGTTCCGTATGCCGCGGTCCACATGCCCGTGAGACCGAGCGCCCACATCGGCGCGAGCACACCGAACGCGATCGCCGTGTAGAGCCTCACCGATGCGAAGACGATCGAGGCCACGACCTGGATGGCGAGGCACAGCATGAATCGCAGCTGCACGGGTTTCGGGGCCGACCCCGACGCGAAGAACAGGCCGCCGATGCCGATGGCTTCGGCGCGACTGCGATCGACCGCTCGAAGGAACGCGATCGCGAACGCCACGGTGCCGAGTGCGAACTCGACGAGCGACACGACCACGAACACCGGCATCAGTGCGCTCGTGATCGTTCCGGCCACTCCCGTGATGACGAACACGACGGTTCCGATGATGCACAGGCGCACGAGGTTCACGTGGGATCTCCGATCCGGAGGTTGGAGAGGGCGTCGTCGAGTCGACGGGCCAACAGGTCGTAGGTGTAGTGCGTCTCGACCCGGCGACGCGCCACCGAGCCCATCGATCGTCGCAGGGAATCGTCGTCGAGCACGCGCTCGATGGCGCGCACCACCGATCCGACGTCATCGGGTCGGTCGACCACGAAGCCGGTCGTGCCGTCGACCACGGCCTCGGCCGACCCCCCGCTCCGGCCGGCCACCGAAGCCACCCCGCTGGCCGCCGCCTCGAGGAACACGATGCCGAAGCCCTCCTGTTCGAGACCGAACCAGCGATCCCGGCACAGCATGGCGAACACGTCGGCCGATGCCAGCAACGGCGACAGCGACGCATCGTCGATGCGTCCGACGAAGCGCACCGGCGCACCGGCTCGTCGAGCACGTCGTTCGAGGCGGGCGCGATCGCGACCGCGACCGGCCAACACCATCTGCAGGTCGGGTCGGCGACGTGCCACGACCGCCGCGGCATCGATGAGCACGTCGAACCCCTTGCGGGGCACGAGACGGCTGAGGCCCACGATCACCGGCGCGTCCGGATCGAGCCCGAGCGAGCGCCGGGCCGCTGCTCGCTCCCCATCGTCGAGGGGCCTGAACCGCTCGACGTCGACGCCGGGCGGGATGAGCACCGTCGGCAGCTGTCGGTTGGCACAGCGCTCGGCCTCGCGTGCCGGATAGCCACCAGCAGCGATGACCACCTCGGCACCGAGCAACACATGGCGGAGCACCGACGCCGCGCCCGGCAGACGACCCGGCACCGTCACCTCGGCACCATGTACGACCACGCCATAGGGACGTTCGAGCCGCGGTCCGACGATGCCGAGGGGCACAGCGGGATCGAGCAGCACGAGATCGGCATCCACCTCCGCGGCGAGCGCGTCGATGCGACGCACCAGCGCCCGAGTGGGCAGCAACACCCTCGCCCTATCGCGCTCCACCCGGATGGGTTGCGCGGCATCGAATCGACGGTCACCCACATGTGGTGTGGTGAGCACGGTCGTCGACTCGGGGGGCAGCCGCCGCCACAACTCCCAGAGGTACGACTGGATGCCACCGACCTTCGGCGGGAAGTCGTTGGTGACGAGGAGATGCTTCATCGCATCGCCGCCGCGCGTTCGTCGAGGCGCTGCAGTGCCCAACGGGCGTGTTCGGCCAGCAGCGCATCGTCACCTTCGGTCCACACGGTCAACAGTCCACGCACCGAAGGATCGTCGACATCCGCCGCATTGCCCAGTGCGAGCAACGCGTTGCGGCGAAGCCACCGCGGATCGCGACCTGCGATGTACCACCGACCATGTCGAGCCAAGAGTTCATCGTCGGACTCCGTGAGCATCGCGACCAGGTCGACCCATGTGCCGTCGGGGGTCGGCGTGGCGGCCTCCACCGAGCGCCGACCCGGCGGACATACCTCCTGACAGTCGTCACAGCCATAGATGCGGTCACCGAGTGCGACCCGATGTTCGAGCGGGAACTCCCCCGGCGCCTGCACCAACCACGCCAGACAACGATTCGCGTCGAGCACCCCGGGCGCGATCAATGCGCCGGTGGGGCAACCATCGAGGCATCGCGTGCACGTTCCACACGTGCCGGCGGATGTCTCGACACCCGGTACATCGAGGTCGGTGACGATCGTGCCCAGCACGACCCACGAGCCATGGCCCGGCACCAACACATTGGTGTTGTGTCCGAACCATCCGACACCGGCCCGCACCGCGGCGGCACGATCCACGAGGCTGTTGTCGTCGAGCACGATGCGCGTGCGCCCACCACGCGCCTCGAGCACCGCAGCCACCGTGGCCAGTGCCGCTCGCAACTGCGCGTAGTGATCGACCACTGCATAACGAGCCACCCTCCCCCACGGCCCACCATCGCTCGGTCGTTCCGGATCACCCGCGGCGTAGGGCCATGCCCCCACCACGAGCGAACGCGCCCCGTCGAGGATGCGAGACGGGTCGGTCGATCGTTCGGGGTTGCGATAGGTGAACTGCATGCCGCCATGGAGTCCGAGGTCGCGGCGACGTTCGAGCTCGGCCCTGGCATCGACGAAGGGCTCGACCGCCGCGGCGCCCAGTGCCACGAGGCCTGCGGCGATGGCCACGGCCCGAAGTTCGTCGAGCAGTGCATGGTGCTGTTCGGGGGCGGTGGGCACACCCCAATGATGGTCGGTGGGTCAGCCGGTGCGGCGCCGGTGACGCAACGTGGGCGCCAGGCCGGAGTCGGCGAGCATGCGAAGGGCCCGGTACTCGTTGACGTCGACGACCACGGCGTCGCCCGGTTCACGGGAGCACAGGAACGTGACGACGCAGTCGCCACAGGCCTCGGTGTGCTGCATCGTGCACTGGTCGCAGTCGATGACGAAGCTGCGGGGAGCCGGTTCGGTGACTTCTTCGGGGGAGGTTCGGTTCGCATCCATGTGCACCACCGTGCCCGATGGGTGTGACAGCCGACCCGGAGCGGTCCCACCACTACGCTCGCCCCATCGGCCGGGGGATGGCCGAGGAGGGGGAACCACAATGACGGTCATCGGTCGCCAACTTCGAGTCGAGCCGGACGGCACCCGGGTGCATCTGCGCCAGTGCCCGCTGTGCGAGTGCATGTGCGGCCTCGAGGTGCACCTCGACGCCGACGACCACGTCAAGGTCATCCGTGGCGACCGTGACGATGTGTGGTCCAAGGGCTTCCTGTGCCCCAAGGGCACCACCCTCGGACGACTGCACGAGGACCCCGATCGCATCCGCCAACCCATGATCCGCGAGGGCAGCGTCGACGATCCGCGTTGGCGCGAGGTCACGTGGGACGAGGCCTTCGCCCGGTGCGAGGAGTTGCTGCACGGTGTGCGCGACGCACATGGCGTCGAGGCGATGACCGCGTTCATCGGCAACCCCGCCGGTCACTCGTT
>CAYVUO010000017.1:5213-22050 GCA_964454715.1 uncultured Bifidobacterium sp. | reverse complement strand
CATGAACCACATCGGACGAGCCGGCCACCAGGTGACCTCGGTGACGTAGATGCCGAGGTGGTCGCCGTACTCCTCACGCGGGGCCGAGCCCGAGTGGGTGAGGATCGGCATCTCGAGTTCCTCGCACAGCGCCCAGATCGGGTCGTAGCGACGGTCGTGGTACGGCGTCTGGTTGCACCAACGCGCCGGAATCATGATGGCGCCGAGTCCGGCCTCCTTGGCCCAACGGATCTCGGCCAGCGCGTCCTCGACGGGGCCGGTGATCGGAACGAGCGCCGCACCGCAACGACGCTCGGGATCGACCGAGCACAGGTCGGCGAGCCAGCGGTTGTGGGCCTTGGCACCAGCGAGACCGAGCTCGGGGTCCATGTCGCCCGACAGACCGAGACCGGCACCGAACGGAACGGCGGTGCGGCTCTCGACCGCGTCGGCGTCGGGGTAGATGATCTCGCCGGCGACACCGTCGGCGTCCATGGTCTGGTTGCGACGCACGGTGTCCCAGCCACCGGCCAGTTCCTCGTCGTGCTCCTCGAACCACTTCTTCGCGTACTTGTCATCGCGAACGCCCATCTTCGTGGACTCCTCGATGCGAGCATCCTGCTCGAGGAGGAACTCGTCGAGCTGCGCGTGGTACTTCTTCTCGAGGTACGGACGGTACTGGTCGGTGGGTAGACCGGCATGCGAGTCCGCGGTGATGATCAGGTACGGATCGTTGTCGGCGAATGCTTCAGGCTTCATCGGTGTCTCCCGGTTGGTCGGAGTGTTCGTTCTTCTGTTCGTGCTTCGGAATGGACGGTGCGATCACTTGCTGGCGAACTCGTACTCGGCGAAGGCCGGGCACATCGCAGCATCGGCGGGGAGCTGGCCCGGAGCCAAGCCGGCGTAGATCTCGTCGACGCGAGGACCGATGCGATCGGCGATCGGTCGCAGGGCGGCGAGGTCGAAGCCGTAGAGCTTCGCCGCATTGAGCGAGAGCATCTTCTCGACCTCGTCCTTCGGCACACCGGCGAACGCCAACGCGATCGCCTCGCGCGAGTACGGCGACGATGCCTCGCGATGGGGGTAGTCGCTGCCCCACATGATGCGATCGGTGCCGACGAGGTGACGGACCTTGACCTCGTTGGGTCGGATGAAGCTGGCGCCCACGTGGCACTGACGAGCGAAGTACTCACTCGGCTTGAGCGAGAGCTTGCCGACGACCTCGGCACCCCACGCTTCCTCCTGCGAACCGCTGGAGCCGGCCATGCGGGAGAAGAAGTAGTCGAGACGCGCCATCTCGTCGGGCACCCACGCCGTGCCCTGCTCGGTGAACACGAGCTGCATGTCGGGGTGACGCTCGAGCGCTCCACCGATCACCAACTGGTAGAACGCGCGGTGCGCGTACCAGGAGACCTCGAGCAGGAAGGTGACCATGCCCTCCGGTGTGCCATCGGCGACTGGAGCGGCCGAACCGGTGTGGTGGTTGAGTGGCATGCCCGTCTCGGCCGCAGCCTGCCAGATCGGCTCGTAGCACTTGTCGTGCAACTGGGGCAGGCCGATGTCGGGGGGAGTGCCGGGCAGCAGCACACCACCGCGCAGCCCGTTCTCACGGGCCCAGCGGATCTCGGCGGCCGAACCCTCGGGATCGTGGAGATTGATCTGCACGACGCCGGCGCGTCGGCCCGGGACGTCGTTGCAGAAGTCGACGAGCCAACGGTTGTGCGCCTGCAGACCGGCCCAACGACGTTCGGCGTCGGCCTTGGTGAGTGAGGGCGGCTGCGCCGTCAACGACGACTTCGGATAGAAGGGCGGGATCGTGTTGGGGTAGATGATCTCGGCGACCTGGCCATCGGCCTCGAGGTCGCGCTGACGACGTGCGCTGTCCCAGTTGCGCGGACCGAGGTCACCCTGGAGGTCCTCATGCGGGTTCTCGTAGTCGGCGGCCCATGCGTCGAAGTCGTCGAGCCACTTCTTCTCGAGATACGGGCGGTAGTCGCCGATGTCGCCGCCGGCATGGCCATCGGCCGAGATCACGATGTAGCGCTCGTCGCTCACGAGATACCCCCTCATCGCAGGCGGAGGCGGTCTCCACCCGTGTCGAAGGTCACCGTAGCGCCGTTACAGGACCCGGGCAATGCTCGGCGGCGAAGAACTTCAGCGCGATTTCGGGAGGCCGAGGTGGCGTTCGGCGATGTTGTTGCGGTTGATCTCGGTCGTACCGCCGTAGATCGTCATGACGGGCGAATGGCGGGCGTCGTACTCGACGAAGCCCTCCCCCGCCGCGCCCGCCTCGTGGAACTGGAGCAGTCCAGCGGCACCGGAGACGGCTTGGGTCCAGCGCGAGGCGCGCTGATAGGCCTCGGCCGCGAACACCTTCGTCATCGAACCTTCGAGGCCGGGGAGGCCACCGGATGCTGCGATCCAGGCCGAGCGCATCGTGAGCACGGTGGAGATCTGCATGTCGATGATCGACCGCACCATGCGTTCACGCACCGAGGGTTCGTCGAGCTTCCCGTTGGCGGCGGCCCAGTCTCCGAAGTGGCGCAGCAACGGGACGCCCTGGTTGGTGCCGCCCATGACGCCACGCTCGAACGCGAGCACGGTGGTCATCGTCCGCCAACCGCCATTGACGTCACCGAGCACGGCTTCGTCGCCGACGCGCACGTCGTCGTACCAAGTCGCATTGGTGACCTCGGTGCCGAGTGTGTGCACGGGCTCGACGGTGATGCCGGGAGTGTCCATCGGGAGGATGAACATGGTGAGGCCCTTGTGCTTCGGCACCTCGGTGTCGGTGCGCGTGAGCAGGATCACCCACTTGGCGCACTGCGCCATCGTCGTCCACATCTTGGCGCCGTTGATGACCCACTCATCGCCGTCGCGAACGGCGCGCGTCTTGACGGATGCCACATCGGAGCCGTAGTCGGCCTCGCTATAGCCCATGCACACCAGCTCGCGTCCCTCGATGATGCCCGGGAGGATGCGCGCCTTCTGCTCATCGGTGCCGAGCTTGTTGACGACCGCAGCGATCATGAGGGCGACGGCGATTCCGTCGTAGGGGGCTCCGGCCTTCTCGAGTTCGTTGAACATCACGTACATCTCGACGGGATCGCCCTTGCCCAGGCCGGGCGTGGCGCGCTCGAGGATGCCCCGGCGGCCGAGCTCGAGGTTCAACTCGGGTGCGTCGAACGTGCCCGAGGTGTGCATGCGATCGATGACGTCGGGCGTGACGAACTCGCGGATGATGTCGCGCAGTTCGTCGCGGAACTCGACGACCTCGGTCGGGAGTGAGAATTCCATCAGGCCACCTCTCCGAAGAAGCGATCGGCGAGTTCGAGACACAGGTCGGTCGGGTCGCCAGCGATGAGCGACCATCCACGCGCGCGGCGGTAGTAGAGCTGCACGTCATACTCCTCGGCGAAGCCGTAGCCACCGTGGTAGTGGAGGCTGCGATCGGTGGAGGTCATGGCGGCGTCGGTGGTGAACACGAGTGCCATCGTCGCGAGGGACGGGCCATCGTCGATGTCGTTGTTGCGCCAATCGACGATCCCGTCGGAGACCTCCGACAGCGCCCACGCCGCCTTGTGCGTGAGAAGACGACCGGAGTCGACGAGTACGGGCAGATCGGCGAGGCCGTGCTGCACCGACTGGAACGATCCGATCGGGACGTCGAACTGGTAGCGCTCCATCACGTACTGCACGCCGAGCTTCATCGCGCCCTCGGCGATGCCGACGAGCGCAGCGGCGGTGAGCACGTTCCAGCGATCTCGCGCCGCGGCGAACATCGAGGCGGGGCCGAGCACGACGCGCTCGCCGTCACGGGACGAGCGATCGGCGATCGGGGCCGCGCCGTGGTTGCGGGGGGCGACCATCGGAGGCGTCGAACGCACGAGTACGCAGTCGTCGCCATCGACACCGATGACCACATCGGCCACCGCACCGGCCGGCACGAGCGACCACACACCGTCGACGGCGGGACGCAACGAGATGGTGGCGATCGACTCGCCGGCGACGAGCGCAGGATCGTCGACTATTGCGAGCGCCGAGAGGTGCTCGACCAAGGGCACGGGAGCGAGGTGACGGCCGACGCACTCGGCCACGATCACGAGATCGGAGAGCGACGCACCTCCCCCACCGACGGCTTCGGCGCTGCCCATGCCGGGCGCTCCGAGTTCGACGACCTTGGCCCACAGGGCGGCATCGAACCCGAGGGGTTCGGCGGCGCGCACCACGGCCGAGGTCGATTCGTTGCTGAAGAATCCGTCGAAGAGCTCTGCGATGGATTCCTGGTCCGGGGTCAGTCCGAGATCGACGCTCACACGCCCATCATCGCCGATCTCCGCAGGCCGTTCCGCATCGACGGGTCATCGGGCGAGGGCCCACGCCACCACGAGCGCGACCGAGTTGGTGGCGAGATGTGCGAGCACCGGCGCCACCAGGCTCCGAGAGCGAAGTCGGAGCCATCCGAACACCGCGCCGGCGATCGTCGTGGCGACGACGGCCCCCACGACGAGGCCGATCTTGCCGGCGATCGACTGGTCGGCGGCCGCGGTCGCCGCGTTGTCGGAGGCGTTGGCGAGGGTCGGGAGGATGTGCCAGAGCCCGAAAACGATCGACCCGATGAGCAGCCCCTTGAGGGCCCCCCATGCATGGATCGCCGAGCCGAGCACCACGCCGCGGAACAGGAGCTCTTCGGGGATCACCGTGCCGAACAGGGTGGCGATGAAGATCGAGGAGAGGAGATGCACCCACGTCACGTGAGCGCGCGTGTCGTCGAGGAAGCCGGCGGTCGCCGGGATGGCGGCACCGATGAGCACCACGACCATGACGATGGCGAACGCGCCGAGGCCCCAACGCAGACCGCTGCGCACATCACGGCGCGTCAGCCCCAGTTCGGACGTCGTGAGACCGGCGCGCAGCGAGAGGAGCGTTGCGATCACGGCGATGACGGCGACCACGACATCGGAGCCGGCACCGAACAGATGGAACGAGCGTGCGATGTTGAAGACCGCGAGGACCATTACCACTGCCCAGAAGATGCGCGTCGGCGCAGTACGACTCACGACAGCGTGTTGATGCGCGCGTCGAGCGCGGCGGTGTCCTGCGCGGTCCAGCCCGGAGGCGCGGCGATCGCCACGAGGCCGTTGGCCATGTTGGTTTGGTAGTTGTGGCCGTAGCCCGGCGGCGCGCTGAAGCCCGCCATGAGATCGAACAGTTCCTGACTGAACGTCACGAATGGGAACCACCGCACATCGGTTGGAACGTCATAGCCCTGCGGACGGCGCATCCACACCGGCTCCGACCACAGCGACGACACGCTGGCCCACGTGACGGGATCGGAGGGATGGGTGAGGTACACGATGTGACGGCCGATGAGACGCGACGGCACGCGCTGCTGATCGGGCGCACCCATGATCGACACCTGCGCGCCGTCGCCGTAGTCGGGATGCCACACCGGCGCACCGGGATCGCGTGCCGCGATGATCTGGTGCCAGATCGTGTTGGCGAACGTGGGGCCGGCCCACAGCACGGCGTCAGCCTGGGAGAGCGCGGAATCCACCGAAGCCGGCGCGTTCGTCGAGGCGAACGCCTCCTCCGAACCGTACGAACCGAGACTGATGCCGAACGTGACGAGACGCGGACGCGAGTCGGCAGGAAGGGTGCGCCACTTCGCGATCACCGCGTCGTTGATGGCCCGGCCGCTCGCCGCCGCCTTGTCGAGATCGACGAGGAACGAGATCCAACTCGGAAGGTACGAGTACTGCATCGCCACGATGGCCGTGTCGCCGTGGTTCATGTACTCGAGACCTGCGGCGAAGCCCGGATCGACCCAGCCGGTACCGGTAACCGTGGCGATCGCCAGCACCGAGCGACGGAAACCGCCGGCGCGTTCGAGCTCCTCGACCGCGATGCGGGCCTGGGTGGCGGGGTCGGAGGACTGATCAAGCCCGACGTACACGCGCACGGGTTCGATCGCCGTGGCCCGAGCGCCGATGAACTCCTGCAATTGCGTGACCGTAGGCCCTCCGCCCGCGAAGTTACGGCCCTCATAGCCGAGCGTGTTCCACGGCGTCAGCGAACCCGGTGAGCCGGACCGTGTGGCCGTCGTGGGCTGCACGATGCCCGGCGGGGTGCCGCCATCGACTGTGGAGTAGGTGGTGTTCGCCCAACTCACGAACGCCGACCACACGACGCGCTGGCTGAAGATCGAGGCGACCGTGGCGACGATGACGACGGTGATGGCGATCGACGCCCACCGCGGCACGAACTTCACCGTCTCGCGGTCGATCCGCCGCACGCCCTGTGCGATGGCTCGACCGATCACGAACAGGATCGCGGCGATCACGAGTGTCACGATCACGACCGACACGATCACCGAGACCGGGAGCGCTTCCATGGTGAGCAGTCGCCGCTGCGACTCCTGTGTCAGGTGCCAGCGCCGGAGTCCGAGGGGCACCACGACCACGCTCGCGAGCACGAGCGCTCGAAATCCCCACGGGCGCGGAAGTGCTGGTACCGGACGACCGATGAGTCGCCAGAGCAACGAACCGATCCATGCGATGAGTGAACCGATGGCGATGCCCACCACGAGCGAGAGGCCACTGATCACACCTTGGGCCCATCCGGCACGCGGCATGAGGGTCGGCGACAGTGACATCCACCAGAACAACAGGCCCACGGCCCACGCAACATGTCCCACGGGCGCGACGATCACCTCGCGGAACCGACGATCGACCGATTTCGTACTTGGTTCTGTGCTCGGCGCCATGGAACTCCCTCGGTCGCCGTGAACCCTACTGAGCGAGCGCCGTCTCCTTGGCCCAGCGGTAGTCGGCCTTGCCCGACGGCGACCGCTTCACCTGATCGACCCACGTGACATCGCGCGGAACCTTGTAGCCGGCGATCGTGAGACGGCAGTGGCCGGCGAGGTCATCGAGGGTCGCATCGGCGCCGTCGCGCTTCTGCACGACTGCGACCACGCGCTCGCCCCAACGCTCGTCGGGCACCCCGACGACCAGCGCGTCGTAGACGGCCGGGTGGCTCTTGAGCGCCTCCTCGACCTCCTCCGGATACACCTTCTCACCGCCGGTGTTGATGCACTGCGAACCGCGCCCCAACAACGTGACGATGCCGTCGGCGTCGATGGTCGCCGAATCTCCCGGCACCGACCAACGACGCCCGTTGCGGTCGACCGGGAAGGTCGCAGCCGTCTTCTCGGCATCCTTGTAGTAGCCGAGCGGGATGTGACCGGTGCGGGCGAGCCGCCCGGTGCGATCCTCACCCGGCGCGATCGGATCGAGGTTCTCGTCGAGCACCTGCAGGCCCTCGCTCACCACGAATCGACGAGCACCCCCGTCGCTGGCCGATGCTCCACCGGCGCCGGTCTCCGACGCGCCGTAGCTGTCCATCACCTGCACATGCGGGATGGCGTCGCGCAGCGCCTGCTGCACTGCGGGCGAGAACACACCGCCGCCGGACCCGATGCGGTACACGCCGGAGACGTCGTGCTGGCGCGTGCCATCGGTGAGGGCGTCGGCCAGGGGTCGACCCATTGCATCGCCGACGAGGGTCATCGTGGCGCAGCGTTCGCGAGCGGCGAGGTCCCACACCGCATGCGGATCGAAGCCGTGCTCGGAATAGAGCACGATGCTGCCGCCGACGAAGAGCATGTTGCCCATTCCCCACTGCGCGGCACCGTGCATGAGCGGAGCGATGATCAGCGCCGGCAGCGCGAATTCGGCCGGGAGCAGTCGCGTGGCGATCTCCTCGGGCGTCGTGATGTTCGGTGTGCCGAGGCCGCTGTGCAGCGCGCCGAAGAAGATGTCCTCGTGGCGCCACATCACGCCCTTCGGCATGCCGGTGGTGCCACCGGTGTAGAGGAAGTAGAGGTCATCGCCCGAGCGGCCGTTGTCGAAGCGCGCATCGCTCTGCGCGCTCACGATCTCCTCGTAGTCGAGCGCCCACGGCGTCGGATGGTCGCTGCCGTCCTCGATGACGATCCAGTGGCGCACCTTCGTCATGCGCTCACGGATCTCGTCGATCGTGGGCGCGAACCCGCGCTCGAAGATCACGATCTCACTGTCGGAGTTGTCGAACAGGTACTCGAGTTCGTGCGCCACGTAGCGGTAGTTCACGTTGATGGGGATGGCACGAGCCTTGAACGATCCGAAGAAGACCTCGGGCCACTCGGCGCGGTTCCATGCGTACATCGCCACCTTCGACTCGGGTTGGCAGCCGAGCGACAGCAACATCTGCGCCACCTGGTTGGTGCGGAGGTCGAACTCGCGGAAGGTGAGGCGCACGTCGCCGGCGACCATGCACAGGCGATCGGGCACTTCATCAGCGACGATCTCGAACAGCGAACCGAGGTTGAACGACGACATCTGGACTCCGTGGTGGTGGATGTGGTGGATGGTGTGGCGGTCGACGCGACCGACGAGCCGAGCGGTGGTGCGCTCAGCCCTTGACGAGTTCGGCAGCGACCCGCAACGACTCGGGATCGCGGGCCGAGATGAGCAACTCGGTGACCGGCGACTTGCGCCAGTGCTCGAGTCGCTCCTTGATGCGCGACGCCGGACCCACGAGTGAGATCTCGTCGGCGAACTCGTCGGGTACGGCGGCGATGGCCTCATCGCGCTTGCCCTCGAAGAAGAGATCCTGGATGCGGTACGCCTCCTCCTCGAATCCCATCCGCGCCATCAACTTGGTGTGGTAGTTCTGGCCCTTCGCACCCATGCCGCCGATGTAGAAGCCGAGTGCAGCCTTCACCGGCCATAGTCCGGTGGCGACATCGTCGGTGACGTTGAACGTGACCAACGACGAGATCTCGAAACCCGGCTTGGCGTTCGCCAACTGCTCGGCGTACACCTCCTGCCGGAACGGCGAGTAGTACAGCGGCAGCCAGCCATCGGCGATCTCAGCGGTCTGCGTGACGTTCTTCGGACCCTCGGCACCGAGATAGATCGGGATGTCCGCACGCAGCGGGTGGGTCATGATCTTCAATGGCTTGCCGAGTCCGACCGAACCCTCACCGCGATAGGGCATCGGATAGAACTCGCCATCGTTCGACAACGGTCCCTCGCGCAGCAGCGCCTTGCGGATGATGTCGACGTACTCACGCGTGCGCGCGAGCGGCTTGTTCGACGGACGCCCGTACCAACCCTCGACGACCTGCGGACCGGACACACCGAGACCGAGGATGACGCGGCCACCGGAGAGGTGATCGAGCGTCATCGCCGCCATCGCGGTGGCGACGGGTGTGCGCGCCGACAGCTGGACGACACCGGTGCCGAGCTTGATCGTCTTGGTGTGTGCGGCGAGCCAGGTGAGTGGCGTGAACGCGTCGGAGCCCCATGACTCGGCGGTCCACACCGAATCGAACCCCACCTTCTCGGCCTCCTGGGTGATCTCGACGATCCCCTTCGGCGGCTGAGCCGGCCAATACCCCCACACGAGTCCGAGCTTCATCGGGCTTCCTCCAAGAACAGGGACCGCCCACCCGGCGGTCGAACGGCTGATTCTGTCCCCTCAGGGCTCAGTCACCAAGATCGGGAACCCACACGGCGCCGTTGATGTGGCTGGCCCCGTCCGCATAGAGGGTGTTGCCCGAGATGTAGCGGGAATCCTCGCTGGCGAGGAAGAAGGCCACGGGGGCGATGTCGTCCTCGGGGTCGCCGATCCGGCCCATGGGGATCGCCGCTTCGGAGGCCGCCGCCATGTCGGGGTTCGCCGCCTCGAAGGCCCGGAAGGCTGCCGTCTTGGCCCCGGGACAGATGATGTTCGCCGTGATGCCGAAGCCCGCCCACTCACGCGCCGCAGTGCGAGTGAGCGAGCGCAGCGCCTCCTTGGTCGAGTTGTAGTGGACCGAACCCATGTGCGCGTTGACGCCGTTGAGCGAACAGATGTTGATGATGCGACCCCATTGCTGTGCCCGCATGGGACCGAACGCTTCCTTCATCGCCCACATCGGGCCCATGACGTTCATCTTCCACGCGTGCTCCATCGCGGAATCGGGCATGCGATCCACGCGCTGCAGACCGGCGCGGTCGCCGCCCCATGCGTTGTTCACGAGGATGTCGATCGTGCCGAATCGCTCCACAGCGGTGCGAACGGCTCGTCGATCGTCATCCTCCACCGTGACGTCGGTGGGCACGAAGAGTGACTCGACTCCGAATTCATCGGAGAGCGACTTCGCAACCGCTTCACCGTTCGTGGCGTCGATCTCGGCGACGACGACCGTCGCACCCTCGCGCGCGAAACGACGGGCGATGCCACGGCCGATGCCGTCGCCCGCGCCCGTGATGACTGCGACCTTCCCCTCGAGGCGCTTCTCCCCGAACTGTGACATGGACTCCCCCTTCGTCGGGCCGCACGCTACCGGAACCACTTCGCGCCGTGCCCGGGAACGACGACGACCCGGCCGGAGCCGGGTCGTCGGTCTGAACTCATCGGCGGCCGAGCCGCCGCAGGTCACTTCGTGATGCCGTAGTACTTGTCCAGCTTGTAGAGCTCGATGGCGTTGCCGCGGAAGAAGCGGTGTGCCTCATACTCGTGCATCCCGGCCTTAGACGCGATGCGCTCGGCGACCTCCTTGGTGCGGGGGAACGTCGAGTCGGCATGCGGGTAATCGACCTCGAAGGTGAGGCGATCGATGCCGATGACATCGCGGTTCCGCATGGAGGTCTCGTCGTCGAAGATGCAGTACCAGACATTGGTCTTCATGTAGGTCGACGGCGGCTGCTTGAGGCTGGAACCGAAACCGGTGGTGTCGAGCAGACGCTCCTCCCACAACTTGTCGGAGCGCTCGAGGATGTAGGGAAGCCAACCGGCCTGACCCTCCGAGTACGCCACGCGCAGGTCGGGATAGCGCTCGAAGACACCGCCGAACACGTAGTCGAGCAGCGAGCCCATCGCGTTCTGGAAGGTGAGCGTGGACGAGATGATGAACGGCGCATCGGGAGCGGTCGACGGCATCGACGACGACGAACCGATGTGCATGTTGATCACGGTGTCGGTCTCGACACAGGCCTGGAAGAGCTTCTCCCAGTGACCGGAGTGCACCGAGGGCAGGCCGAGCGGGACCGGGTTCTCCGAGAACGTGATGTTGTGGCTGCCCTTCTCGGCGCAACGACGCACCTCGGCGGCTGCGAGGTCGACGTCCCACAGCGGGATCATCGTGAGCGGGATCAGGCGGCCGTAACCGGCGCCCGCGCACCACTCGTCGATCATCCAGTCGTTGTAGACCTTGATGCACGCGAGCGCGATCTCCTTGTCCTCACGCTCGAGGAACGCCTGACCGCAGAAGCGGGGAAGGATGTTCGGGAAGCAGATCGACGCCTCGACGTGATTGGCGTCCATGTCGGCGAGGCGCTGGGTCTGGTCGTAGCAACCGACGAGGATGTCGTCGAAGGTGCACGGCTCGTTCTGCACGACCTCGGCGCCGACGGCGGCCGAGAGTCGGGTGAAGGGATAGACGAGGTCGTCGTAGAACCAGACATCGCAGTCGGTGCCGTCGGGATCATCGACCTTGAACGCGTAGCCGCCGGTGATGCTCATCGACACCTTGTGGCGCTCGACGCGCGGTCCGCGGTCGAGGTACTTCTTGGGCAGCCGGGCCGACCACAGATCGCGGGGTTCGACGACGTGGTCGTCGACAGAGATGATGCGGGGGATCTCCATGGGGCCTCCTCGGCGCCACCGGTCCGAACGGGCCGGTCCTGACGGGTCGTCATTTCTGACGGTGCGTCAGTTTGCCACGCCGGGGCCGGACATGGCGCCTCAGGACCGAAGGACGAACTCCCCCGGAGCCAGCACGCTGACCATCAGTCCGACGGGATCGTCCGACCGGAACCGCTCGCCCACGACCGGGTCGTGGTTCTGCACCACCGTGCGCACCCCGTCGATCTCGACCACGGCGACGGTGGCCACCGACTCGCGGCCGGGTACGACGGTCGCCCCCACGACGATGCCCTCACCCACGGCATCGGCCGAGACGGGCCGGCGCTCGGTGAGCGGATCGGCATCGGCGGCGACATCGAGTGCGACGAACGGGGCGCGGGGCGAGGCCGACGACCAGATCGCGACCGAAGGCTTGGTGCACAGGCCACTCACTGCGCTCGACAGACCGATCGTGCCGGGCGCCTCACGAACCCTCCGCACTACCGCCGCCGCACCCTGGAGCGAATAGTTGTTGAACGGTCCCCCGCCGAACACCATGCCGCCAGTGACGGTGAGATCGCGATCCATGTCGATTCCCATCTCGCGCGCCTGCACCTGCACCGCCGCGGGGAAGCAGCTGTAGAGATCGATCGGACCGACCTCGTCGGCCGACACCTGCGCCGCAGCGAACGCGGTGCGAGCGCAGACCCCCGCCGCGGGCCAGCGATGCAGCTCGGCGCGCTCGGGCATCGGGACGACGAGGTTGGACAGCACCATCGCGAGCGGAAACACCCATTGCGACTCGTCGATGCCCAAACGCCGCGCCGTGCCCACAGTGGTGAACACGAGCGCTGCGGCCTGATCGACGTTCCACTGCGACACGAGCCACTTGGGATACGGCGCAGCGATCATGCGATTCGAGGGTGATTCGAATGCGATGTCATCGGGCGTCATGCCGCGTCGATCCCAGGCCGCAGGCGCATCGACGGCGATCGCGGCGGCGCGTCCCCACAACTCGCCGAGCGCGTGTTGGTGCTCGGCGACGGTTCGTCCGAGGTCGTGACGGATGGCGGATTCGATGATGGCGTACTGGTGCGCGGCCACGGTGAGGTTGCGCTCGATCTCGATCGGCGTGATGACGGGCTCGGAAGGCGCGATCACCTCATCGGGTTCGCCGTGCGCCTCTGCGGGCGCGTCGGGCACCGAACCGCCGCCCTTGGCAGCAACGACTCCGGACCATCGGTTCTCACCGCCGACGACGATCGCGACGTCGAACTCACCGTCTCGCACTCCGACCGCAGCGCGCTGCAGCAGCGTGTGCTGCAACACGCCGAGCTCACTGCGGATCGAACGCGCCCGAGCGCCCAGCGAGTTGGCGATCGCCCGGCCCGGGTCGCTCTCGCTCCAGGTGCCATGGGGCACGAACACTGCACCCGTTGCGGCGCCGAGCGCGTCGGACGCACCCGTCGGCGCGAGCGCAGCACGCACGGCCTCCAGCATCAGTGCGGTCGCCGAGGACGGCACGAACTCTGGCCCGTCGCGGTGCACGATCTCAGCTGCGCCCACGACGACGGGGGTCGTCGGATCGAGATCCTCGTACGACATCACGACCTCCGTGCTCGTAGCGCGTCGAAGAACATGGCGACGGTGGGATTGAACAGGTCCGCCCGCTCCCATTGCAGGAAGTGACCGGCACCCGGGAGCGCGAACGGACCGACGCGATCGGTGAACGCAACCTCGCAGCAGTGCAGGAAGTCGGGACCGACCACCTGATCATCGGCGCCGTAGAACAGGAGTGTCGGCACGTCGACCTTGCGATCGAGCATCGGCGCCTCGGCGGCGCTGCGACCGTGACCCAACTGGTAGACGGCCCAGCCCGCACGGAGACGGGCCTCGTCGGCCCACGGCTCGGTCATGAAGTCGATGTCGGCATCGGTGAACGTGCCGGGCGAGGCCCAAAGCCGCGGCCCGTACATCGCCGCGACCCAGGCCCGACGTAGGGCGGGGGTGGAGAGTTCGGCGGCGAGCACGTCGGGTTCGGCGCCCTGTCGTCGCCGGTAGTCGCCGGTCGGTCCGTCGCCGATGGCGCGGATGGCGCCGAGGTCGATGCCGGCCGCCACATAGTCGTCGATCACCATCGGAGGCACCGTGTCGAAGAAGCACAGACCTTCGACGAATCCGTCGAATCGATGCACCATGTCGACGGCCACCACACCACCGACATCGCCTCCGACGAGACCGACCCGTTCGTGGCCGAGCACATCGTGCACCAGTGTGTGGAGATCGCGTGAGTAGGTGACGAGGTCGTACGTGTCATCGACCGAGAGATCGGAATCGCCGTGACCGCGCAGATCGGGAACGATCACCTCGAAGCCAGCAGCCACGAGGGGTTCGATGTTGCGCCACCAGATGCGCTTGGTCTCCGGATAGCCATGGATCAGCAGCAGGGGGAATCCGCCGACGCCCTCGCGCACGAAGGCGAGGGACAGGCCATCGGCGACCTCGGCGCGATGGATGGCGAACGCATCCGCAGCGGGTGTGGGCGGCTGCTGCGGCCGGAGCCGAAGGTCGTATCCGGGGATCACGCGACGATGCCGCCGTCGAACAGCGCGTCGATCTCGGCATCGGTGCGTCCCATCGACGCCAGCACCTCGCGCGTGTGCTCACCGAGCTCGGGCGCGCCCGAGCGCGGCACCCATGGCGTGCCGTAGAAGTCGGACGGACTCGACACTCGCATCGCCGACCCCGACGCCTCGGGCACCTCCACGAACGCGCCGGCGGCGTGCACCTGTTCGTCGATGAGCACATCATCGATCTCGTTCACCGGCGCCCAGAACATGTCGGGCTCGGTGTCGAAGATGACGGCCCACTCGTCGCGAGACTTCGTGGCGAAGATGGCATCGAGCTCGGCGATGAGCGTGGCGGCATGTTCGCGACGTCCGGCACCCGTGGAGTAGGGCCCCTCGCTGATCCATTCCGGATGGCCGACCACCCTCGCCAACGGCGGCCAGTGACGCTCGGCCTCCTGACCGATCAGCCAGATCATCTTGCCGTCGCCGCACACGTAGTTGTTCATCGACGGGTTGCCCATGGTCTCGCGACGACCGATGCCGATGTGGTCACCCCATCCGAGCGTGATGGAGAGATCGAAGCCGATCGAGTACACGCCCTGACGGATGAGCGAGGTCGACACGAGTTGTCCCTTACCGGTGCGCTCACGATTGAACAGCGCGGCACACACCGCCGCCGACGCCGAACTGCCGGTCGGGTGATCACCCATACCGCCACGTTGGAACGGCAGTGGCCCATCGGGTGTGCGCAACAACGAGGCCACGCCGGAGCGAGCCCAGTAGCCACCGATGTCGTACGCCGGACGGCCGGCATCGGGCCCGTCCATGCCGTAGCCGGTGATGAGTTGGTACACGAGACGGGGACAACGCTCGAGCACCTCATCGGGGCCGAGGCCCCACCGCTCGAGCGCAGCGCGACGCAGGTTCGTGACGAACACATCGGCGCTATCGAGCAGTTCGAGGGCGATCGCCTGACCCTCCGGCGTGCGCAGGTCGACCGCGATCGACTGCTTCGAACGATTGTCGAGTTCGAACACGGGGTTGTCCGGCATCATCGTGCCGAACAACGCCTGGTACGTGCGGGCCGGATCACCACCCCCGGGTGGTTCGAGCTTGATGACGTCCGCTCCCCAGTCGGCGAGGATTCCTGCGCACGCAGGGCCGGCGACCCACATGCCGAGTTCGACGACCTTCACACCTTCCAACGGACCAGCCATGGTCACTCCCCGATCTCGTCGATTCGCCTCATGCCGCCAACCGACGGGCGAACCAGGCGTCCTGCGCCGCGAGCCATGCCGATGTGAGCGCGCACGGGAACGCCATGAATCCGTGCGGCATGTCGGGCGCCACGAACAACTCGACCTCATTGCCCGCTGCCGACCAACGCGGGGCCAACATCAAGGTGTCGTCGAGCAGATGATCGGCGGTGCCGACGCTCATGAACGCGGGGCACAACCCGCTCAGATCCGCGAACAACGGCGACACATGGGGTTCGCGCCGCTGCTCGAGCGTCATGCCGGGTAGGTAGAGCTGGCTGAACATCGCGCAACCCTCGGGCGTGAGCATGTCGGGCGACTGCGAGAGGCGGATGCCGCGCTGGCTCGGCGACTGACCCCAGTCGTGCACACCGAACACGAGGTTCGCTCCGACGACGCGATCCGAGGCACCGAGTTCATCGCGGATCCGGAGCAGCACGGCTGCCGCCATGTAGCCACCGGCCGACTCGCCCCCGACGAGGATGCGCTCGACACCCCACTCCCCGGCCGAGTTGTCGAGCACCCAACGCGCCACCGCGATGCCGTCATCGGGGCCGGCCGGGAATGGATGCTCTGGCGCCAATCGGTAATCGACGGAGATGACGACGAGGCCGAAGCGTTCACACAGGTGCTCGTTGCCGAGATCGTTCATCTCGGGATCGCCCAGGATCATGCCGCCGCCGTGGAAGTGGAGGTACACCCCACTGATCGGACCATCGGGGACGAACGTGCGGCACCGCACACCGGCGATCTCGCGATCGACGGCGCGCTCGGACAACACGTAGCGCGATGAGTAGGCGGCGCGCCGGAACGCGAGCATCTCGGCGGGATCGTCGGGAACCTCCCCACCATCGAGCGCTGCGGTGAGTGCCGGGATCCCGGCCTCGACCACGGCGCGCGCCTCGGCGCGCATTCCTTCGATCTCATCGGACCACAGCTGCATGGACTCCCCCTCCATCACGCGTGGGCCGACACTAACGTGCCGCCATGGGCTTCTACTCCCGACAGATCGTCCCCCGATTCATCGACAAGGCCTGCGGCGGTGCCGCCATGCAGAAGGGTCGTGACGCCGTCACCGCGGGCCTTGCGGGCACGATCGTCGAGATCGGCTTCGGCTCCGGCCTCAACATCGCCAGCTACCCACCCGAGGTCGACATGGTGTGGGCGGTCGAACCATCGATCGTCGGGCGACGACTCGCGGTCGCGCGCATCGCCGGCACGTCCACCCCGATCGCTTACGCAGGCTTGCGCGGCGAGAGCATCGACCTTCCCGACGACTCGTGCGATGGGGCCCTTTGCACCTTCACCCTGTGCACGGTGCCCGGCGTCGAGCAGGCGCTGGCCGAACTCCGCCGTGTGGTGCGGCCCGGAGGTCGA
>CAYVUO010000017.1:0-5203 GCA_964454715.1 uncultured Bifidobacterium sp. | reverse complement strand
TTCCACTTCCTCGAGCATGGCCTCGCCCCGGATGACTCCACCCGTCGGTGGCAGGAGCGCCTCGAACCGATGCAATTGCGACTGGCCGATGGATGCCACCTCACCCGAGATCCGGGCCAGCTCGTTCGAGAGGCCGGCTGGGAGATCGAGTTCCTCCACAGCGAGTACACCAAGGGCCCCAAGCCCTGGGTGTTCATGACGATGGGACACGCCATCAACCCCTGACCGATCTTCAGCAGATCTGGAGGTTGTCTTTACGTGTAACAGCGGCCCCCTTCGGCACGATCACCTCCATGCAGCGGGTAGGAGGTGCGGAGATGAGCAAAGACACCGAGGAACCGAAGGACGAGCGCGGGCCCGGTCTCGATCGACGAGCGCTCCTCGTGGGTGCCGGGGCTGCGGCCGCGGCCCTGACCGCAGCGGCGTGCGCGCCGGCCTCGCCACCGCCCGACTCGACGACGACCACGACCACGGCGCCCCCGCCCCCGCCGACGACGACCACCACGACCCCCGCCGCACCGTCGGGCACCCCGGTCACGGGTCGAGCGCTGGCCGTGCACGCGGCCCGACGCCTCACCTTCGGTCAGACGCCGGCGACGATCGCCGCCATCGAGGCTGCCGGCTTCGAGACCTGGGTGGACCAACAGTTGCAGTGGGAGACCATCGACGACTCGGCACTGGGCCCGATGCTCGCCGCCTATCCCCGTGCCGCTCAGGATGCCGCGACGCTCTGGGACGAGAACAACGAGGGCAAGACCCGCAGCGACCTCGGATCGGCGACGCTCGTGCGGGCCATCTGGAGTTCGCGTCAGCTCTACGAACTCCTCGTCGACTTCTGGACGAACCACCTGAACGTCGACATGAATCACGACGCCAGCACGTTCCATAAGCCCACCGATGACCGAGAGGTGATCCGCCGCCACGCCACTGGTCGGTTCTCCGACATGCTGCTCGCATCGGCGAAGTCACCGGCGATGTTGTTGTACCTCGACCAGGCACTCTCCCGGGTCGACGGCACGCGTCAGCCGATCGAGAACTACGCGCGCGAACTGCTCGAACTGCACACCGTGGGCGTCGATGGCGGTTACGACGAGACCGACGTGAAGGAGGTCGCGTGGCTGCTCTCGGGCTGGAGCCTCGCCGACCGCAAGGCCGGCGGATTCAAGTTCTACCCTGCTTGGCACAAGGACGGTCCGCTCGCCACGGGTGGCGACGTTCTGGGGTGGACGATGAACGGCCTCACTGGTCAGGCCGCGGGCGAATCGCTCCTCCGGCACCTCGCTCGTCATCCACGCACTGCTCGACGACTGGCCCACAAACTCGCGGTGCGATTCATCGGCGAGCACATCGGCGCCGACGACGCCGTGGTGGCGCGCGCGGCTGCCGCCTACACCGCGGCCGACACCGCGATCATCCCCATGGTTCGCACGCTCCTCCTCTCCGAAGAGTTCCGTTCGTCATCGAATCGCAGGGTGCGTCGGCCGATCGAGCTCTATGCCGCGCTCCTTCGAGCGATCCAGTTGAGGATGGACCCATCGCGTGCGAGCGCATTCACCAGTAGTGCGACGAACACCCTGCGACTGCTCGGCCAGGTCCCGCATGCATGGGGCACACCCGATGGCTATCCCGACACCGACGCGCACTGGCTTAGCGCCGGTGCGATGGTGAATCGCTGGAACCTCGCAACGAACGTGTCGAACGGACTCGGAGCTCCCGCTCCCACGCACGATCTCGCGCGCGTGATCGGTACTCCCACCCCGACCACTTGGGGCGGGGTGCTCGACGCTGCCGCGCGTTCGATCCTCGGAGAACCGCTCGACGACTCGACCCGAGCGGCGATCCTCACGGCATTCGCCCAGACCGCCGACACGCCCTGGCCCCCCACCCGCAGCCCGCGCGGCCTCGTCGACGCCGTGCTGCAGTCACCAGGAGCGCAACTGCGATGAACGACGTACCCAACGATCCGACCGCCGACACCGACTACGACCTCGAACCCGCTACCGACGCGCCCATCGGCGTGCCGTTGGTGTCGAACCCCATCGGGCGACGCCGATTCCTCACACTCTCGGGGGCCGGTGCCGGTGCGATCGCCGCGACCGCATGGATCCGACCCTCATGGTTCACGAGTGTCGGCGCGGCGAGCAATCCCGCGGCCGGGGTGAACGCCACCACCAACACGCTCGTCTACGTGTTCCTCCGCGGCGCCGCCGACGGCCTGTCATTCATCGCGCCGATCGGTGATGCGACCTATCACGACGCGCGTCCCGGAGTCGCCATCGGAGATGCCGAGGCGTTGCCGCTCGACGCCCGCTTCGGTCTGCACCCTGCTGCGGTTCGACTGAAGGAGATGTTCGACCAGGGCACACTCGCTCTCATTCCCGCTGCGGGATCACCCGAACGCAACCGCTCGCACTTCTCGATGCAGGACGCGATGGACAAGGGCACGCCCGGCGACCTCACGACCCCGGACGGTTGGCTCGGGCGCTACCTGCACGCAACCGCTGGTGTCTCCGAGGCGACCCTGCGTGCACTCGGCATCGGCAGCTCGATGACCCCGTCGCTGCGCGGCGGCGGCGCAGTCGCGGCACCGAACCTGCAATCACTCTCGCTCGCGGCCGCCGGCTCCACTGCCACGACCGCACAACTGCGTCAGGCGCTCGGCGCGATGTACTCCTCGGCCACCCACGACGCGCTTCGGGCCCAGGCCACCGCCGGTCTCGCCGTCGTCGATCAGATCTCGCCCATCGCACAGAACGCAGCGCCGCCGACCACCTGGCCCACGGGGTTCGGCACTGCGTTCTGGCCCGTGGCCAAGTTGCTGGCCGATGGATTCCCGATCGAGATCGCCACGATCGATCTCGGTGGATGGGACACCCACGACGCCATGGGCGCGCCCACCGACACCACTGGTCGGATGTACGGGCTCGTCACCAAGCTCGACACTGCGCTCGGGGCGTTCTTCGACCATCTCGGCCCGAAGGCCAGCGATGTCACCGTCGTGGTCGTCACCGAGTTCGGCCGACGCATCAAGCTCAACGGAACCGGCGGCACCGATCACGGCCGGGGCATGACGATGATGGTCGCGGGTGCCGGCGTGAACGGCGGCGTGAAGGGGCAGTGGCCCGGTCTCGTCGACACCGATAGCGGTGACGTGAAGGTCGTCAATGACTACCGCACCGTGTTGGCGGAGGTGCTCGACAGACGCATGCGCGACGTCGACCTCGCGACGGTGTTCCCTCGGTTCGACACCTCGCCGAGCACACGACTCGGCGTGATGACCTAGCCCAGCTTGATCAGGTAGCCCTTCATCTGATCGATCTCGCCCTGCTGATCGACCGCCATCGCCGCCGCCAACTTCTTGAGGGCCGGGAACTTGCCGTCGGTGAGTTCGTTGTTGGTCATCGTGATGGCGCCCTTGTGGTGGGCGATCATCAGGGTGAGGAACATGCGATCGAACTCGGTGCCCGTGAGCGTCGAGAGCTTCTGCATGTCGGCATCGGACGCCATGCCGTCCATGGTCATCATGTGCGAGCCGTGGGTGGCATCGGGGAGCGGCTGTCCCCACTCCTGCAACCAGGCCTGGAGTTGACCGACCTCACCGGTCTGAGCGGTCTTGATCTTGGTCGCCAGCGCGAGGACCTCCGGGTTGGTGGAGTTCTTCAGTGCGTCATCGGCCATCTCCACCGCCTGCTGATGGTGCACGATCATCATCTGGGCGAACATCACGTCGGCGCCGTTCTCGGGTGCATCGGCCGCGATCTTCACCGTCGCCATCGTCATCGAACTGTTCGAGTGCGACGACGAATGCGAGGAGCACGCACCGACGATGACGGCGGCACCGAGTACGAACGGGACGAGGCACTTCATGCGGGGGGTCATGGGGCGAGGGTAGCCACGCTCCCTCCGCCACCCGACCGGTTCGGTCGTCGTGGCGGCGTGACATCCGACCGTCGGCGATCAGCGGCTGCGAGCGACCGGACGGGCCATCTCGTCGAGATGCTCACCCACGATGCGCCGGATGGTGGCCGGCGGCATCATCGAACGGTCGTACATCGTCTGCACCGAGAGACCGTCGATGAGTGCGTGCAATCGCTCGACCTCGAAGCGACGATCGCGCCCGCGCCCGAGCATCGAACGCTTCTCGAGCGCCCCGACGAATCCCTCCACCGCCGCACGTACCGCACGATTGAGTCGCTTCAGGATGGGCTTGAGTTCGGGATTGCTCTCCATGTGGGTGATGAGCGTGAGCCAGATCGCGGTCTGACGTCGACGGGCAGGGCTATCGGGGATCGCCAGCATCACCATGCGCACTGCCATGTCGTGGTCGAGCTTCGACACGTCGAACGCTGCAGCGCGTTCGCCGGTGATGCGCATGATCTGCTCGACCGCAGCACCCATGAGCGCCGCCTGAGAATCGAAGTAGTAGCGGATGTTCGACTTCGAGTAGCCCGCCTCGGCCGCCACCGATCGGGTCGAGACGGCGGCGGCGCCGTCACGTTCGACGACGCGCCACATCGCTTCCATGTACTCGTGGCGACGGGCGTCGTGGTCGACGATCTTCGGCATCGTCGCAGTCTTGCGCACGGAACGACGTCGGTGAGTCCAAGCGATACGAACTCCGAACGCGGAGAGGGCCCCGGGATGACCCGGGACCCTCTCTCATCGACCCGACACCACTCGGGTCCATCCACCACCACGTGGAGGTCTGTTCGGCGCCGGAGCGCCTCGGTTCAGCTGCAGCCGCTGGTCGTGCCGCAGGACGGGCACGCGTGGCACGAACCGGCCCGCTGCATGACGACGCCGCACTGCATGCACAGCGGAGCGTCGTGGTTGATCGTCGCCACCTCGCGCACCACTCGGGTGCTGGTCTCGGTGAGCAGCGTCGTGACCGACTCGATCGACGGCGGATCGGCCGGCATCTCCGAACCCTGACGGGTCTCGACGATGGCATCCTCGACACCCGGCAGCATGGGCTGGGTGCGCTCGGCCGTCGTGAAGATGTTGAGCTCGGCTCGCTCCACCGGGGACAAGTACTCGATGGCCAGACGACGGAAGAGATAGTCCATCAGCGAGTTGGCGATGCGGATGTCCGGATCGTCGGTCATGCCGGCCGGCTCGAACCGCATGCCAGTGAACGCCTCGATGAACGAGCGCAGCGGCACGCCGTACTGAAGGCCGTGCGATACCGAGATAGCGAAGGCGT
>CAYVUO010000016.1:17936-22668 GCA_964454715.1 uncultured Bifidobacterium sp. | reverse complement strand
GCTTGATGTACGCGCCGCCGGAGGCATAGGGCTTCGTCGCCATGCGACCGCCGTCGGCGAACAGCGCCATGCCGAGCACATTGGGGAGCATCACCCACTCCGCTCCATCGACGAACGACTTCCACATCCAGTCGACGACCGCCGCCGGGGACACTCCCGCCGTCAACGAGAGGTTGCCGAGCACCATCAGACGCTCGATGTGATGCACCCAACCGTTCTCGTCGAGTCGTTCGATCGTGTGCGAGACGCACGCCATGTCGGTGGATGACGCACCGGTGAACGCGGGCGGAAGGGGCTGCTCGGCCCCGAGGGCGTTCGATCCGCGGTAGTCGGGCATCCAGAGCCAGTAGAGGCCCCACACGTACTCGCGCCATCCGATGATCTGACGGATGAATCCCTCGGCCGATGCGATCGGCACACGACCATCGAGCCATGCCGCCTCGGCTGCATCGACGACCTCGGACGGATGGAGCAGACCCAGGTTGAGGTACGGACTCAACGTGGAATGCGCCATCTTCCATTCGGCCCGCAGCATCGCGTCCTCGTGTGGACCGAACAGTGGGAGCACCTCGTCGATGAACTGGTGCAGCCGAGCGAGCGCGCCGGCACGGGTGGTGGCCCAGAGACCGGTGGGAGCAGCGCCGAAGACATCGGGGCACCGTCGCTCGATGTCGGCGAGCACCTGCGCGTCGAGGTCGTCGAGTTCGTCGACGATGGGTGCGGGCCATGACCGGCCGTCGCGCGGCGGCGGCTCACGATTGTCGGCGTCGAAGTTCCAGCGACCGCCGGCCGGCTCGGAGCCGTCCATCAGCACATCGAGACGTGACCGCTGCCAACGGTAGAAGTCCTCCATGCGCAGGTTGTTGCGAGTGGACGCCCACTCTCCGAACTCCTCGGCGGAGCACAGGAACTGCACGTTGGGCACGACCTCGACACCGCAACGTTCGAGCATCTGCACACCGTCGTACGACATCGGCGCCATGGCGAGCACACGATCGGGCGCGTGCTCATCTCGATGCTGTTGCAGACCATCGGCCATGGTCGGCGCGTGGCGAAGATCGACCTCGAACCCCTCGGCGCGCAGTTCCTCGGCGAAACGACGCATGGCGGCAAGAACGAGATGCAGTCGCTGACGATGCCATCGACCCGAGGCGAGCTTGGCCTCGCTCTCGACCAACAGCACTCGGGTGTCGGCCGGTGATCGATCGGCGAGAGGACCGAGATCGCGTCGGAGTTGATCGCCCAGCACCCACACCGTGTCCACGGCGAGAACCTAGGCCCGTCAGGGCGCGGGTGGCGGATCGGACGCGTGCTGGCGCACCCACGAATGCATCGCGATTCCGGCCGCCACGCCGACATTGATCGACCGCGTCGAGCCGTACTGCGAGATCGAGCACACCATCGATGATGCGGCGCATGCGGCGTCGGTGAGACCGGGTCCCTCCTGACCGAACAACAGCACGACTGGCTCCGGGCACGATGTCGATGCCGACGATGGGAAGGTCCTCTCCCGCGGCCCACGCCACCAATGCCTCGATGTCGTCGTGGTGGTGCACGTGCAGATAGCGATCCGTCACCATCGCGCCGCGTCGGTTCCAGCGCCGATGACCGACGATGTGCACGCCCTCCGCGTTGAACGCATTCGCGGTGCGCACGACGGTGCCGATGTTGAGGTCGTGCTGCCAGTTCTCCACTGCGACGTGGAACCCATGACGTCGCGTGTCGAGTTCGGCGACGATCGCATCGTTCGACCAGTAGCGATAGCGATCAGCCACGTTGCGTCGATCGCCCTCGGCCAGCAACTCGGGATCGAGTCTCGGATCATCGGGCCATGGCTCGGGATGGGGCCCGACGCCGACCTCCCGCTCGTCATCAGCCGTCATTCAGCGACCCAGCAACTCGACGCCACCGCCATCGAGCAATGCCCGGGCCGCCGCCGCACCGGCGACGAATCGGTCGGTGATGTCGAACTCGCGCGAATCTCGCAACACGACCGTGCCGTCGACGGCGGCGAGGATCGACTCGAGACGAATACGGCCGGCGGACACCACCGCGTGAGCGCCGGCGGGCAGATCGCAATCGCCCCCCAACTCGCGCAGGAAGGCGCGCTCAGCGTCGACGGAGACGCGCGACTCGGCGTGTTCGATCGAAGCGGTCAGTGCCAACGCGTCGGCGAGATCGTCACGGCATTCGACCACGATGGCACCCTGCGCGACCTGCGGGATCATCACGTCCTCTCCGAGCACCTCGACCACGCGGTCGGAGAGGTCGAGTTCGAGGCGATCGATGGCGGCCGCGGCCATGACGATCGCGTCGTACTCACGGGCCCGTTCGAGACGAGTCGCTATGTTGCCGCGTAGACCCTCGAACACCAGATCCGGCCGCAGGGCCGCCAACTGGGCCCGACGTCGGATGGAACCGGAGGCCACCCGGCCGCCCTGGGGCAGCGAGGCCAAGGTGCATCCGACGAGCACGTCGCGCGCATCGGCGCGCTGCGGCACCGCCGCGATGACCAACCCGTCGGGGGTGATCGCGGGAAGGTCCTTGCCCGAGTGCACGGCGAGGTCGGCACGACCGTCGAGCACTGCAGCCTGGATCTCCTTGACGAACACACCCTTGCCGCCCATCGCGTCGATGGGGATGTCGAGTCGACGGTCGGCGAAGGTCTCGACGATCACCTTCTCGACCTCGAGTCGCTCGCCACGAGCATTCGCCTCGGCAACGAGCGCGGCAGCGACATGATCGGTCTGCCATTGCGCGAGCGCACTCGCACGCGTGGCGATGCGCAGTCGTTGCACCTCGGCTCTACCTCAGAGCTCGTAGAGGTCGCGCATGGCCTCGGCCAGACGCTCACCGCGCGGCGTGCCGGCGGCGTCCTTCAGTCGCACGGTGGGCTGATGGAGCATCTTGGCCACGATGCCGTGCGTGAGCGCGTCGAGCAGTTCGAGCTGGCGCTCGTCGAGTTCGCCGAAGCGAGCCCGATAGCGATCGAGTTCCGAACGACGCACCTCTTCGGCCTGCTCGTGCAGAGCAGCGACGAGAGGTGCCACCTCACGGGCGGCGCGGATCGAGACGAAGCGATCGAGTTCCTCGCTCACCATCGTCTCGACGAGTGCGACCTCACGACGACGCTCGGCCATGCCCGCTTCGGCGAACGATCGCAGATCATCCATGTCGAGAAGCGTCACGCCATCGAGTTCGGCGACCGATGGATCGACATCGCGCGGCACCGCAACGTCGACGATGAGGAGATCGCGACCGGCGCGAGCGGAGACCACTCGGGCGATGTCGGAATGCTCGATGATCATCGACGTGGCGCCCGTGCCGGTGAGGAGGAGATCGACCTCGGCCAGCGCGCCCTCGAGTTCGTCGAGGTGGATGGCTCGCCCGCCCACCCGCTCGGCGAGGTCGGCGGCGTTCTCCCACGTGCGATTGGCGATGCGGATGTCGGTGACACCCTTCGACGCGAGGGCGCGCACCATGCCCTCACCCATGTCACCGGCGCCCATGACGAGGATGCCGCGGCCCTCGAGCACGCCGAGACGCTGCTCGGCCATGGCGACCGCTGCGGTGGAGACCGATGCGATGTGGCGGCCGATGCCGGTCTCGGTGCGAGCCCGCTTGCCGACCTCGAGCGCATGACGGAACAGCAGGTTGAGCTGCGAACCGGCACTGCCCTCGACCTGGGCGACGTCCCACGCGTCGCGCACCTGACCGAGGATCTCGGCCTCACCTACGACGGCGGAGTCGACACCGGAGGCCACACGGAACAGGTGACTCGCGGCCGCATCGGCGTCGTGCACGTAGAGGTGATCGGCGAGTTCCTCCGGCGGCACGGAGGCCAACGAGGAGAAGAACTGGCGCAGGTCGCCGTAGGCCGGATGGAACTTCTCGGCGACGACGTAGACCTCGGTGCGATTGCATGTCGACAGCACGACGGCTTCGCTCACGTGATCGCGGGTGAGCAGATCGTGCAGCACCTTGGGAAGCCGCGTGTCATCGATCGTCACGCGCTCGAGCAGTGCGAGGGGGACGGTGCGATGGTTCAGTCCGACGACGACGACCGACATGCGCACTCACCTCCTCGGGGTCGGGCGGGGGCCGACCGCTCCGTAGAGCATCGCCCACCCGCGAGGGTGGCGCCACCCGGAAGGGGGCACCGGAGGGCGACGGTGACCGATGACCTCACGAGGCCACCTCATCGACCACGGCCGCACGCTGGCCGTAGAACGAGAGGATCTGCAGTTCGAGGGCGAGGTCGACCTTCCGCAGCACCACGCCATCGGGCACGGTCACGATGGTGGGCGCGAAGTTGAGGATCGATCGCACGCCCGCGGCCACGAGGCGATCGGTGACGTCCTGAGCACCGGCGGCGGGTGTGGCGATGATGCCGATGGCGATCCCATCGCGTCGCACCACCTCGTCGAGATCGTCGAGGTGGAGCACGGTGTGGCCCGAGACGTCGGTACCCACCTTGGCCGGATCGGCATCGACGATGGCCGCCACGGGGAAGCCCCGCTCACCGAACCCGCCGTAGTTGGCGAGGGCCGAGCCGAGGTTTCCGGCGCCCACGATGATGGCGGGCCAGTCCTGGGTGAGACCGAGCACCCGATTCATCTGGAACACGAGGAACTCGACGTCGTACCCGACGCCGCGTGTGCCGTAGGAACCGAGGTACGAGAGGTCCTTGCGCACCTTGGCCGCATTGACGCCGGCCAGTTCGGCCAGTTGC
>CAYVUO010000016.1:0-17926 GCA_964454715.1 uncultured Bifidobacterium sp. | reverse complement strand
TCCGACGACACGGTGGCCTCGCGGGCGCCCTGGAGTTCGAGAAGGGTGCGCAGGTAGACCGGGAGGCGGGCGACGGTGGCCTCGGGGATGCGACGGGGAGCTCGCTGCACGGCGCCGAGGCTAGCGATCGTTCTCGAATTCACAAAGTCTCCCGGCGGACCGCTCGGGCCCTCGCCCTACGCTGGCGCCATGTCCCTGCACGCTGCGCTGGCTGCCGCCGCCACCCTGGTGTCGCTGGCCTTCGCCCTCTCGACCCTCGAACGATGGATGGCCCGGCGCCAGCGCCATGAGGCGGCCTGGACCATCTCGTTGTTCCTGTTCGCAGCCGGGTCGGCGGCCCTGTGGGTCGGCGCGGCCGTCGGCTGGGACGAGTGGTCGTTCAAGGCCTTCTACCTGTTCGGCGCCATCCTCAACGTGCCCTACCTCGCACTCGGCACGGTCGAGTTGTTGGCCGGGCCCCGACACGGTCGACGGTGGACGGCGATCGTCACCGTGCTCGGCGCGTTCTGTGCCGGCATCGTCGTGGCCGCGCCCCTCACGACCGCGATCTCCGGCCCCGCGCTGCCGCAGGGCAAGGAGGTGTTCGGTCCCGGCCCCCGCATCGCCGCTGCGGTCGGGTCGGGTGTCGCCGCGCTCGTCATCATCGGCGGCGCGCTGTTCAGCGCGTGGCGCCTGTGGAGGCTGCGCAAGGCACCAACCGCTCCCGGTCGGGTGTCGCCGCGCCGACTCGCCATCGCCAATGTCGTCATCGCCACCGGCACGCTCGTGCTGAGTGCCGGAGGGTTGCTCAACTCGGTCGTCGACGAGATGGACGGCTTCGCCATCTCGCTCGTGGTCGGCATCTCGATCATCTTCGTCGGCTTCCTGCTCACCGCGCCCTCGCGCAAGGTGTTGCCCGAGCCCCTCGAATGGCGGTTCGTCGCGGTCGACGACACCGCCGCCTGATCACTTCGCCAGCACGAACAACTGCAGGACTGCCGCGCCGAGGATGAGCAGCAGCAGGCCACCGATGGTGATGACGGTTGCGGGACGCATGGATGCTCCTGTCAGCGACGGGGACTGATGGTGACGGGGGTGACGACGCTCGACGGACGATCGTCGTCGTGGGCCTCGATGATGACCGATGACGCGGTGACCACACCGAGTTGCTCGGCAGCCGAACGACGGTCGGCGACGAGGGAGACGAGACCATAGGAGTCGACGAGCATGCCGATCTCGTTCGGTTCGAGTTCTGCGAAGGTGGTGACACGACGAGCGCTATGTGCGCCATCCTCGAGCACGAGTCGTACGACGGTGTCGTAGGGCGCGAGTTCGTCGGGATCGACGTTGAGCTGGGCATTGCCGTAACGGTCGATCCAGAGCACCTCGGCATGAAGTCGACCCTCGACCTCACGGGTGAGCGGCACCATCGCCGGGAACAACGACACGGGATCGATGGCCGGTCCGAGTTCGGAGAGATCGACGCCATTGCAGAGATGCGCTGCGGCCGGGGCGAACACATCGCGCCCATCGAAGGTGGTCGAGTCGCCGTCGAGGCGGTAGTCGGGGTTGTCGATGCGCACTGCGCGCGAAGCTCCGCCACAGAGCGCGACGGCCGCTGCCAACACGCCATTGTCGGGGCCGACGAGCACCGAGGCGCCGTCACCGACCTCGACTGCGATGGGGCGGCGAGATGTACCGACGCCGGGGTCGACCACGGCGATCACGACGCCGGGACACAGGTACGGAACACTGCGAGCGAGGGCCAGAGCACCGGCGCGCACGTCGTAGGGGGTGATGCCGTGCGTGATGTCGATGACCGCGACCTCGGGTGCGATCGATCGAACGACGGAGTGCACCACACCGACGAACTCATCGGCCGCTCCGTAGTCGGAGAGGAACGAGACGGTGTCGTACTTCATGGTCATTGGCCGAGTTCGCGCGAGCGCGCCGTCGCCGTGCTCACCGCATCGAGGATCGCGGCGCGGAAGCCTCCGGCCTCGAGAGCGCGCAATCCAGCGGCGGTGGTGCCACCGGGAGACGTGACCTGGGCCCGGAGCGCCGCAGCATGCTCATCGCTCGACTCGAGGAGCTGGGCCGAACCGAGGATCGTCTGCACCGCCAGCACCTCGGCCACCTCGCGGGTCAGCCCCACGAGCACGCCGGCTTCGATGAGCGTCTCGGCCATGAGGAACACATAGGCAGGACCGGAACCGGAGAGGCCGGTGACGGCATCGAGCTTCGACTCGTCGACGCGCACGACCACGCCGACCGCATCGAGGATCGATGCGGCCCAATCGAGATCGGCCTCGGATGCCGATGAACCGGGCGCGATCGCCGCAGCACCGGCGCCGACGACGGCCGGCGTGTTGGGCATGGCGCGCACGACGGCGATGCCGTCGCCGAGTGCGGTCTGCAGCGCTGCGGTCGTGATGCCTGCCGCGATCGAGAGCACGCGTGTGGTGCCGGCGGCGGCGATGTCGGCGCACGTCGCGGCGACGTCATTGGGCTTCACGGCGATGACCGCGCCCTCGGCATCGACGAGCGAGTCGGTCACGCGCACACCGGGGAACAACACCTCGAGGTCCTGACGCCGTTCGGCCACCTTCTCGACGACGACGATCTCCGAGGCCTCCGCCCAACGGGCGTCGAGGAGGCCGCCGAGGAGCGCCTCACCCATTCGTCCACCGCCGATGATCTGCAACCGGGTCATGGGACGACGCTAGCCAACGCCCGCTGCGCATCCCCCACCGGTTGCGGGGTCGAGCGGAGATGCGGTCGATGATGGACGCCCGGACGGCCGATCCGACGACCCACTTCCCCGAGGTGTCGCAGGATCGTCCCGTCCGGGCGGCGGTGAACGTAGGGCTGCGAGTGGGCGCGCACAACGCCCGCGTCGAAGAAGGTCGCGACGACCCGGTCCCTACGGACGATCGCCGAAACGGGTCGCGAAGCCGATGCGAAGCGCCGGCTGGAAGCAGAGTTCGACCGCGGCGTACACCGATCCGAGTGCCAGATCGAGCGCGCGCTCGTCGAGTGACTGCACCGGGATCGTGCCGGCGAGGAAGACCGCGTCCTCCTCGCCGATGCAGAACTGCAGACCGACGAGCTTGCGATTGCGACGCAGCAGGTGCTCGTAGAACTGCGCGTGGTTCTCGTCGGGCGCAGGCATCACGTAGGTCTCGAAGTGCAACGACCGCTGCCGCAGCGTGAGCCAGATCGCGTAGACGTCCTTGGCCTCGCCCCGGATGCGCAGGTACCAACGCCGCTCGTCCGGCTCACCGCGCTCGACCGAGGCGACGACGGGGTTGTCGGCGGCCTCAGCCATCGCCCACGCATCGATGAGCGCCTCGAGACGATCGAGTTCGGCGACATCGATCGGCGAATCGTCGTGCGAAGTCATGCGCAGGACACCGGTGCGCGGGTGACGAGGTCGGCATAGAGACGACGCAACCGCGCCGCAGTGGTCGACCAGGTGTAGTTGCGCGCCCGCAATGCCGCAGCCTCGGACATCGCGGCGGCTCGCCCGGGATTCGAGAGCAGATCGTCGACGGCGGCGGCGTAGTCGGCAGGATCACGCGAGTCGATGAGGAAGCCGGTGAGACCATCGTCGATGAGCGTGAGCAGACCACCGACCGCAGCGGCCACCACGGGGGTGCCGCATGCGCCGGCCTCGAGTGCCACGAGCCCGAACGACTCGCTGCGACTGGGCACCACCACGACGTCAGCGGCTCGGTAGTAGGTCGAGAGCAGATGATGGGGCTGCGGTTCGACGAACCGCACCCGATCGGTGAGCCCGTGCGCCGCGATGAGGGCCTCGGCCTCGGCCATCTCGACGCGACCGGCGACGCCGCTCGGACCACCCACGACGACGAGCACCGCATCGGGATGACGACGCACCACATCGGCGAACGCGCTGACGGCGACGGTGAGTCCCTTGAGCGGCTGGATGCGACCGGCGAACAGCAGCACGGGATGATCGCCGAGTCCGAGCGCAGCACGCGCGCCGCGTCGATCACCGGGAGAGAAGAACGCGTGGTCGACACCCGGCGGCACGACCTCGATGCGCGTGGGGTCGGCTCCGTACAACTCGACCAACTGCGACACCTCGGCGTTGCAGTTGGCGAGGATCGCATCGGAACACGCGATGACCTGCGACTCGGCGTCGATGCGACGCTGTGGTTCGGGGTCTCCCGTCTCCGCCTTCACACGAGCCAAGGTGTGGAAGGTCGACACCAGCGGCAACGACAACTCGTGCTTGAGGCGATGCCCGGCGACGCCCGAGAGCCAGTAGTTGGCGTGGATGGCGTCGTACCCATCACCCGCGACGAGGTGACGACGCACCTCATCGGTGTAGGCGTCGAGCACCTCGGGGAGTCGCTCCTTGGGCAGGTCCACGGGACCGGCATCGATGTGCACGACCCGGAAACCCGGCTCGACGTCGACGATCTCGGGCACGTCGTCGCTCGACCGCCGCACGAACACCTCGGTGCGAACACCTGCTTGCGCGAGCGCGCCGGCGAGTTCGCGGACATAGACGTTCATGCCGCCCGAGTCACCCGTACCGGGCAGCGCGAGCGGAGAGGTGTGGAGGGACAGGACAGCGAGCGAGCGCATCGCCCTCCACGCTACGGCCGTCGGGCGATCCCGCCACATTCCGGGCCCAGCGACGACGTCAGCCGGGCTCGAACGGGGTCAGCGCGTGCCGACGAGCCAGTTGTGGAGCATCCACGCCCACAGGGGCGCCACGACCATCCAGGCATCGAGCCGGCGCAGTGCGGGCCCGGCGGCACGGGCACTCGAGGCCACCGCCGAGGCCACGGGGGCACCGAGGGGTGCGAGCACGGCGATGACCGCACCGAAGATCCATGCGGCCCGGGTCTCGAACGGGCCGAGCTGGAACACGGCCTCGGCGAACGTGATGACCATCACTGCAGCCATTCCGGCGACCGGACCCTCGAACACACTGTTGGAGCCCGTGCCGACGAGGTAGTTGCCGACCTCGAACGCGCTCACGAGCACGAAGAGGATCACGAAGGCACCCATGTCGGCGCGCGCGATCACGACGCACGCGCCCGTGCAGACCCCGATGGGCAACCAACTACGAAGAGTGGCGATGATCGCGCGACGTGACGACATCGCATCGACCGCGACAGTGACGATGACTGCGACCACTGCAACGACGAGGACGGCGACGGCACTCACAAGACCCGCGACCGACATCGCCACCACTGCACCGGCAGCGACGACGCGATCGGCGTCATGACCGTTCGCCCGCCAGTCACGAGTGGTCTGAAGTGCTGCGATGCCGCCGACGGCGGCGAACAACGCGCAGATGCCGAATCGGCCGATGGTCGCAGCACCGACGACCAGCACGAACCAACCCACACCGAGCAGCACATGGGGGCCATCGGCCTGGGGCACGTACGCGAGCCGCGCGTAGAGCGAAGGTCGGCGATCGGTGGCGTTCACGCCCCACCCGAGACAGGAGGGAGCACGGCGATCTCACTCGTCGCACCCACGGGCGCAGTGCCGACGCATTCGTCACCGTCGAGCCACACCCGGCTGTCGGCGAGCACCGCAGCGAAGGTGTCACCGAAACGGGCGACGGCCTCGTCGAGCACCTCGTCGACCGTCGCACCGGGGAGGTCGACGACGGACGCGCCGACGACCTCTCGGGCAGCGGCGAACAGACGCAGTCGGGCCATGGGGCGAGCGTAGGGGATGGGCCCCGCAGCCCTACCCCGGGCCACTACGGTCCTCGCCGTGACCCGACTCCTCCTCGTCCGCCACGGGCAGTCCGAATGGAACGCGCTCGGCCGTTGGCAGGGACGAGCCGATCCCGCGCTCACCGAACTCGGCCGCCTCCAGGCGCTCCATGCCGCACAGCGCGTGGGCGCGGTCGACCTCATCGCCGCGTCGCCGCTCATGCGCGCGCTCGACACCGCCTCGATCATCAGTGCTCAGATCGGCGTGGGCCCGGTCGTGGTCGATCCCGATCTGCAGGAGCGCGACGCCGGCGCATGGCAGGGACTCACCCGCGCCGAGATCGAGCAGGAGTACCCCGGCTATCTCAAGACGTTCCGTTCACCTCCCGGCTACGAGGACCACGACGATCTGATCGTGCGCATCCGCGGCGCGCTCGATCGATTGCACGAGACCTACACCGGCGCCGATCTGCTCGTCGTCACCCATGGCGGTGTGATCGGTGCACTCGAACGCGAATGCGGTCTGCAATGGGAACGCATGCCCAACCTCGGAGCTCGCGTGTTCATCCACCACGGTGACCGCATCGAGGTCGCCGAACGCTTCGTGCTCGTCGAGGACGACGAGATCACCATCCCCGAACAGATCTGACGTGCCCGACGAACCGATCGACGATGCTCCGGCACAGGCTTCGTTGTTCGACGCGATCGACGAGCAGGTCGTCGCGGCACCACCATCCCTGCCGGTCGAGATCGTGTTCTCCCGACGCCGACGCAAGACCGTGCAGGCAACGCTCGAGGGTGACGTCATCCGGGTGCACGCACCCGCGACGATCGGCCGCGCCGAACTCGAACGCACGATCGCCGAGCTGGTACCGCGCCTCGAACGACGCTTCCGCAGCGAGTCGATCGATCTCGTCGAGCGAGCAGCCACCCTCTCCCGCCGATACGACCTCCCGATCGCCCGCACCGTGACGTGGGCCGAGCAGCGCAGCCAGTGGGGTTCGTGCACGCGCGACGGCGACATCCGCGTCTCCACGCGCCTCGCGGCATGGCCCCCATGGGTGCTCGACTACGTGTTGGTGCACGAACTCGCGCATCTCGTCGAGCTGAACCACTCCCCCGCGTTCAAGGCGCTCGTCGAGCGCTATCCGTTGGCCGAGAGGGCCCGGGGATTCCTGATGGCGATGACCTACGGGGCCGAGGGCTTCCAGCCCAACACCACGCAGTGAGGATGCAGATACCCGTGGTCGATGCGCTTGGCCATGGTCTGCATGCCGGCATCACGGAGCACACCCTCCAACTCGGTCGCTGAGGGGAAGTCGAGGGTCTCTCCCGCGGTGATGCGGGCCACGCGCGTGGCGAGGAGCTCCTGGAACTGCGCGATGCGAGCCTTCAGGCGCGGTTGGGTGTCGACCTCCTTGACGACGAGGAGTCCGCCGGGAGCGAGCGCGTCGATGCAGTCGGTGAGGAGCGCGCGTCGACCTTCGGCGGGGAGCAGGTAGAGCACATCGGCGAACACGATCGATCGCCATCCACCGTCGATGCGCGGCACATCGCCACTGGCCGACACCTCGAACCTCACATCGGCCTCGGAGGGCGCGAGGTGCGATGCCGCCTGCTGCGCCAGCGAGATCTTGTCGCCATCGATGTCGACACCGACGACGCGACGAGCGTGGGAGGCCAGGGCGAGATACGTGGAGAACACGCCATGTCCGCATCCGACCTCGAGGATGTCCCCCTCGAGCGGGACCTCGAGCTCGAGGGCCGCGAACGGGGCCGTGAGCCAACGCACATGACAATGCATACGAGCCTGACGGGGCGCGTCGTCCCACACGGCGAGTGTGCGCTTCGCCGCTGGCGAATGGGGCCGCTTCATCGCATCGCTCCGAGTTCGGCGAACGTGCCCAGTTCGAATCCCAATGACTCGACGGCCGTGCGCACCACGGGCGAGCACAGTGCGTCGAACTCGGCGCCCCATGCGTATTCCCATTCGTAACGAGCGCGGGCGGGATCCTCGTGAGGGCCGGGGTGCGTGGCGAGTTCGGCCGATCGGGCGGCAGCCGCCGACAGACGGTCGAGCGCGCCGACCATCGCGCCCAGGTCGAGATGGCCGGCCTCATCGAGTCCGGTGGAGGCATCCGGGCAGCGCCAGCCACGCGTGCGCAGCGTCGACTCGAAGCGACGAGCCAAGCGACGCACCGTCGTGCCCACGACACCACGAGCCGTCGACCGGGTGACCCGCACGGCGTTCACGCCGTGTCGCTCACCGATGTCGAGGACGATGTCGCCGATCGATGGCCACAGGTGCACGTTCTGGTGGGTGTCGAAATGATCGATCGTGACCCCGTGCGACGCGATCGCGTCGTACTGCGCCTCGAACTCGCGGCGAAGGTCGTCGGGGTCGACGCGACCGGCGGCCACGCGCGGCAACAGCACTCGCCATGACGACGCCAACCGACCCTTGCGGTCGACGAGGGTCGGCACCTCCGCTGCCGAGAGCAGGGGCGGATCCTCACCGACTGCTGCGAAGTGCACTCCGCAGCCGAGGCCCGGCGCGTCGCCCAACATGCGCATCGATGCCTCGAACGCCGGCGTCAGGGCGATGATCGACGTGGAGGTGACGATGCCGGATCGCGACGCCTCGATGATGGCTCGCGACACGCCTTCGGTGAGGCCGAAGTCATCGGCGTTGACGACCAGCAGTCGCCGTTCGAGATCCATCAGCGGAGATCGTGACGCAGTTCTTCGGGCGACAACGGCTGCAGCGACTGCAGTTCGGCCCGCAGTTCTCGCATCTCACGCAGGATCTTGACGATCACTGCGTTCGACGAGAGCGTCGAGATGCCCCGCGTGCGAGGGAAGTAGTCGACACCGAACTGCACGATCGAGTAGCCGAGGCGCTGCGCTCGGGCGAGGAGCTCGACATCGATGAACGAACCCTCACTCCGCAGTTCGATGTGCTCGAAGATGCTGCGGCGAACCAGCTTGAACGCGAAGTTCATGTCGCGCAGTCGCAGACCGAACATCGTCTGCACGAGCTGGTTGTAGACGTGGCTGTAGACGAGGCGCCGGGCGCCCTCACCCGTGCGGTCGAACCGGTACGCGCTGACGATGTCGGCCTCGTAGATGCGGAGCAACCGCACCGCCTTCGCCAACTCGGCCATGTCGAACGGCAGGTCGGCATCGGTGTAGAGGACGAGTTCACCCTTGGCGTTGGCGAAACCCGACTTGAGTGAGCCGCCGAGCTTGCGGTTGGTCGGATGGTGGATGACCGAGATCCGTGGATCGTTCTCAGCCATCTTGTCGGCGATGGCGCCGGTGTTGTCGGTCGACGCGTCGTCGATGATCAGCACGTCGTAGGTGTCGATCTCACCCGAGAGCACGAGCCCGTCACAAGCCTCGAACGCCGCTTCGACGGCGCGCTCGATGGTCTCCTCCTCGTTCCACATGGGATAGAAGACCGTGAGGCTCCGGAAGTTGGCCATGCGCTCAGGCTACGTAGTACCCGCGCCCGAATGCGAGCGACCACGCCACGAGCAGGATCCCGCTCACGATCCACACGCCCCAGCGCCATCGTGGCCGTTCCGCCAATGCCGTGCCCAGCACGAGGAAGCAGGGGAAGGTCGTGAGCAGATAGCGGCCGGTGCCCTGGAAGTCCTTCGTGCCGATCAACGCGATCGCCAGCGCTGCGAGGCAGAAGACCCCGTATCCCCAACCGAGTCGCCGCCAGACGAGGATGGCGATGAACACGAACGCGAGCACGAGGAATCCCTGCAACAGGACCGTTACCGCGTACATGACCCTCTCGAACGTGTCGGGACGTCCGTGCGCCAGCCACTCGAGTGTCCAACCCGGCAGGTTCTTCGCCTGCTGGAACCACGTGATCTTGAACCATGTGCGCGGACCGCTGCCCTGGTCCCAACCCTGAGCCTGCTGCACCTCATCGAACGCGAACGGATGACCGAACCTGATGCCGAGGTAGGTCATGTATCCGACGAGACCACCCACCGACAGCAGCACACCAGCATCGGACGGTCGCAGCGATCGCAATTCGAACTTCGGCGATCGCAAGCGACCGGAGATGACATGACGTCGCCAGAGGGTCACGGCGACGAGACCGACGATCACCGCGATGCCCAAGGGGCGGGTCGCGCTCGCGACCGCTCCAGCGAGACCGGCGAGAACCGGATGGTCGTGCTCGAGGAGCAGGAAAGCGGCGATGACCGCGAACAGGAACAGAGCATCGGCGTAGACCGCGCCGAACAGATAGAACGCGTAGGGATAGAGCAAGTAGGTGATGAGCGCGCAGCGAGCGATCGCTGGTGTGGTGCGCTCTCGGCACCAACGATGGAACAACAACGCGACACCGGCACCGAAGGCGACCGTGACCAACGTGCCGAGCAGTCGCACGTCGATCGTCGTGATGGCGTGGAGCACGCGCAACAGCAGCGGATAGCCCGGGAAGTAGGCGACAGCGGACTGCTGGCTCGTTCCGTGGAAGGAATAGCCATCGGTGGCGATGATGTCGTACCAACGACCGTCGTAACGGAACCAACCGCCGAACAGCCACGACATCGGATAGCTCGAGACGTCATGCTTCTCCGGATACGCGAGCGATCCGGCCGCACCGATGGCGACGGCCGAGGTCACGGCGACGAGTACCGCTCCGTAGATGCCGAGGGCACCGGACCATGGACGACGGTCGGTGCGTTCGGATGCGCTCACCGGTGTCGCCACGACGAGAACGCTACCCGCCCACCTCGCGGCAATACTGCTGGAACCGACTCACCGAGCCGGTGCGCCTCTGTAGCCAAGTGGTAAGGCAGCGGACTTTTAATCCGAAGAGCGTGGGTTCGATCCCCACCGGAGGCACGAACCCACTCATCGGATCGGGCATCGGATCAGGCGCTGGGGGCCTGTCCCTTCGCCGCCGCCTTCATGATCGCGTCGAGCTCGGCCGCCGACTTCTCACCACTCGTGCGGTAGACGACCTTGCCACTGGCGTCGGTGATGATGAAGTACGGGAACCCACTCACACCGATCGCGGATGCGGCTTGGTTGTTCTTGTCGTCGAGGATCGTGGGGATCGTCCACTTCTCGCGCCGCAGCCAGTCACCAGCGGGATAGTTCGGCTTGGCCGGATCGTTCGACGTCGCGACCGTGTACATCTCGAGGCCCGGGGGAACGCCGTTGGCGTCGAGCCAATCCATGATCCGCGGAACCTCGGCCTGGCAATGGGGGCACCAATGGGCGACGCCCATGATGAGGTGGGGCTTGCCGTCGGGAGCGATGGTGATCTGCGAACCGTCGAAGGTCTGCCCGATCACGGTGGGAACGGTCTTGCCCAGCGCGGGATCAGCCGATCCATCGGTCGTCATCTGCGGCAGCGCACTGCCCTGCACGCTGATGCTCGTGCTCGACGGGTTGCCGTTGGGAACGACGGTGCCGGTGGAGGTCTGTTGTCCTCCGCCGCCACCCGAACTGCTCGAGCGACCGGCGATGACGCCGACGACGCCCACGACCACGACGACGGCGACGATGCCGATCCAGAGCCACTTCGACGAGCCCTTGCCCGCGTTCGACGCCGCACGCACGCGCTGCGACGCGGAGGAGGTGGAACGTGACTTCGATGGACGATTGCTCATGCGAGTTCCTCGGTGCTCTCTGATTCGGAGGGAGTGGCGATCGACAACAGGGCGATCATCGCGACCGCGGCCGAAAGCGCCATGAAAGGAAGGGAGACGAAACCGAACTGCCATACGTAGCGAAGGGTGCACGGGACATCGGCGGTGCAGAAGGAGGTGCCGTTCGACGGCGGGAACGCCTGGACCCACGAGTGGTAGATCGAGATCACGCTGCTGATGCACAGCACCGGGATGGCGTAGACCTTGATCGACGAGTCCCGCCGGAAGGTCGCGATGCCGAGGATCACGGCCCACGGGTAGAGACAGATCCGCTGGTACCAGCACAGCTCGCACGGCACGTAGCCCTGCACCTTGGAGTAGTAGAGCGAGCCGAGGATCACCACCAAAGAGACGGCCCATGCGAGGGGAAGTGCACCTCGACCGAGGTCGTACCGCAACTGGACGAGTCGTTCACCACCACGACCACTGCGCCACACGAGCGCGCCGACGACGATCGCCACGACCGCGGCCCAGCAGAGCAGGGCGAGCACCGCGAACAGGAGGGAGAAGTCACCGACCTTCATGCGAGCGACATCCTCGCACGAACCCGGCAGGGGTCGGGCGCGGGCCGGCGTGCCCCCCTAGGCTCGCCCCATGACCGACCCCGCCCGACCAGTCCGGACCACGACCGAACCGGCTCGTTCGTCCCGGATGAGTGTCGGCCGCCACTGAGGAGAACGAGATGGGCAAGATCGTCGTGGGAGTGGACGGATCGAAGACATCCCGTGCTGCACTGCGTTGGGCCTACGCCGAGGCGCAGGCGCGCGGCGACTCGCTCGAGATCGTCACGGTGTGGCGACTCCCCGTCACCACGACGATGCCGGCCTTCGACGCGCTGCCCATTCCCGAGGGGATCGACGACCAGACCCGTGAGTCGCTCATCGCCATCTGTGCCGAGGAGGGAGTGACGGCCGACGGTCCCGTGCCGGTCACCACCCTCATCACCGAGGGTTCGGCGGCAGCGGCACTGCTCGACGCGGCGGCGCAAGCCGATCTGCTCGTCGTGGGAGCCCGCGGTCACGGCGGATTCACAGGTCTGGTGCTCGGATCCGTCAGCAACCAGTGCGTGCATCATTCACCAGTCCCGGTCGTGGTCGTCCCGACCGAGCACTGACACCGAACGGCGGGGAGCGATGACGACAGTGCAGGGACTCAGCGCGGCCGAGGTCGCGCAACGCGTCGCCGACGGGCGCACGAACGACGTACCGGATCCCACGAGCCGCACCATCGCGCAGATCATCCGCGCCAACGTGGTCACGCCGTTCAACCTCTTGCTCGGGATCCTGCTCGTCATCATCATCGGGATCGGCGAATACCGCGACGCTCTCTTCGGCTTCGTCCTCGTGGGCAACGCTCTCATCGGCATCGTGCAGGAAGTGCGATCGAAGCGTTCACTCGATCGTCTCGCCGTGCTCAACGCGCCGAGCGCGACCGTGCGACGCGATGGCATCGACATCACGATCGCATCGAAGGACCTCGTCGCCGATGACGTGATCATCCTCAGTCTCGGCGATCAGATCGCCGTCGATGGCGAGGTGCTCGACAGCAACAGTCTCGAGATCGACGAGTCGTTGCTCACCGGTGAGGCCGACCCCGTGGAGAAGTCCGCAGGTGACGGCGTGATGTCGGGTTCGTTCGTCGTCGCCGGAAGCGGCGCGATCCGCGCGACGGCGGTTGGCGCCGACTCCTACGCGTTCAAGCTCTCGAGCGAAGCGCGTCGATTCTCGATGGTGAAGAGCGAGCTGCGCTCCGGCATCAACCGTGTGATCCGGATGGTCGGATTCCTCATGATCCCGGCGGCCGTGCTGCTGGTGAGTTCGCAGTTGTCGGCCCACGACGGACTGATCGAGGCCATCCAGTCGTCGGTGGCCGGCCTCGTCGCCATGGTTCCCGAGGGACTCGTGCTCCTCACGAGCATCGCGTTCGCACTCGGCGCCACGCGCTTGGCCGAGAAGAAGGTCCTCACCCAGGAGTTGGCGGCGATCGAGGGACTCGCGCGTGTCGACGTCGTGTGCGTCGACAAGACCGGCACGTTGACCGAGGGATCGCTCGCCCTCGCCACCGTCGAGGTGCTCGACACCGATCCGACGACCACCTTCGACCCGAACGCCGTACTCGCCGCACTGGGAGCGGCCGACGATCACCCCAACCCCAGCCTCCTCGCCATCGCTCAGGCAAACCCCGATGCACCGGGATGGACGCTCTCGGAGTCGGTCCCGTTCTCGTCGGCCCGCAAGTGGAGCGCTGCCGACTTCGGTGATCACGGCTCGTGGTACCTCGGCGCCCCCGACATACTCCTCGATCACGCCGAACCCGGTCACGCCCTGGATCGCTCTCGCGAACGCGTCACGCACTACGCCGGGAGTGGTCAACGCGTGCTGCTGCTCGCGCGTTCGACCGACGGGCTGCACGGCGAGACACTTCCCGCTCGCATAGTGCCATCGGCGCTCGTCGTGCTCGACGAACAGTTGCGAGCTGCGGCGCCCGCGACCATCGCCTACTTCGGCACGCAGGACGTGCTGGTGAAGGTCATCTCGGGCGACAGTCCGATCACGGTCGGAGCCGTCGCCGCGCGCGTCGGAGTGCCCGGTGCCGATCACCCGATCGACGCCCGCACGCTCCCCGAGGATCAGGACGAACTGGCCGATGTGCTGGAGGCCAACTCGGTGTTCGGTCGCGTGACACCCCAGCAGAAGCGAGCGATGGTGCATGCGCTGCAGTCGCGGGGACACACCGTTGCGATGACCGGCGACGGCGTGAACGACACCCTCGCCCTCAAGGACGCCGACGTCGGTGTGGCCATGGGATCCGGTTCGGCCGCCGCCCGAGCCGTGGCACGTTTCGTGCTGCTCGACAATGACTTCGCGGTGTTCCCCTCCGTCGTCGACGAGGGCCGCCGTGTGATCGCGAACGTCGAGCGCGTCGCGAACCTGTTCCTCACGAAGACGTTCTATGCACTCGCCATGGCGATCGCCGTCGGCGTCGGCCGGTTCACATTCCCGTTCCTGCCCCGGCACTTCACGATCATCTCGGCGCTCACGATCGGTGTGCCCGGCTTCTTCCTCGCACTCTCACAGAACCAACGACGCGCTCGACCGGGATTCCTCGATCGCGTACTGCGCTTCACGATCCCCGCCGGCGCGATCGCTGCGGTCTCGACGCTCAGCGCATTCCTGCTCGTGAAGGGCGAACTCGGAACCGATCAGGCGCGCACCGTCGCGGTGATCACCCTGTTCGTCGTTGCGCTGTGGGTGTTGGTGATCCTCTGCCGCCCGTTCCGCACATGGAAGGTCGCGCTCGTCGCTGCGATGGCGATCGGCATGGTCGGCACACTTTCCATTCCAGGATTGCGCGACTACTTCGACCTCCCATTGCCGGGCGCTGCCGACATCATGACGGCGGTCGGAGTCGGCGCCTGCGGTGCGCTGCTTCTCGAACTGGCTTGGCGACTGCGACTCCACTCGTCGCACCGACACCCCGACGACGAGACCGCGGCGATCTGACCGTCGGGCTCAGCGGCCCGTGTGTCCGAAACCGCCCTCGCCGCGCTCCGATTCGGCGAGGTGATCGAAGTCGTCGACCGGTTCGAGCACGACGTGTTCGACGCGTTGCACGACGAACTGGGCGATCCGCTCACCGCGCACCACGGCGAATGGTTCGGTCGGGTCGGTATTGATCAAGAGCACCTTGAGCTCTCCGCGATAGCCACTGTCGATCAATCCCGGAGTGTTGAGGCAGGTCACTCCGTGCTTCAGAGCCAGACCACTACGAGGCTGGATGAAACCCGCGTGCCCCTCGGGTAGGGCCACGGCGATGCCGGTGGGCACGAGTGCCCGACCACCCGCAGGCGCGAGCACGACGTCCTCGCGAGCCAACAGGTCGAGGCCCGCATCGCCGACGCGCGCGTAGGCCGGCAACGGCAGATCGGGATCGAGGCGCAGCACGGGAACTTCGAGCACCTTCGGATCGTACGACCATGCGTAGGCTCCGGAGATGCTCGCTTGGATGGACCTCGAGATGACCGGGCTCGACCCGAACCGCCACGTGATCGTCGAGATGGCCACGATCATCACCGATGATGACCTCGAGGTGATCGCCGAGGGCCCATCCCTCGTCGTGCACCAACCCGAGAGCGCACTCGCCGAGATGGACAGGGTCGTGGTGTCGATGCACACCCGCAGTGGTCTGCTTCCCGAGATCACGGCATCGACGACCTCCCTCGACGATGCCGTCGCCGAGACCCTCGGCTTCCTTCGCACGCACATCCCCGAACCCCGCACCGTGCCCCTGTGCGGCAACTCGATCGGCACCGACCGCCGCTTCCTGGCGGCCTACGCCCCGTCGATCGAGGAGTACCTCCACTATCGGTCGGTCGACGTGTCGACGATCAAGGAACTCATCAAGCGCTGGAACCCCGCACTGCTCGATGCCGCCCCCCGCAAGGCCGAGGGACACCGGGCCCTCGACGACATCAGGGAGAGCATCGCGGAGTTGCGCTACTACCGCGACTCGTTCCTTCGCACCGCGTAACGGGCAGTACCATCGCCACGATGACGGGGGACCAACACACTCACGACGCGCCGCGCATACCGAAGCAGGAGCAGGAGGACGCGTCGACCGAGATCACCGAAGTCGCTCGCGGCATCCTCCGGCTGCAGCTGCCCACCAACTTCACGGGCCTCGGCCATGTGAACACCTACGCCATCGAGGACTCACGCGGCTTCACGCTCGTCGACCCGGGCCTCCCATCCGAGGAGTCGTGGAACGCGCTCGTCGATCGCATGCGCGATGCGAACATCCCCGTAGCCCGCGTGCACACGGTCTACGTCACGCACTCGCATCCCGATCACTTCGGTGGCGCACATCGACTCGTCGAAGCGAGCGGTGCCGACGTGCTCACCTCCACGATGTTCCGCAAGTGGACCGATCTCCTCGATCTCGACGAGACACCCCTCGAACCACTCGATCCAGCCGATGCGGTCGAGGGCGGCGTACTCCTCGACTCGATCCCCGACTCGGACGAGACCGACCTCTCGTTCGACTCGCCCGGCGTGCGCGCGTTCCGTGCCCGCATCCGCCAGGCGATCGACGATGGGCGCGTCGAGGAACTCGACTGGATGCGTGCACCCCGTCCCACGATCGTCGTCGACGACAATCAGGTCGTGCGCCTCGGTGATCGCGACTGGTTCGCAGTGCACACACCGGGTCACACCCACGACCATCTCTGCATGTGGTCGCCAGAGGACGGTGTGCTGTTGTCGGGTGATCACGTGCTCCCCACGATCACCCCGCACGTGGCCGCCTTCCTCGGCGGCGACCCGCTGGCGCACTACCTCAACAACCTCGACAAGGTCGCCGGGCTCGAGGGCATCACCACCGTGCTGCCGGCCCACGGCCATCCATTCCACGATCTCCGCGGTCGTTGCGATGCCATCAAGGATCACCACGACAAGCGTCTCGAGATGCTCGCCGTCGCCGCGCCATCCGTTGGTTGGGCCGGCGTCACGCGCTGGTCGGAGGAGCTGTTCTCGCCGCGGAGCCGAGGGCCGATGGCCGACAGCGAGACGCTCGCTCACCTCGAGCATCTGCGCCGTGCCGGTCGCGCCGAGCGCCGTCCTGCGGGCGACGGGCTCGAGTACCGCGTGATCCCCTGACGAACCGAGCACTCCATCGCCACCACCGTCACCGCCCGTGATCTGCTGAGGAACCCCCCGGTCAGGGCGTTCCTGTTCGCGTCGCTCGCGTCGACGATGGCCGGGATGATCCTGCTCACCGCTCTCGGCAAGCAGATCTACGACCTCACCCAAGAGGACATCTACCTCGGCCTGCTCGGTCTCGCCGAGTTCGCTCCCGCATTCCTGCTCATGACGGTGACGGGGAGCGCGGCCGACCGATTCGACCGACGACGCATCGTGCGACTCGGATTGACGGGCCAGATCGTGGCCAGCGGCGGACTCGCTTGGTACGCGAGCACGAACGGCACGGCAACCTGGCCGATCTTCGCCCTCGTGCTGGTGTTCGGCACTTGCCGCGCGTTCGTCGGACCGGCGATCCGTTCCCTCCCTCCCGACCTCGCCCCCGACGGCGCACTCCCCCGCCTCATCGCGTTCAACGTCGCGTGTTGGCAGACGGCGATGATCGTCGGCCCCGTGATCGCCGGCTTCCTCTACGTGGGCTCGGTGTCGTGGCCATTCCTCGCGTGCATGCTGCTCACCGGCGTTGGCGTGGTGATGATCGGCTTCGCCACACCGAGGGCCGACCGGGCGCGCCCACAACCGTCCCTCACCGGTGCCGATGAGGCCGCGCTCATCGACGTGGGCGAGAGCGATCGACCCGCCGAACTGCTCGACGCGCTCGGCGAACGCACGGCAGCGCACCTCATCGAGGAGTCCTCCACCACCGCTCCGATCGATGCGCCCGCGCCCGCCGACAAGGTCGGGCAGTTCCACCAGGCCTTCGAGGGATTCCGGGTGATCCGTCGCAACCCCGCTCTGCTCGGCGCGATCTCACTCGACCTCTTCGCAGTGCTGTTCGGCGGCGCGGTTGCTCTCCTTC
>CAYVUO010000015.1:9438-22858 GCA_964454715.1 uncultured Bifidobacterium sp. | reverse complement strand
ACGTGGCGACGCGCCGTCGCTCGTCATCGCCCCTCCCGCCGTGGTCGGCAACTGGGCGGCCGAGGCGGCCCGGTTCGTGCCCGACCTCAAGGTCGTCGTGCATCACGGTGCGTCGCGAGCCGACGCCGACGAGTTCGCCGACGAGATCGACGGCGCCGACGTCGTCATCACCACCTACGGCACCGCCGTGCGCGACATCGAGGCCCTCGAGCGCATCACCTGGCATCGCGTCGTGCTCGACGAGGCCCAGGCGATCAAGAACCCGGCCAATGACACCGCACAGCAACTCCGGCGTCTCGATGCGCGTACGAAGGTGGCGCTCACCGGCACACCGATCGAGAACGGACTCGGTGACCTCTGGGCCATCCTCGACTTCACCAACCCCGGGCTCGTCGGGCCCCGTCCCCACTTCGTGGCGCAACTCTCGGGCACGGGTGAGGGCGGCACTCGCAATCAAGGTGAGCAGGCCCTGCGCGCGCTCAACGGCATCCTCGTGTTCCGCCGTACCAAGAGCGAACCGGCCATCGCCGCCGAACTCCCAGATCGAATCGACGAACTCGATCGCTGTTCGATGACACCGGAGCAGATCGGTCTCTACCAAGCGGTGCTCGACAACCTCGTCACCGGTGTGGCCGGCGAAGCGGGAGCCGACAAGCGCAACGGTCAGGTGCTCGCCGCCATCACCGCGCTCAAGCAGATCTGCAACCATCCGGTGAACTACCGCAACGATGACGGTCCGCTCGAGGGTCGCTCCGGCAAGCTCGCCCGCCTCGAGGAGATCCTCGAGCAGGTGTTCGCCGCCGATGAGCGCGCGCTCGTGTTCACGCACTTCGCCGAATGGGGTCAGCGTCTCGCCGAACACCTCACCGGTCGCTTCGGTCTGCCGATCCACTGCTACCACGGTGGCCAGTCGCGCGGCACCCGCGATCAGATCGTCACCGAGTTCCAGGCCCTCGAAGGTCCCGGCGCACTCGTGCTGTCGCTCAAGGCCGGCGGCACTGGTCTCAACCTCACCAACGCGAACCACGTCGTGCTCTACGACCGCTGGTGGAACCCCGCGGTCGAGGATCAGGCTCGTGACCGCGCATGGCGCATCGGTCAGGACAAGACCGTCATCGCGCATCGCCTCGTGTGCCCTGGCACTGTCGACGAACGGGTCGAGGAGGTCGTGGCCGGAAAGCGCCACATCGCCGATCTCGTGCTGCCGAAGTCGAGTTCACTCGGCGACCTCGATCCCTCTCAGCTCCAAGCAGCCCTCGGACTGCGCACCGATGAACTGCTCACCGAACAGTCCGCCGAGGAGGTCCTGGCATGAGTCGCTCCCGTCGTCGCGGTTCAGCCGCGAAGCGCGCCAACGCCGATCGCGCGGCGTCGCGGAAGTTCTGGGGCGAGCACTCGCTCGACGACCCCGGCCTGATCCACGCGTCCACCGATCCGTCCGCGATGGTGTTGTCGCTGGGCGACCCGCCGCTTCGTGGCAGCGAGCGTGCAGCCGCAGCGGCCTTCGCACTCGTCTATCGACGGGCCTCGCAGTTGGCGCTGCTCGCTGCGACCGCCGCCGGTCTCGACGAGCACGAAGGCCTGTGACGCCCGACCATGTGACGAGCGACCGGCGATCGGACTGCTGAGACGAGCGACGTCCCCCCTACCCTGATCACAGGTCACCGGTCCCCCCGCTGAGTGACCTCCGGCCCTCGAAACGAGAGGCCGCTGCGACGCCCCCGCTCCCCCCGGCTGGGGGCGTTTGCATTTGTCGGACGATGTCGTGCGCGACCGAGGGCGCTCAGCCGATGTGTCGATCGAAGAACGCAATGGTGCGGGCCCACGCATCCGATGACGACGCCGGATGGAACGAGGCGCGCTCATCGCAATGGAACCCGTGATCGGCCTCGGCGTAGCGCACGATCTCGGTGGGCACGGACGCATCGGCCACGACCGCTCGCAGCTGCTCGACGTCATCGACGGGGATGCCCTTGTCGAGATCTCCGTAGAGACCCATCCACGGCGTGCGAAGACGTGCGCCGTACTCGAGACCGGCCTCGAGTCCGAAACGGCCCTGGGCGATGCCACCGCCATAGAACGACACGGCCGCACCGAGATCGAGTCGCGCTGCTGTCTCGAGCGCGACCGAACCACCCATGCAGAATCCGACGATGCCCATCGACTCGCGCGTGATGCGATTGCGCTCCAGTTCCGCGATGCCGGCGTCGACATCAGCGTGGATGCCCTCGAGTGTGAGTGTCATCATCGCCGGACCGACCTTGTCGAACTGGTCGTAACCGAACAGCTGCTCGTCGTGGCGATGGAAGAACGCGGGCGCGACCGCGAGATAGCCGGCGTCGGCCACCGCTTCACACACGCGACGGATGTGGCCGGTGAGACCGAAGGCCTCCTGCACGACGACGATGCCGCCCTTGGGATCGGTGATGCCGGTGGGGATCGAAACGATGACGTCCATCGGTCCCTCATCGGTGATCAGTTGCCGGGTCTCGGTGTGGTGGTGGCTCATGCTTGCTCCTTGTCGTCAGATCGTCACGGTGGTGAGGTCGTCGCCGAGGACGATCGGGCCATCGAAGTGAGCGGCGGCGAGCGCGCGCCACTCCTCCTCCTGTCCCGGGGGGAGACCGGGGATGTAGTGGGTGAGCACCAGGGTGCCCACACCGGCGCGAGTCGCCGTCTGCGCGGCCTGCTCGACCGTCGAGTGGTAGTCGAGCACATCCTGCAGTCGGGCGATCGGGATCTGTCGGATGATGTCATCACGAAGCACCGTCTGCACATAGGCGGACGCGCCCGCGCACAATTCGTCGAGACCCGCACACGGGATGCCGTCGCCCCCGAGCACGACCGAGGTGCCGGCGAGTTCCGCACGGAACGAGACCGTCGGCTCGACGGGCTGATGTGCTGACGCGCCCACGCGGACCTCGACATCGCCAATGGTGAACGAGTCACCGGGCTCGACCTCGATCACCTCGACTGCCGGGCCCTCGGTGAGATCCTCGTGGTGGGCGATGCGATACGAGATGTCGGGAGCGAGCATCGCGAGGAGTCCATCCACCGTTGCGGCGATCCCCTTCGGACCGTAGATGGTGATCGGATTGCGAACCGGGCTCATCACCCAACGGGTGGTCACGACGTCGTTGAGATCGGTGATGTGATCGCTGTGGAGATGGGTGACGAGAACAGCGTTCAGCATCGGCGGCACCACACCGACCGCAGCCAGCCGCATCACCACGGCGCGGCCGGCATCGACGAGTAGGCGCACATCACCTGCGGTCACGAGCGTCGACGGACCAGCGCGATTCGGATCGGGGATCGGTCCACCAGTTCCGAGCAGGGTGATGTCCATGGGGCTCCTAGGTTCGGATCGGCAGAGTCTGACAGCAGCACGCTCGTGGCGCGCAGGATCGTCGCATACCCTCACTCCGTGGCCCGCGACATCATCGACGACCGAATGATCGGTGCTCTTCACCTGCGAGCCCTCAGCCATGCCGGTCTCGAACATGACCCCATCGTCGAACACGTCGCGGTGCAGACCGGAACACTCGACGCGCTCATGGCCGGTGGCTACGAGGGCGACACGACCCTCGCCGAACTCATCGCGATCGGCGACCACGGCATAGGGACGGTGCAATCCCTCGACGGTGAACTCATCGTGCTCGATGGCAGGGCCTGGGCGGCACGACACGACGGCCGCGTCGACGAGCTCGACCTCGCCACTCTCACACCGTTCGCAGTGGTCACGCGGTTCGCTCCGACGGTCGAACTGCACATCGACGCCCCGACCTCCTGGGCCGCCATGCGGGACCTCATCGATTCAGCGACGACCGACGCACCCATCGTCGCCGTCCGCGCCGACGGCGACTTCACCGATCTCCGGCTGCGGAGCGTCGCTGCCCAGGAACCGCCGTATCCGCCGTTGCGCGACGTGGTCGAACACCAGACCACATGGGAGGTGCCCTCGGCCTCAGGCACCGTGTTCGGGTTCCGCTTCCCCGATGCGAGCGCGGGAGTCGAAGTGCCCGGGCATCACCTGCACTTCCTTTCGGACGACCGCACGATCGGCGGACATGTGATGTCACTCACGGTCGAGCGGGCGCGAGTGCGCCTCGACGCGGAGCGCGAACTCCACGTCGAGCTACCCCCCGGCGTGACTCTGGGAGTACCCGGCGCGGCCGACCGCGCCGAGATCGACCGCCTCGAGGGCGGTCGCTGAGACTCAATGCACGAGGATGTTGCGGAACTGCCAGGCGTCCTCGGGATCGATGTCGTCCTCGAACAGGCCGAGGCGGTTCGACAATGGAGTCCAGTCGGTGAAGTGACCCTCGACGGGGCCGAGGTACGGCACCTGGACCTCGAGGCAACGCACGTGATCCATCTCGTCGGTCTCGACGATTCCGGCCTCGGGGTTCTCGAGTGCCCACACCACACCGGCCAGAACCGCTGACGTGATCTGCAGGCCGGTCGCCGTGTTGTAGGGCGCCAGTGCACGGGCCTCTTCGATCGAGAGTCGCGAGCCGAACCAATAGGCATTGCGCGAATGGCCGTAGAGGAGCACGCCGAGCTCGTCGATGCCGTCGACGATCTGATCCTCATCGAGCACGTGCTTGATCTCCTGCACGCGTCCGCCGGCGCCGAAGAGCTCATGGAACGAGAGCACGGCGTCGTTGCACGGGTGGTACGCGTAGTGGCACGTCGGTCGATACGACACCGAACCGTCGGCCTCGCGTACCGAGTAGAAGTCGGAGATCGACAGCGACTCGTTGTGCGTGACGAGGAATCCGTACTGCTCGCCGAGCGTGGGGCACCACGTACGCACGCGGGTCTCGGCGCCGGGGCTCTCGAGGTAGATCGCGGGTGCTTCGGGATCGGAGAAGCGGCGGCCGGTCTCGGGCATCCACTTCTCGTGCGTTCCCCAACCGAGCTCAGCCGGCTGCAGACCCTCCGAGAGGAATCCGTCGACCGACCACGTGTTCCAGAACGTGCCATGCGGCTTCGGCGTGATGACGCGCTGGGTGTCGCGCTCGGCGATGTGGATGCCCTTCACTCCGACGGTGCGCATGTACTGCGCCCACTCGACGCGGTCACTCGGTGCCGGCGTGGTGAGACCCAGCCCCATCTCGGAATCGAGGTTCACCAGGGCCTGCTTGACGAACCACGACACCATTCCCGGGTTCGCACCGCAGCATGACACCGCCGTGGTGCCACCGGGTGACCGACGACGTTCGGCGACGGCCTGGCTGCGCAGGAACTGGTTCGTGCGATCGGCATTGTCGATCTCGTCGTTGTAGTAGAGACCGGGCCACGGCTCGACGACGGTGTCGATGTAGAGCGCGCCGAGTTCGCGACACAACCGCATGATGTCGACTGAACCGGTGTCGACCGAGAGGTTCACACAGAAGCCCTGACCGCCACCGTTGGTGAGCAGTGGCGTGAGCACCTCGACGTAGTTGTCGGTCGTGAGTTCGACCTGGAGGAACGAGATGCCGTACTCATCGGCGTACTTCTTCTTGTCGGCCAGAGGATCGAGTGCGATCGCGCGGGAGTGGTCGAAGTCGATGTGACGATCGAGCAACGGCAACGTGCCGCGACCGATCGAACCCATGCCGATCATGACGACGGGGCCGGTGATGGTCGCCAGCTTGGCGCCTCCGAAGGGGATGGTGGTTGGGCTCACGACGCTCCTCGATCGGTCCGGGGACGGGAACCGGAGAGCGTAGTGGCTGCTGTGGGAGGATCGATCGAGGAGGAACGACATGAGTGGACACGAGATGCTCGAGCGTTCGCACCGATGGATCACCGGTGAGGAGCAGCCAGCGATGAAGGCCCTCTTCAGCGATTCCGCCGGCGGGATCGCGGAGTTGGCCGACGGCGTCGCACTCGTGGAGGCGTTCAGCAACGTCGTCGCATTCGACACCGAGGACGGGCTCGTGGTGTTCGACGTCTCGCACCATCTGTCGGCCCCCAGGGTCATCAGCGAGCTGCACTCGTGGTCACCCTCGGCGGTGAACACCGCCGTCTACACCCATGGGCATGTCGACCATGTCACGGGAGCACAGGCCTTCGACGCCGACGCGAGCGCACGCGGAGCTCATCCCATCCGCTACGTCGGTCACGAGGCCGTACCGGAACGCTTCGATCGCTACCAACTCACCAATGGCTACAACGGTTTCATCAACATGCGGCAGTTCCGACTCCCGGAACCCGCTTGGCCGAGCGACTACGTGTACCCCGACCTCACGTATCGCACCGAGTCCACCCTCGACGTGGGCGGCACTTCGTTCGAACTTCGCCACGCACGCGGTGAGACCGACGACCACACATGGGCCTGGATTCCTTCCAAGCGCGCCATCTGCGTCGGTGATCTGTTCATCTGGCAGTTCCCGAATGCCGGCAATCCGCAGAAGGTGCAGCGCTACGCATGGGACTGGGCCGTCGCCCTGCGCGACATGGCCACGATGCAGCCCGAACTGCTGCTGCCCGCGCATGGGCCTGCGATCGGAGGCGTCGACGACGGGCAGAGGGTGCTGCTCGACACTGCCGAAGCCCTCGAGTCACTGCACGCTCAGACACTCGCACTCATGAACAGCGGTGCGCGTCTCGACGACGTACTTCACACCGTTCGCCTGCCGGCCCATCTGGCCGAACTCCCCTACTTGCGGCCGAACTACGACGAGCCCGAGTTCGTGGTGCGCAACATCTGGCGCCTCTATGGCGGCTGGTACGACGGCAACCCCGCGAACCTCAAGCCCGCTCCCGACGCACAGCTCGCGCGCGAGATGGCGTCGCTCGCAGGTGGTGCCGATGCGCTCGCCGATCGCGCGCTCACACTCGTGGCGGACGGCGAGCTGCGACTCGCATGTCATCTCGCGGAGATGGCCGTGCTCGCCGATCCCCACTCACGTCGCAATCAACTCGTCCGCGCCGAGGTGTACGGCGCCCGTCGCAACGTCGAGACCTCGTTCATGGCCACTGGCATCTACCGAGCTGCGGTGCACCACTCCCAGGCCCGGGCCGAGGAACTCGACTGACTCAGTCCTTCTCGGGCTCCGCGATCTCCGGGTCGAGGATGCCCTGGGCGGCCAACGAACCCGAGCGCCCTCCACCGTGGCCGCGCAACACCGCCGCGGCGATGACGGCCACGAACGCTCCCACAAGCGGGCCGGCGACGTAGACCCAGTACTTCGTGAGATCCCATCCGATGAGGTCGGGGCCGAACGTTCGGAACGGGTTCATCGACGCGCCCGAGATCGGACTCGCCCACAGACCCGCGAGCGCGATGTACGAACCGACGCCGATGGAGCCGATGATGCCGATGTTCTGAGCGCCCGACGCCGTGCCGAGGATGACACTCAACAGACCGAAGGTGAGGAGCGCCTCCATCGCGAACGCGGCCCACACCGAGGTGTGTGCACCGGGAGCACTGCCACCGATCGAGACCGAGACGCCGATGAGCGGTTGCAGGACTGCGGCCGCAGCGATCGCCCCGCAGACCTGTGCGAGCAGATAGGCGGGCACACGCTTCCACGGGAAGTCGCGCCGCAACGCGAAGGCGAGGGTGACACACGGATTGAAGTGTGCGCCGGAGACCTTGCCCATGAACATGATCATCGCCATGACCATCAGCCCCGGGGCCGCGACGTAGGCGGCGCGGCCGACCGAGTCGGGATAGTCGGCAGCGACCATCGGCCCACCCGCGGCGACCAGCACGAGGAGGAACGTGCCCATGAACTCGGCGAACCACCGCCTCCACTCGTGCGAGAGATCATCGAAGGAGGTGAGCGCAGCGATTGCGCCGATGGGAGGTGTGATGAAACCCGCATTCAGCATCGTGCCGTCCCTGTCGCTCATCGGGTCACGCACCTCCACGGTCTCGGATGGAAGTATCGGTCCATGGCCACGATCGAGGTCGTCACCGCCGACATCACGACGCTATCGGTCGCTGCGGCGGACTAGCCGGCGAGCGGGTCGGAGAGGAACGCGGCGAGTCGCGTCCGGCGTCGGCGAACCCACATCGTCACCCATCGTCGACCGAGGACGGCTCCCCCGAGATTCATCACCACTCCGACGGCGACGCCGAGACCCAGATGGGGGAACGTGCCGCCCGAGAACAAGGTGGTTCCCGACGTGACGTGCCAGATGAACAGCGAGGGCACCATCAGCACGACACCGATGGCAGGCACCCACACATAGGGGACGACCAGGAGCAGGATCCACCTCACCACCTGCTGTCGCGCATCGCGTCGTAGCGCCCATCGCTGCCGGAGTGGCATGGGGTGATACGGGAAGGCGATTCCGAGGAGTGGGCCGATCATGAGCAGGCCGGCGGGTGCGACGACGATCCAGAGCAGACCCACCATCGCCGCGACGAGATGATCGGTGACGATCCCACTGATCACTGCAGCGATCGCTGCGATCGGCGTCACCACGCACCAGAGCACGAAGGCACGGGCGTCGAAGATCTGCCGAAGGGCCGGGACGTCATCGAGGATCGGCACCACGCGGTCCGCGTTCGAACCCAGCACGTTCGTCGTCGGCACGTCGGCGTACATCCAGCTGGCAAGGACCACTGAGAAGGCCAGCGGACGATGGACGGCGAAGAGCTGATCGATCAACCATTCGGGAGCGAGGAACCATCCGACCACGACGAACACGAAGTTGATGGCGACGGTCGAGAGTGTCTCGAAGGGGAACGTGCGGGTGCGACGCCATTCGACCCGAACCGCTTCGATGAAGCGGGTCGGTACGGCTTCGTCTGCACTCACCGTCACGCCGCTGACGCTAGTGGTCGTCGCGCCGAGCTCGGCCCGGCCACTCGACGTCAGGAACGATGTGGTTCAGGAACGCTTGATGAGCACGCCGGGCTTGTCCGCGTCCTCGCGCCAGTTGACGAGGTTCTCCGCGTACTGCTCGACACTGCCCCAGAACGCGGCGTTCCGACCCGCCTTCATGGTGCCCTCCTCCTGCTCGGAGTTGAGATACCCCGGCGTGCAGGTGGCGTTGTAGGCACCGATGCCTCCCATGCGCATGAGCAACGTCATGAGCCAGGCCTCCTCGGCCTCGGGGTCGGCCTCGATCTCGGTGATTCCGAGGCGATCGCATTCGGCGATCACCCACGCGACGTGCTTGGACGTCTCGGAGATGTAGTGCACGAAGTTCACACCGAAGCCGCCCTGCACCGTGCTGATCATGAGCAGGTTGGGGAAGTCGTGGGTGAACACACCGTGGAGCGTGTGGGCGCCCTCACCCCACGACTCGCTCATCGAGATTCCGTTGCGACCGCGCGGGTCGAATCCGAGACGATGGTGGTAGTCGCTCGTGACCTCGAAACCGGAGGCGAACACGATCAGATCGACCGGGTATTCGACGCCGTCGACCACGATGCCGTTCTCGGTGATCTCGTCGACACCCTGACCATTGGTGTCGACCAGATGGACGTTGTCGCGGTTGAAGGTCGGCAGGTACTCGTCATGGAAGCACGGACGCTTGCAGCGCACGCCGTAGTAGGGCATGAGCTTCTCAGCGGTCTCGGGATCGTTGACCGTGTCGGCGATGCGCTTGCGCACCGCGTTCATGATGTCGAGATCGTGCTGTTCGAGGGCCTCCTGCTCCTCGGGAGTCGGCGCCTGCGCGGTGGTGTCGGTCCACATGACCTTCGTCCACTCGTCGTTCACCATGTTCGTCGGAGGCTTGAGGCCGCTCACCGACGCCGTGAAGTTGCGGATGCGCTCGTCCTGCCAACCGGGCTTCGACGCCATCTCCTTGAACGCCGCCGGGTCGGTCTTCGACTGGTTGCGGACGCCGACGAAGGCGGGCGTTCGTTGGAAGACGTAGACCTCCTTGGCCGCCTCGGCCACGCGGGGCACGACCTGCACGGCGGTGGCGCCGGTGCCGATGACGGCGACGCGCTTGTCGGCGAGCTTGTCCATGCCGCCCTTGGGCGAGCCGCCGGTGTAGCCGTAGTCCCAGCGGCTGGTGTGGAACATCTTGCCCTTGAACTTGGTGATGCCGTTGATGCCCGGGAGCTTGGCCTTGTTGAGCACACCACCGGCGATGACGATGAACTTCGACGTGATGCGATCGCCGCGCGAGGTGACGGTCGTCCACTTCGAGGTCTCGTCACTCCAGTCCATGGTGTCGACCTCGGTCTGGAACAGCGCGTTCTCGTAGAGGTTGAACGTGCGCCCGATCAACTGGCAGTACTCGAAGATCTCGTAGGCAGGGGCGTAGCGCATCGAAGGGATGTAGCCGGTGTCCTCGAGGAGGGGCAGATAGATGTAGGACTCGACGTCACACATGCAGCCCGGGTAGCGGTTCCAATACCACGTGCCACCGAAGTCGCCCGCCTTCTCGATGATGCGGAACGAATCGATGCCCTGCTTGCGGAGATTGGCCGCTGCCATCATGCCGCCGAAGCCGGCGCCGATGATGACGGCCTCGACCTCCTCGGTACGCGCGTCGCGCGTGAAGTTGGGGTCGGCGTAGGGGTCGTTGTCGAAGGACTCGTACTCACCGCTCAGGTCCGAGTACTGCGCCCGCCCCTCGGGACGCAGGCGCTTGTCGCGCTCGACCCGGTACTTGACTCGTGATTCCTCGAGGGTGAGCTGACCATCGGACATGGCGACGACCTCCATTGGGGGTGTTGTAGGAGTCTTGACTCGATCATAGACACGGGATGCACCCGTTGCCGACGGGGGGTCTCAGCGAACGAGGACGAAGCGACCCCTGCGGCCGCCGGCCTCGAGCAAGCGATGGGCCCGAGGTGCGTCGATCGCCGGGATCTCCTCGGCCACGCGCATCGTGAGTGCGCCACTCTCGGCGAGCGCGCGGAGTTCGTCGAGGCTGTCGGTGGCCGTCACGTAGTCACGCACCCAGACGGGATGCGCAGTGATCCCCCGTGGGCACGGCTCCGCCCATCCTCGAACCGTCGCCAGACGACCGCCGTCGCGGATCGCGTCGAGCACGTCGGGGGCCTGGAGGGATCCGTCGGCGAGTCCGTCGACACCGCCGGGGCACGCCTCGCGCATTCGGGCGGCGACTTCGTCACCGCGTCGCACCACGACATCCGCACCCAGTGATCGCACGAGCGCGTCGTCGGATTCCGATGCGTCGGCGATCACCCGTAGACCACGATGCTTCGCCAACTGCACGACCGCACCGCCGAACGCGCCGGCAGCGCCCGTGACGCCGATGGTCGATCCGGCGGGGAGTTCGAGCAGATCGAGGGCCAACTGCGCAGTGAGTCCATTCATCGGGATCGACGCCGCTTCGGCGAACGAGGCCCCGGCCGGGATCGGAACCGCAGAGGCCTCCGGAACGACGAGGAACTCGGCGTAACCACCATGGGTGGATCGAGGCAACACGATCGCCATCACCTCGTCACCGGGCGAGAACCGATCGACTCCGGCACCGACCTCGTCGACCACACCCGCCGCATCCATGCCCGGAACGTGAGGGGTCGGAAGTTCACGAAGGGCATCGGCACGTGCACCGCTGCGCAACAACGTGTCGGTCGGATTCACTGCAGCTGCGCGCACTGCGATGCGGATCTCACCCGGCCCGGCGTGCGGATCGGGCACATCGAATTCGCGCAACACCTCGGGCGGACCGAACTCCTCTACTCCGATGACTCGCATGTCCGAGATCGTACGGGCGCGATCACGCACGCGCTTGCGTCAGCGGAATCCGTTCCAGCTCATGATCTCCGAGGCGGGCTTGCGCGGCGTGGGTCGGAAGTCGGTGCCGACGGTGTGCGCGATGGGGAACAGGCCGACCTGCATCCACTTCTCGTAGGGGATGCCGAGCACCTCGGCCATCTCGCGCTCGCGCACGAGCGTGAGTGTCGTCCAGGCCGAACCGAGACCACGTGACCGCAAGGCGAGCATGAACGACCAGAGGGCAGGGATCACCGAACCCCATCGACTGGCCTGCCAGAACGCGTTGACGCGATCCTCCGGACCATCGCCCTGTCCATCGGTGCGTCCCGGGAAGATCGGCACGCACAGCACGGGAACCTCGTGCATGTGCTCGGCCAGGAACGCCACACTCTGCGCTATGCGCTGTTGGGTGGGAGACGAACGATCGATGTTGTCCTCTGGCGCGTCGGTGCGCGACCGGCCCACGAAGTCGGACATCGCGGCTCGGTAGATGTCGGCGAGCTTCGACTTCGTAGTGGCATCGTCGACGAGGATGAAGCGGTATGCCTGCTGATTCGAACCGTTCGGAGCGTGCACGGCGAGATCCATGCACTCGGTGAGCAACTCGCGCGAGACCGGACGATCGAGATCGAGTCGTTGTCGCACCGACGGCGTCGACATCAACAGATAGTCGGGATCGTGCACGACGAGTGGGCCTTGGAAGAGCGTCTCGTAGGCCTGCAGCGTGCCCCAATGCTCCCAGATGCGATCGATGAGCCCGTCCTCGGTGAAGCGGAACAGGAATCCATAGGTGTTCTCGTAGGGACGGCCGCCATGCGTCGTGGCGCGGTAGAGGTGTTGACGGAACACGTACGGGCCGTCGGCGATCGTGTGCACGTCGTGGAACGAGATCGTCGACAGGTCGTAACGATCGATGCCGCGACCATTCGGCTGGGGTGGCGACGGTGCGCGACCGAGGATGCGTGCGCCGATCTCATCCTTGCCCTTGAACACGGTCTGACCAGGGGCCGCCGGGAACTTGCCGAGTCCGTTCCACCATTCACAGTCGTCGGTGAGGAACGTGAGCCGATCGATCTCGCGCCCAGCAGTGAAGAAGGTCTCGACCGTGTCGAGGTTGTGCTGTCGGGCCTGCTCGTCCATCGATCCCCCATCGACCATTCGGTGCGGCGCAGCGTAGGCGGATCTCTCGGAGACCGTCAGGAGTTGCGTGTGATCACTACGAGCATGTCGCTCATCGGCTCAGTCGCAGTCGCGCTCCGCGGTCTCGAAGCCGAGAAGACGTCCGAGCTTGCGATAGCTCGATCGGAAGGCCTCGTGCACCTGGGGGTTGCCTGCAATGCCCTCGGGCAGCCCCTCCTGCACCACGGTGATGAGGGTGCCATCGCCCTCCACATCGAACGTCCACGTGGATCGGAACGAACCCTCGATGTTCTCGACCTCCTCGCCGCCCACGAAACGGTGGGGGCGTTCGCACTCGAGCAGAGTGCCCTTGTTGGGGTTCTCCAAGGCGGTGTCGTCGAACACCATCGTGCACTCGAAGCGACCGCCGACACGCTCCTCGATGACGACCGAGTCGAGCGGGATCGACAGGCCCTCGGGTGAGAAGAACTGGCAGAACAGCTCGGGAGTGAAGTACGCGTTCCACACCTCTTCGGGGGTGGTGGCGATCCAATGGCGGACGGTGAGTGTCGACATGGCGACAGTCAAGCACCCGAAGCCTTGGAGCACCACCGGCGATAGGTTGGCTCGGTCGAACACGAGGAGGC
>CAYVUO010000015.1:0-9338 GCA_964454715.1 uncultured Bifidobacterium sp. | reverse complement strand
ACCTTGATCGCAGCAGTGCCAGCCGTGGCTGATCCATGGCGACGGGCAGCGCGGCGGTCACTCCATTCGATGAGCAGTCGATACATGATCGGGTACTTGGAGCGCACGGCGAGTCGAACGGCCGCTACTCCAGCTTCGTCGAGCACCTCGGCTCGCCCATGATGCAGGGGGGCACCCTTGCGCGGCCGACCCCTCACGTTCGATGCCTGCACCGTGACTGCGGGATTGCGCCGCACTCGCTTCACCTTCCATGAATCGGGGTCGGTGGTGAATGCGTAGCCACCCCCGAACGGCACCACCCAGACCGCGGTCGAAACCGGCGTGCCATCCTTTCGGTGCGAGACGAAGGCGATGTACTTGGCGCGATCGAGATCCTCAGTCACTGTCTCTCATTCCCCTATCTGCCATCAGGCTTCCATTTTCCCGACTGATCATGCGGCTGGAACGGTCGGTGCGACCGAAGTCGCTCACGCTCGCTCGATGCGTCGACACCCGCCATCGGGTGTCCACCATTCGACGACCAACTTGGTGGCATCGGCGTTGAGACGAGTGACGACGACGCTCTCGATGTCGGCGACGAACAGTTCGCCCGAAGGCCGATCGTCGCCGACCAGTGGGCCCGCCGAGGTGGCGCGGCCGGAGATCTTCGCTTCGCCCGGCCATGCCGCCTCGTCACCCTCGACGGGGTCGATCGATGGACTGTGGACCGCGAAGCGAGGGTCACGACGTAGATCATCGATCTTGCGCGCCTCGGGCATGGACCCGAACGTCAGGTCATCGCCGAACTCACACTCGATCCCGGAGATCCGCGGCGCGCCATCGCTCCTCACGGTGGCGATGGTCTTGTGTCGACCCGTTGCGAAGAGTCGTTCGACGATCGCTGCCATCTCGGGTTGTTGTTCGCGGAACTCGCTCCACCTGGTCATGTCGCCCTGTTCCTCATCGATCGGGATCGATCGATTCCGGACGAGGAGTTCCCGGTGCGAAGCGACGAGCGCCAGGACCCTCCGAGCTCAATCGATCAGCGGGATTCACCAGCTTGCACCGTTCGAACGACAGGCAACCGCAGCCGATGCAGGTAGTGAGGTCATCTCGGAGCCGCTCGAGCTGTTCGATCCGCGCGTCGAGCTGATCGCGCCAGCCCGCCGCCAACTTCGTCCAGTCCGCTTCGCGAGGAGTCCTCTGTCGAGGAAGTCCTTCGAGCGCCTCGCCGATGTCGGCGAGCGAGATGCCGACCGACTGTGCGGCGCGGATGAAGGCGAGGCGACGAAGCGTGTCGCGTCCGAACCGTCGTTGATTGCCGTCGTTGCGAGTCGACGAGATGAGGCCCTCACGCTCGTAGAAGTGGAGTGCCGAGACCGACATCCCACTGCGTTCGGCGACCTGACCGACCGACCACGGTCTGAACAGCTCCTCGTGGCTGACCATGTGCCGACGATAGTGCTTGACCTCAACCTTGCTTGAGGTAGGAGGATCTCCCAGCTACCGAAGGACGGAGCAGGGAGTCAGGGAAGATGAATGCATTCACCGAGGCCGAGATCGCCTACCTGCAGTCACAACCGCTGATGCGATTCGCATCGGCATCACCCAGCGGAAAGCCCGACGTCGCACCAGTGATCTTCGAGCTCGACGGTGACGACATCATCACTGCGGGTTTCAACATCACCCACACCGCTCGCTATCGCAACATCCAGCGCAATCCTCAGGTCACGCTCGTGATCGACGACCTGGCCTCCATCGATCCATGGTCGCCGCGTGGAGTGAAGATCATCGGGACGGCTGCGATCGAGACCGTCGACGGCAGCCCTCGCTTCAGGATCCACCCGAAGGTGATCATCAGCTGGGCGATCAACGACACGACTCCGGGCATCCCGAAGATGGAGCGCCGAGAGGTCGATTGATCTGCATGCCGAGCCACACTCGATCCAGATTTCGGAGTCAGTCTTCGAGCGTGAACCGGTACACATTTGTCAACATTTTCTGATTAGAAACGAGATCAAGGCTCGGCACATCTGTTCTCTGGCTCAGCAGCACCCTTCTGATCGGTCCGATCTCCGCATTGAACATCACGTTCAAGACCTCGTTCGACGAGCTAGATGTCCCTGTGAGCTCTCGTGTGAAGCGCATACCTGTCATTGCGGACTGGGTCGTTGCCGTCGCGGTTGCCATCGTGATCTACAACCTGCACGTGACGTCGGCGGGCGCTCCGCTCAGCGGCGTGGGCCTATCGGCAGGCCCAACTTCGGCGGGAATCACCGAAGCGGGACGGACCACGTTCTACGGAGCCCTCATGATCACCGGTGCAGTAATCGCGGGTATCGGTCTTCTACTCACTGCAATGAAAACGGAGCGCCACGCAGAGGGTGCACTCCTCTCACGGTCGTTCGCCGCACTTTGCTTGGTCGGTAGTGCAGGGCTCCTGCTCGACTACCGCGACGGACCTGTCAGTTGGATGCACCTCGCCGTCTACACGATCGTCGTCCTCGCCTTGCTTCGGTTCGTTCGTGTGTCAATGATGCTCAGTGGCTCAGCGACCATCGACGCATCGCGCTGAAGAACGAGACCGCACCACTCTGAGCGATCACCGCGCCGGATTCACGGATTACAAGAGCGCCAAGAACTCCTCGACCGACAGTCCCGACTGACGGATGATCGAGCGAAACGTCCCGGGTGCGAGTTCCCGATGCAGCGGAACGATGACGATCAGATGTACCTTGCGCAGCTTCACGTGACTCCCGCGCTGACCAACACGCACGAATCCAGCGTCGACGAGGGCGTTGATCGCATCTGCTCCGCTGACGACAGGGAGCGGTGGGTTCACGCAGAGAGTTGGAACGTGGTGACGATCGGATGGCTCAGATCGACGGGTTCGTTCTCGTCCTCGAAATAGAGGCCGAGGGCCTCCTTGAGGTTTGCGAGAGCGTCTTCCATCGAGTCGCCCTGACTCGTCACGTCAACTTCAAGACAGCGCGCAACGAAGAGATCGCCTTCGTGAGTGATCGCGGCTGTGAGTTCCATTTCGCAAGCATACGAGAAGCGATCGCATCGGAGCCATGGCCGAAGTACCCGATCGCGCGAACCTCAGGAATCGAGGCTGAACCTATAAACGTTCGTGTCGCGCGCTTCGAAGCCGATGCGCCGATACAGGCGATTCGCAGCTTCCCGGCTCGGGCGCGAGGTGAGATCGACCGTGCGAGCACCGAGCACTCGAGCCCGCTCGAGCGCATCACGATTCAGCGCTTCGCCAACGCCGCGACCGCGAGCCGACTCATCGACCACGACATCCTCGATCCACGCCCGCACGCCCGTGGGGATGCGGAACCAAGCGAGCGTGAGACTGCCCAGGATCTCTCCCGACGCATCATCGACCGCCAACAACAGCACGCTCGATTCGGCAGCCACGATGGCCTGCAGCTCAGCGGCGGTGGGCGGCGGATTCGACTTCGACAACTGCGGGATCAGCCGAGCGAAGGCCCCCACCAGCGCATCGGTCACCTCGGTCGCCTCGACGATCTGCACGCCACTCATGGGCCCAGCGTAGGGGCCATGGCCACCGGGCATCTGCGCTCGCGAACGCCACACGGCGCCGATACCCTCGTGCCATGACGGAAGCGAGCGGAGCCTCCCTCCCCCACCTGCGGTGGTCGCGCAGCCCCAACGTGAGCGAGCCGGTACTCATCGTCGCGTTCGGCGGTTGGAACGACGCCGGCGATGCGGCCACCTCTGCGGTAGATCACCTCGCCGATCAGTGGAACGCCCGGCCGTTCGCCGACATCGATCCCGAGGTCTTCTACGACTTCACCTCGACCCGCCCCGAGGTGCGCATCGAAGCGTCGGGCCATCGCGTGATCGACTGGCCCACCAACGAGTTCCTCGCCGCCGGTGTTCCTGGCAAGGAGTTCGACGCCATCCTCCTCTCCGGCATCGAACCGCAGTTGCGCTGGCGCACGTTCTGCGAGCACGTCATCGGCGTCGCGCTCGCCACCGATGCCAAGCTCGTCATCACGCTCGGCGCTCTGCTGGCCGAGGTGCCCCACACTCGGCCCGTCTCTGTGTTCGGTTCCGCGTACGACGCCGAATCGGCCAACGCCCTCGACCTGCTGCCGTCGCGCTACGAGGGCCCCACCGGCATCACCGGTGTGCTGCACGCCGCCTGCAGCGAGGTGGGAATCCGCAGCGCCGCGTTCTGGGCCGCAGTGCCGACCTACGTGCCGTCATCTCCCTCGCCCAAGGCGGCCATGGCGCTGGTGCAACGCACCGTTCGTCTGCTCGACACGACGGTCGACCTCACCGATCTGCAGTTCGCCACCGACGCCTACGAGCACCAGGTCACCGAACTCGTGGCCGAGGACGAGGAGACCACCGAGTACGTGGCCCACCTCGAGCGTCGCTACGACGAGGAACCCGAATCGTTCGTCGACGGCGATGAGTTGGTCGAAGAGGTCGAGCGCTTCCTGCGCGACTTCGAGTGACGCGCGAGATTCACTCGTCGGTGAGGTCGACCACGAGATGATCGCCACGCCACACCGGCGTGCGGGGATGATCGAAGTGCACATCGACCCGTGAACCGCTGAACGCGAGCGCGGCCATGGGGCCCCACAGTTCGGTGCCGACGGCCATGTCGGGCAGTGCGTCGAGCGGGAACCAACCGACGCCCGAGGTCTCGAGCGGGTGACCCTGCAACGATCCCCCCGTGGCACGGCAGTGGAACACGAGCGAGTAGAGCGGAACGCTGGTGAAGCGGCGCTGCAGACCGTCGTAGACGGCGAGCAACTGCACGACCTCGCACTCGATGCCCGTCTCCTCATGCACCTCCTTCACCGCCACCTCCGATGGCGAGTATCCGATGTCGGCCCAGCCCGTGGGGTAGAGCCACACGCCGGAGTCGGAGCGTTGCACGAGGAGGATCTCGTCATCATCGTTCTGCACGATGGCGCCGACGGCCACCTTCGGCGTCTGGTAGCCCGGCACACCCTGGCCCACCGACTTCAACCATTCGTGCACCAAGTCGTCGGGGTCGAACATGCTGCCAGCAGCCACCCGCATGTCGGCGGCGATGGCCAGCACCTCCTCGAACCGCTCGCGCTCGTAGAGGCTCTGGGTGAACCCGAGGCCGGTGCGGGCGATGCCGGCAAGGGCCTCGCTCCAACGGATGAGATCCTGCGGCGTCACCGGATCGGTCATGGCCGCACGCTATCGGTCGGCGTCAGCCGACGCCCTCGATCGCGTACATGAGGGCCCGCTCGATCTCGGCGAGGTGGTCGTGGTCGGTGATCTTCCGACCGTCGGCTCCGCGAACATAGAACGAGTCGACCGCATCGGTGCCGATGGTTTGGATGATGGCCGAGGTGATGTCGAGGTCGAGTTCGTGTAGGGCCCGGGTGATGCGCCACAGCAGACCGACCGAATCGCGAGCACGTACCTCGAGCACGGTGCGATCGTTCGACAGACGGTTGTCGACGATCACCTCGGGGTGGGTGACGAGACCGGGAAGTCGACGCGGCGGAAGATACGTGCGTGAGCGCTCTGCGAGACGGGCCTCGAGTGCGAGCCGGCCGTCGAGTGCTCGCTCGAGATCGCGGGTGACGCGGTCCCACCGCACCTCGTCACCGAAGTCGTTGCGCACACGGATCTGCTCGAGCGCCATGTCGTTGTCGTCGGAGTGCACGGCAGCTTCGAGCACGGTGAGGCCGTTGAGCGAGAGCACGCCTGAAACTCGCGAGAACAGACCGGGACGATCAGGGCTGACGAGGACCAACTGATCACCGGCATGTTCGATGATGCGTCGACGCTGTGCCAGAAGATCACGCTGATGTGCCGAAGGGAATCCGACATCGGTCGCCTCCGAGATCTCAGCGCCCGACAAGACACTGGCGACCCGGTCGACGAGCACACCGACGAGTTCCTCCTTCCATGGCCCCCATGCCGCAGAGCCGGTGGCGAGTGAATCGGCCTCGGTGAGCGCATGCAGGAGATTGAGGGTCGTCAGGTCGCCAGCTCGATCGGCGACGTACGCGATGGTGCCGTCATCGGAGAGGTCTCGCCTCGTGGCGATGTCGGGCAGCAGGAGGTGCTCTCGCACCATGGTCTGGATCGTCGCCGTGTCGGCGGCATCGAATCCCATCCGAGGTGCCATGGTGGCAACCATCTCGATGCCGACCTCGGTGTGATCACCCGGACGACCCTTGCCGATGTCGTGCAACAGCGCACCCATGGCCAAGAGATCCGCTCGCTCGACACGATCGGCGACGGCGGCAGCGTTGGCCGCGGTCTCGGCGAGGTGTCGATCGACGGTGAAACGGTGGTACGCGTTCCGCTGCGGACGACAACGGATGTGACCCCACTCGGGAAGGATCGGCTCCCACAGTCCGCGTTGATCGAGGGTCTCCACCACCTCGACCGCGCCCCGACCGGCGAGGAAGAGGTCGACGAACAGTCGGCGCGTCTCCTCACCCCACGGCGTGGGTAGCGGCGCCGACTCGGTGAGGCGATCGAGGGCGGCACGTTCGATGCGGGCCTCGTTGCGAGCCGCCACCACTGCGACCCGCAGCACGAGATTGGGATCGTTCGACGGGTCTGCGCCTGCCGCCAGCCCGACCACGCCCTCGCGGAAGACGACACCGGGAGCGACATCCTTGTCTCGCCAGAGTCGACGCCTGATCGGGCCCTCGAGCGACGACTGCACCCGGGCCCAGAGGTCGTCGCTGACCCATGCGATCGTGCGGGCAGCGGTGGAGAGCACTCTCATGAGCTGATCGGCATCGCGATGTCCGAGGGCCTCGGCGACGGCATCCTGCTCCTCGAGGAGGAGTCGATCGCTGGTGCGACCCGTGCGGCGATGCAGTTCGACGCGAGTGCCGAGCACGACTGCATATGCCTCGGCGATCGCCTCATCATCACCAGGGAGCAGAGTCATTCCCGCGGCCTCGGCCCAACGGATGGCATGCACATCGCGCAAGCCTCCGCGGCCATCCTTCAGGTCGGGTTCGAGGAGGAACGCGACCTCGCCCGCTCGTTCATGACGCTCCGTGACCCGCAGATCCATCTCGGCGAGCCAGCGCTTCGAACGCTTCTGCCACAGCGCCAGACCCTTGTCGCGAAGTTCTTCGGCGAACTTCGGGTCACCGGCGACGTGACGCGCCGTGAGCACGGCCGTCGCGGTGTCGAGATCGTCAGCGGCGAGCGCGAGCGTGTCCTTGACAGTTCGCACCGCATGACCGAGCTTGAGCCCCGAGTCCCAGATCGGATACCAGATGCGTTCGGCCAGACCAGAGACGTCGACTCCCGGATCGTGGAGGAGATACAGGTCGATGTCGCTGCCGGGCGAAAGCTCGGCCCGGCCGTAACCCCCCACTGCGACGAGCGCAGCGCCGGAGCCAGGAGGCGAGGCGGCCTGCCACAGTTCGAAGATCCACTCGTCGATGACACCCGTGAGCCGTCGACACAACTCGGCGCCGCGACACGACGCGTCGGCGAGCAGCGCGTTGCGTTCCGCGGCGAGATCCACGTCGCTCAGATCGCGTCGTCGTCGAGTTCGCCAGTGCGGATGCGGATGATCTTCGCCACGTCGGTGATCCACACCTTGCCGTCGCCGATCTTGCCCGTACGCGCCGCATTGACGATGATCCGAGCGACATCCTCAGCTCGATCGTCGACGACGACGGCTTCGATCTTCACCTTGGGTAGGAGGTCGACGATGTACTCGGCACCGCGGTAGATCTCGGTCTTGCCGCCCTGTCGGCCGAAGCCCTTGACCTCATCGACCGTCATGCCCGTGATTCCGGCGGCCTTGAGGGCCTCCTTCACGTCATCGGTCTTATGGGGCTTGATGATCGCGGTCACGAGCTTCATGGCGAAACGGTATCCCTTCCCTCACCTGTATCGGCCATCAGACACGGTCCATCGAACCGGTGCTGCCGAACGAGTACGCAGTCTCGGCGTGCTGGGTGAGGTCGAGGCCCTCGTACTCATCCTCCTCACTCACCCGCAGGCCGATGACCTTGTCGATCACCTTGGCAAGCAAGAACGAGACGACGAAGCTGAACACCAACGTGACGGCTGACGCCACGAACTGGAACCACAGCAACTTGAAGCCGCCGCCCAAGAACACGCCCTCGTGCTCGACGAGCGGGTTGATCGATGCGTCCGCGAAGAAGCCGAGGAGCAGGGCGCCGATGAGACCGCCGACCAGATGCACACCGACGACGTCGAGGCTGTCGTCGTACCCGATCTTGAACTTCAACTGGATGGCGAACACGCAGATCACACCGGCGAGGAACCCGATGATGATCGGAGCCATGCCGCCGACGAACCCCGCACATGGAGTGATGGCAACGAGGCCGGCCACTGCTCCCGAAGCCGCACCGAGCGTGGTCGGACGACCGTCCTTGATCTTCTCGAACACCAACCAGCCGAGCATTCCAGCAGACGACGCGAGGAACGTGTTCATGAGGGCCTGAGCCGCGATCCCGTTCGAGGCGAGAGCAGAACCAGCGTTGAAGCCGAACCAGCCGAACCAGAGGATGCCGGTACCGAGGAGGGTGAACGGAAGGTTGTGGGGATGCATGCCCTCGCGTGGCCAGCCCTTCCGCTTGCCGAGCACGAGGATCACGCCGAGTGCTGCGGCGCCAGCGTTGATGTGCACGACGGCACCGCCGGCGAAGTCGAGTGCACCGAGCTTGGCCAACCAGCCGCCGCCGAACACCCAGTGTGCGACCGGCGCGTAGACGAGCACGAGCCAGAGGGCGATGAACACCGCATAGGCGGAGAACTTGAGTCGATCGGCCGTCGCGCCGGTGATGAGCGCCGGAGTGATCACGGCGAAGGTCATCTGATAGGCGCAGAAGAGCACGAACGGGATGCTCAGTGCGAACGCGTCGGGCCCCACGGTCGAACCGATGTTGCGCATCCACGCGAAGTCGAGGTTGCCGATGACCCCGCCATCACCGAAGTTGCCGAACGCGAGCGAGAACGCGATGGCAACCCAGATGATCGCCATGAGGCCCATGGCGAAGAAGTTCTGCATGAGCATGCCGAGCACGTTCTTGGCTCGCACCATGCCCCCGTAGAAGAAGGCCAGGCCCGGCGTCATGAACAGCACCAGACCTGTCGAGATGAGCATCCAGGCGGTATCGCCGGAATCGATTCCAGACACGGGTTCCTCCATACCGAAACGGAATCCAGAGGCTCGCCCCGAGATGTTTCCCAACGGTTCCGCGAATGTTTCAGGAATATGAATGGGGCTAGGAGGCAGGCCGTCTCCGGGCCAGATGCACGTGCGCCTTGGCCGCCCCCCAGGCGATCCCGGCCTCGAGCAGGCCCTGATCGAGCTCGGCGAA
>CAYVUO010000014.1:0-22950 GCA_964454715.1 uncultured Bifidobacterium sp. | reverse complement strand
GTCGATCGACTACGTGCACGCGCTCAAGCCACTCCTCGATCGCTTCGGGAACGAACCGTCGCTCACGATCGTCGTCTACACCCTCGACGAGAGCACCTGCAGCCGCGAACTCGCGCCGCTCGCCGGTCACTACCCCGCACTCAAGCTCGGCCCGCCGTGGTGGTTCCACGACAGTCCCGAGGGCATGCGGCGCTTCCGTCAGTCGGTGACGGAGACCGCAGGGTTCGCCAACACCGTGGGATTCAACGACGACGCGCGTTCGTTGCTCGCCATCCCGGCACGACACGACGTGGCGCGCCGAATCGACGCCGGATACCTCGCCGGACTCGTCGCCGAGCACAGGCTCGACGAGGACGAGGCCCATGAGGTCGCCGAGGAATTGGCCGTCGGGTTGGCCCGTCGCACCTTCGCTCGCCGGCCATGACCTCGATCGCCCTCATCGGCCTGATGGGTTCGGGCAAGTCGACCGTGGGCGCCGTCGTTGCCGCCCGCACCGGTCTCCCGCTCGTCGACGTCGATCGAGTGATCATCGCTCGCACCGGTCGCACCGTGCGTGAGCTGTGGGCCGAGGGCGGTGAGGCGGCCTATCGCGCGCTCGAGAGCGAGGTCGCCATCGAAGCGCTGGATGGCCCTCACGACGTCGTCCTGGCCGTTCCCGGCGGCGCGATCCTCGATCCCGAGGTGCGTGCCGCACTCGCCGGCGCGTCGGTCGTGTGGTTGCGGACAGATCCCTCGGTGCTCGGCACGCGGGTGCGAGCAGACGACCACCGTCCACTCCTCGGCGCCGACCCGGCAGCCGACCTCGCGGAGATGGCGAAGGCACGCGATGCCATTTACGCCGCCGAAGCCGATCTCGTGATCGACACCGACGACCTCGAGCCTTCGATGATCGCCGATCGCATACTCGAGTGGCTCCACGCCGAATCACCACGACGTGACCGCTCGTGAGTGAGGCGCCGCGGCTGTCGATGGCGACACTGTCGACTCGACACACTCCCCCATACCCACGATCGGGCCCTGCGCCGATCGTGCACATCGGCGTCGGAGCGTTCGCACGGGCACACCTGTGCACCTATGCCGACGAACTGCTGCGCGCCGGCGTGCCCGCAATGGTGCGCGGGGTGTCGTTCAGCACGACGCGTGCCGAGCATCAACTCGAGCCCCAGGGCTGCCTCTTCACCGTCACCGAACTCGAACCGGACATCCCTGCATCGCCCCGCGTGATCGGGTCCATCGCATCGGTGCGAACCGGTGTCGAAGCGACGATCGCCGAGATCAATGACCCCGCCACCCGTCTGGTGACCATCACCGTCACCGAGAAGGCCTACGACCTCGACCCCGCCGAACTGGTGGCCGGAGCATCGCCGCGATCGCTCCCGGCCGTGCTCGCACATGCGCTCGCAGTTCGCGATCGCGCGCTTCCTGCTCCGATCATCGCTCCCCTCGACAACCTCCCCGACAACGGAGCGCTCCTGCGAGCACGAGTGGTCGCGGTCGCCGAGTCGATCGACGTCGCAGCCGCGGAGTGGATCAGCACCTCGGTGCCGTTCGCGAGCTCCGTGGTGGATCGAGTCGTTCCGGCCACCAGCGAGGTCGATCTCGAGCGGGTCGCCGAACTCCTGGGGCTCCGCGATCTGGCAACGGTGGTGTGTGAACCGCACCGATCGTGGTGCATCGAGCGCGTGCCGGGGCTTCCACCCCTCGCCGATGTGGGCGTGGAGGTCGTCGACGACATCGAGCCGTATCAACGACGCAAGCTCTGGTTGTTGAACGGTCCCCATTCCGCGATCGCCTACCTCGGCCTCCTAACCGGTCATGACTCCATCGCCGCCGCGGCGGTCGACCCGCGGGTCTCGGCCATCGTCGAGCTCATCATCGACGATGTGCTCTCCGTGGCAGACCTACCGGTGAGCCTCCGTGCGCCGGACTTCGCGCAGGAGGCGCTGCGGCGCTTCTCCAACCCCGTTCTCGCCCATCGATGCCGCCAAGTGGCGACCGACGGCTCGAAGAAGTTGCCCCAACGCATCCTCCCCGTCGTCGCCCTTCGACGAGCGGCGGGCCTGTCCACCGATCGCCTGGCGATGATCGTGGCCATCTGGCTGGTGGCGATCAGCGGCCTCGACGTGCACGATGTCGACGTGCCCGAGATCGACGACCCACTCCGCGCGACGGCCAGCGAACTCATGCGGTCGATGCGACCGGGTGAGGTGGCACGTGCCGTATTGGGCGATGCGATCGACGACCGATTCGGCGACGAGATCGACCGGGCCGTCGCCGCCCTGGTGGTTTCGGGCGTCGCCGCACTGGGGACCACACGATGACGCACTCGATCGGTGGCCCGGATCGCGCCCTCACCGATGACGAGCTTCGCTCGTTCGTCATCGAGCGATTCTCCGCCCTCGACCTCGATGGCCGATCACTGTGCCTGGTGATTCCCGATGCCACCCGGGTTTGCCCTCTCCCCGTGCTCCTCGATGCTGTGCTCGACGCAGTACGCGATCGAGTGCGCGAGTGTCGTGCCGTCGTCGCGCTCGGCACCCATGCCCCCATGACCGATGACGATCGGCGAGCACTCGTGGGGACCGACGAACTCGCGACGTCCAACCACGAGTGGTGGCACGACGAGACGTTCGTGCGAGTCGGCACGTTGTCGTCGGCCACGATGCTCGACCTCTCCGGCGGCCGCCTCGACCTCGAAGTGCCGATCCGCATCAATCGCGCCGTGGTCGAGAGCGATGTCACGGTGATCATCGGACCCGTGCTCCCCCACGAAGTGGCGGGGTTCTCCGGTGGCAACAAGTACCTCTTCCCGGGACTGTCGGGACAGGAACTCATCGACGTGAGCCATTGGCTCGGTGCCCTCGTCACCAGTCGCGAGATCATCGGCACACTCGGCACCACACCGGTGCGGGCGGTGATCGATGCTGCCGCAGAGATGGTTCCCGGCGAGCGCCATTGCCTCGCCGTCGTCACCGATCGTGGAAGCGAGGGCCTGCGCTACGCGGCCTTCGGCGATCCGAAGGACGCGTGGGCCGCCGCAGCATCAGTTGCGTCCAACACCCATGTGATCCACCTCGATCATCCCGTCGAACGCGTGCTCTCGATCGTGCCCCGTCGCTACGACGACCTCTGGACGGGAGCCAAGGGGTTCTACAAGGTCGAGCCCGTCGTCGCCGATGGCGGTGAGGTGATCCTCTACGCCCCGCACATCACCGAGATCTCAGCGATGCATCCGGCCCTCATGGAGATCGGCTACCACTGCCGAGACCACTTCCTCGCCGACTGGGATCGGTACCGACATCACGGCTGGGGCGAACTCGCGCACTCGACCCATCTGTTCGGTTCCGGCAGGGTCGACTCCGATGGGATCGAGCACCAACGGGTGCGCGTCACCCTCGCCACGGGGATCCCCGAGTCGGTGGCGCGTTCGGTGAATCTCGGTTGGGCCGACCCGAACTCGATCGACGTCGCCGAGTACGAGCGCGACACCGTCACCCTCGTCGTGCACGACGCGGGTGAGGTGTTGCACCGCCTCCATCCGAGTTGATCGGGTCGTCGCGACGTCCCGATCAGGGACGTGCGCGGCGGCGGCGCGCCGTGACGGCCATCGCGCCACCGAGGCCCACCAGCACCAGTGCGAAGCCGACGGACGATCGACTGTCGCTTCCGGTCGTCGGAAGCGCGCTCCCGTCGTCGGTCGCATCGATGACGAACTCCTGACTGAATCCGACACCACTCGTGAGTCCGTACGTCGCGAGGTGATGCGTTCCGATCTCGAGATCGGCGGGAAGTTCGACCTCGACATCGATCGCCCCGTCATCGTCGGCTTCGAACTCGCCGAGCACGATGGGAGACGACGCGACCATGATCTGAACGCGCTCGCGCGGGCGGAATCCGCGCTGACGCAGGCTCACCCGTCGTCCACGACCCAGGCGGCTCGATGTCATGTTCGAAGGCGGCAGTTGAGTCACCTGAGCCTCCGTCAGTGCTGGTACCGGCACGGTCGTGGTCGACGTGGTCGACGTGACCGTCGACGAGGTGGTCGACGTCACGGTCGATGAGGTCGTCGATGTAGACGTCGACGAAGTCGTCGTGGAGGTCGAAGTGGTCGTGGTCGATTCCGTCGTCGTCGTGGTGGACTCGGTCGTCGTCGTCGTTGCCGCGACATCCTGGACGGTCAGGGTGAAGTACTGGACCGCAGCCCGGTAGGCCCCGTTGTCCGCCACCACTACGAGTTCGTAGTCACCGACCCTCGCCTGATTCGACGGAGAACCCCCGAATGAACCGGTGCTCGTGTTCTGATCGGCATTGAAGTAGACGCCATCCGGCAAGGTCCCCACAACGCTGAACTGCACATTCGGAGTTCCGGTGGCGGTGAGCCCGATCGATGACCAACTGCCAACGGTCATGGTGCCGGAAGGGGCACTGGTGACGACGGGCTGCACACCGGTGTACGACTTCCACTCGAAGATCGCGCAGCCAGCGTCGGACCACCACATCGACCCATTGTCAGCGATCACGCCGTACTGGGTGCGCCCGCGCGCCGAGATGCGGTCCAACGCAACCCACGTGTCGTTCTGCTCCACGAGCTGCGACGCCCAACCGTCGGGGTACCCGACCCAGAGCGTGCTGGCAGGTCCAGCCGCCACGGTGAACCCATTCCCCGGCAGCGTGATGGCGCTCTGCACGGTCCAGGTGCCGGAGACCTCCTTGACCCCTTGGACGGTCGGGGTCCCCTGGAACTGGACCCAGATGTCGCCATCGGGACCGGTCGCCAGTGCCATGTCACTTCCACTGCGGGCGAGCGCCAACGGAGTCTCGACGCCCGGGACGTAGTCCGGATTGGCGATGCGCAGGAGCGAACCCGTCGACCTGTCACCGAACCAGATCGAACCGTCGGCTCCCGTCGTGATGCCCGACGGGGTTCCCGAGGGCAGGGACACGGAGACACTCACGGCGCGAACGATGCCGTCATTCGTGATCTTCGTTGCGGTGGAATCGACTCCATCGATCACCCATACGCTTCCGTCCGATCCGGGCGTGAGCAACTTCGGTTGGGAACCGGTGGTGATGGTGCTGTCGACGGTCCAGACGCCATTCGAGAGCGAGATAGACCCCACCCTGTTGTTGGTCACATCGATGTACCAGACGGTTCCGTCGGTGGCAGTGATGATCTGCGCGGGCGAACCGGGAAGGGCGAACGACTCGGTCAACGAGAGCGGCCGCGTCGTGTACCGAAGGATGCGGGGGCTGCTGTTGTCGCTCACCCACAAGTTCGCACCTGACGTCGTCGTGATCGAGTTCACCGAACACGTGGCCCAGCCGCCGTAATCGCCATTTGCGAACACGGTCAACTGCTGGGGCGGCGTGCCCGGCACGGTGAGGGTGAACTGCTGGGTGGTGATCCGGTCTCCGTTGACCGCCTGCACGGTGAGTGCATAGACGCCCTCGGCGCCAGGACGTACCGCGCCCGAGATCGTGGCCGTGCCATCAGCGTTGTCGGTCATCGACAACCCGTAGGGAAGCGGCTCGAGCACCCGCAACCTCGGCGTGGGGAAGCCACCGGTCGTCGTCACGCTGAATGTGGAGGGGACACCGACCGAGAAGGTGGCCGAGTCGGCACTGGTGATCGTCGATGCGACTGCCGTGTCGTAGAGGAAGCGCTGCACCTTGCGGGTGGTCCCGTTGATGAACCAGAGCCAACCCTGGGAGGTGATGGTCAGGTCGAACGTGTTGCCGCCGACGCGGATCGTCTCGATCGGCGTCATGTTGCTCGGCCGCCAACGCACGATGTTGCCGACGTCGCGCTCGTTCAGCCACACCGATCCATCCGCCGTCGCTGCAATCGAGTTCGAGGCACAGTAGGGATAGCCCTCGCGGATGCGAGTCACTGTCACTGGGTCGAACAGGTAGATGCGGCACCCGCTGTCGGACATGTAGAGCATGCCGTTCGGTGCTGGAGCGGCCAGACGTCCCCAATAGCCGGTGAACGTCGAGGATTGGAGCGCTCCGATTCCGTTCGCCACCACCGCTTCGGTGATGTAGCTGTCGCGATTGGTGATCCAGAGTCGACCGGTCGAATCGGTGACGAACTCGGCGGGCTGGCTGTCCGACGTCAGCGCCGACTCAGCGGTCCAGGTTCCGTTCACGTTCGCAACGCGCTGAACGGTCTGCGTGTCGATGAAGATCACCCAGATGGTGCCGTCGGGCGCGGTCGTGATCTTCATGGTGCGCCCACTCGTCGCGAGTGAGATCGGTGACTGTTCGGTCCAGGTGCCGCCGATCTCGGTGAAGCGGATGAGGGTTCCCTGCGCGGAGTCGGCCACCCATACGTCACCATCGGCGCCGACGGTCACGCCGGTCGGCTGCGACCCGGAGGCGAGTTGCAGGGGTGTCTGGGCCGTGGGCACGCCTGCGACCGAGACGATGTGCGTCAAAGTGCCATCAGTGCGATCGGTGACCCAGAGGTCGCCATTGGGACCTGCGGCGATCTCGGTGGGATTCGACCCGAGCGTCATGCCCGGCATGAGTCCCCAGGCCGAGCTCGGCGTCGCTTGCGAGACATCATCCGGGGCCACCACCACGAACAGCGCGAGGAGGGTGACGGCGAAGGTGCAGAGGAGCACGGAGCGCAGGCGTCGAAACATAGTTACCGACGATAGTGGGTCGCGATTCGGCCCCGGGAACCGGCGGCACTGCGCCGCTGCGATTCGCGGGTGGGCGGCCTCAGACCTCGTGGATCGTGACCCGATGCATCACACGGGTCTCGTCGCCGTAGTCGTCGACGGCGTAGTGCATCGTCACCCGGTTGTCCCACAACACTGCATCGCCCGGATTCCACGACCACCGGGTGAAGAACTCGGGCTTCTCACAGTGATTGAACAGTGTGGCGAGCAGCCCTGTCGACAGACCGATGTCCATGCCCTCGATGCGCGTGGTCCAACCGCGATTCACGAACAGCGCTCGACGACCGGTCTCAGGATGGGTGATCACCATCGGATGCACCGCGGAACCGGTGAGCCCCGGCCGTCCATGGATCGCTGACAGACCGTCGACCATCTCGCGCACTGCGGGATGCAACGCTTCGTAGGCGGCGTACTGATTCGTCCAGATCGTGTCCCCACCCTTCGATGGACCTTCGATCATCGAGAGCAACGAACCCTTGGGTGGCCTCGCCGTGAAGGTGACATCGGTGTGCCAGGCGTTGGCCCGTCCCGCCGGTGTTGCGGCGTCGAGCACCAGCACCTCACCATTGGGACCGAGTGTGCGCTGGTTCCGTTGATCGTCGTCGGCACGAGAGGTCGCGGCGAGTGCGCCGAACCGCGATCCGAGTTCGATCTGCTGCTCGGTGGTGAGGAATTGCGCCGGGAAGAAGAGCACGAGGTTCTCGAGCCAAGCGGCGCGCAGGCGCTCGAAGTCGTCGTCGCGCACCCCGTCGGTGACGTCGAGACCGGTGACGGTCGCGCCGAGTGCCTGCGGAAGCGGAGTGATCTGCAGTGTCATCGTCCCCCCTTTCCTCGCGCACCGTAGTGCTGGGCGGGGCTCCGGGTCAGGGGCCCAGCCCCTCAGGGGCCAGTGAACGTCACGGTGATGGTCGAATCGTTCCCGTCGCCGCCGGTCCGAGCGCAGCTGTATCCCGAGGGTGCTTGACAGGAATACGAGTTCGACCCCCAGTACGGGTTGTCCCAGTTCACGCTGAACACACCCGTGCCATCGAATCGGAAGGTGGCGCGACCCTCGGTACCGGTCGCCAACCCATTGCTCTGGGTGCGCCACCGAACCGTGGCGCCCGGAGCGATCGAGTCGGATGGGTACGAGGCCCATTCACCACCATCGAGAACGGCATCACCGCAGGAGAGCTGCTTCGACGTCCTGTTGACGACGAGGATCGTCACCGAGCGGGCGCTGCTCCGATCGCCGACGGGAGGCGCATCGGCCTTCGCCGCCGATCCGCTCACGGAACACTCGGTGAGCGGATGGTCGTGCGTGATGGCACGCACCATCGTCGCCGCCCGTTGCTGTCCATACTTCGCGACGAGCGCGGCTTGCAGGTCGGACCACGCCCGCCTCGCTCCGGCACAGGCCCCCTTCGTCGCCCTCGCATAGTTGCTCACGCCATCGACCACGATCTTGCCTCGTGTCGACTTCGGAGCTGTGCCCACGCAGGTGTTGGGGTCGAGGGTCCCGTTGTCCTTGTTGACCATCGAGTGGGCGGTGCGGTAGCGCCAGGTGATCTCGCCAGTGCCTTCGGAGAAGCCGACGGCGCAATCATTCAGCGGGAGGCTGTCGTCGCAACCGGACAGGAACCCATCGGGAAGGGTGAGCGATCGAGGGCCGGGGTAGGCCATGAATGCCGGCTGCTCGGTATTGGCCAGACCCTTCGGGTTCGTGAGTTCCACCGCCTTGGACGGATCGGCGTAGTCACCCCAGTTCGAATGGGACCAGATGTCCTCGTAGTTGTGCAATGCACGACCCAGACCATTGAGCACGTTGCACTTCGCCGAGTCGTTCGAGGTGTTCCCCTTCTTTGGGTCGGGGAACTTGCACGAGTTGTAGGTCGAACCGAAGAAGTTGATGAGATCGGTCTGCGCCGGATCGATCGTGCCGTCCGCCTTCAGCAACGCGCCGGCGCTGTTGACCGCGAAGTCCATGTAGGACTGGTACCAGTCGAGGCACTCGTCGAACGCCTTCTGGGCTGCTGCGATCGAGTTGGGGCTGTCGTAACCCGAATCGATGTTGTCGCAGTGCCGAGCGGACGGATTGGGCGAACCGTCGAGCGGATTGTCGGGCTCACCGACCGCCCCGAAGGTTCCGTCCCGTCCGGCCAGGACGCTGATCGAGATGTTCTGGAAGCAGGTGGCGACCGGATCGGATGCCGCGCATGCGAGCGTTCGCGTGATGCGCTCATGCGTGGCCGTCTGTCCGATGATCGACGAGTCGACCGACCCGAACGCGCCCGCTCGTGATGATCGATCAAACGAGCTGATCACCGAGGCTGCGACGACGATCGCCAGCAGGAGAGCGATGAGCACGATCAGTCTGCGATTCTTCATCTCCACCTCAGTGTCCCGGTGCATCCCAGCGATGGAGGATCGGCCGCTTCGGAGATTCCACGCCCAGCGACGCAGCCCGCTCGGCGATCATCTCCTCCAATTCATCGGCGATCGCGTCGGCGACGCGCTGTGAGTCGAACAGTGCCGTCACGAACCGACGCGAGTCGAAATTGCCCGCGGCGACGAGAAGTGCATTCTCGTCGACCGTGACCGTCGCTCCGATCCACTCCCGCAACTTCGCGGTCTCGGCAGGCAACACCGATGCGAGCGAAGCCCATTCACGTTGTTCGACGACAGAATCAGCCTCGATCTCGCAGTCCTCGATCGCCTGACCAGCGGCAAGCACCGTGGGGAGGTCCGAGTCACCTGCGTCCGCGTCGTTCGCCGCAGTGGTGAGCGCGGTGTCGACCGCCCGAGCACCGGATTGGCAGGGAAGCGCGAGTTCGACTGCTCGTCCATACCAATCGAGGGCCTGCTCCAAGGTGACCGATGCGCCCGCCGCCTTCGATGACGAACCCGACGACGAGCAGGCCGCGAGGGATCCCACACACGCGAGGACGGCAACGCCTGCCACTATCCGACTTCTCACCCACGGCTCCCGCTGCTGTCCATTCCGGGACGTCACCCTAGATCGCCGGGATGCGCTGCAGGCATCGCTCAGGGGGTTCCGTCGCCGAGCGACGCGAGCACCCTCGCTCGCACCGCATCCTTGCGGATCTTCCCCATCGGGTTCCGTTCGATCGAGTCGACGATCACGATCTGCTCAGGGCACTTGTAGCGAGCAAGTCCGAGGGCGATGCAGTGCTCGGCCAGTCCCGCCAAGGTCAGCTCGGCTCCATCGGAGGGCACGATCGCGGCACATACCCGCTCCCCCGTGCGGGGATCGGGCAGCCCGATGACGGCGACGTCGGCGACCGATGGGTGGAACAGCACCGCCTCCTCGACCTCGGTGGACGAGATGTTCTCGGCATTGCGGATGACGACATCCTTGAGACGACCGACGATGCGGATGCGTCCGTCGTCATCGATCTCGGCCAGATCCCCCGTGCGGAGCCATCCGTCATCGGTGAAGAGTTCGGCATCGAGTGACGAGTCGACATACCCGAGGCAACACTGCGCGCCGCGCAACTGGAGTTCGCTCCCGACCGTGCGGGCCTCGACACCGGGGCCGGCGGGGCCGACGGTGTGACCGATCTCCGCCGCGTCGAACCACTCGCACGTAGCATTCGGGAATTCGGTGAGACCGTAGGCACCGAGCACGCCGGGGATGCCGAACACATCGATGAGTTCCTGGTTGAGGTCACCGGGGATCGGCGCACCTCCACCCGCCGCGCCGCGGACACGCGGGAACAGCGGTTCGGCACCATGACGTGCCTGCGCGTCGAGGAAGGCACGGAAGAACGGTTGAGCGCTTCCGAACATCGTGGGCCCGTGCGAGGCCATGCGTTGACCGGTCGTCGCGGGGTCGAACGCGTCGAACAGCACGAGGCGCACGCCGGTGCGCAATGCAGTCACGAGCATTGCGATGCCGCCGATGTGCGTGAACGGCCACGCGATGGGGTACACGTCATCCGCGCCGAAGCCGAGGCGTTCGGACAGTGACGCCCCCGACGCAACCGCTGAGATGTCGGTGTGTCGCACGCCCTTCGGGGCGGCAGTCGTGCCCGATGAGAAGTAGATCCAACGACACTCATCATCGGTGGAGGGCGGATCAGGCAGCGAGAAGACATCGCCGAACGGCAGACGCAATGGAGTCTCGGCATCGACGGATCGATCGAAGTCGAGCGCCGCCACACGGAGCCCCAACGCGAGCGCCATCTGCTCATGGTCGAACCCGCGCCACACCTGAGGACACACGAAGAGGTCGGTGCCGACCTGCCGAGTGATGTGATCGATCTCTCGCTCGCGCAGCAACGGGATGATGGGGTTCTGCACCGCTCCCAGCCGCGCGCACGCTGCCAGCATCACCGCGGACTCGAGCGTCGTGGGGAGCTGCCACGACACGACCGACCCCGGACCGATGGAGAGTTCCACGAGACCCGCCGCGACCCCTTCGGCGGCCTCGCGAAGACCCTCGACGGTCAGTGTGCGCCCATGGTCGTCCGCCAGGATCACCCGCGTCGGGTGATCGGAGGCCGAGGCGACGACGAGATCCCAGAACGTGCTCACGACTTCAGCCTGTCACGACGCGGAACTGCTCGCCCTCAGATGACCGACACGATCTCGTCGTACTCGAGTCGGGGCTGTCGGGGGATGTACGCGTCGGGAGCGGGGCGACCGATGTTCACCACCATGATCGAGCGCAGATCGGTGTTGGAGAAGAGGTCGGAGTCGAGACCGGGGCTATCGTATCCGAGCATCGGTCCGGCATCGAGACCGAGCGCCCGCACTCCAACGATGAAGTAACCCGCCTGCAACCAGGCCTGACTATCGGCGATCGCGTGGCGGAATTCGGGGTTCTCGTACATCTGCGCGATGTAGGGCGCACCCGGGAACACACGATCGATGTTGCGCTCGAACCTCATATCGGTCGCGAGCACGGCGATCAGGGGTGCAGATGCGGTGCGCTCCTGGTTGTTGGGGAGCATTCGAGCGATCACGCGCGACCGGGCCTCGTCGGAACGGGCGAGCACGACGCGCAACGGTTGTGAATTCGTCATCGTCGGACCCCACTTGATGAGGTCGTAGAGAGCTGCGATCTGCTCGTCACTCACTGGTTCCGACGTGAACTTCTTGGCCGTGTGCGCCTCACGGAAGAGGAGGTCCTGTGCTGCTTCGTCGAGGACGAGGAGGGATCGATCGGGGTTCGACATGGCGGCACCGTACCGCAACGCACGAGCGCGCCCGATCGTCAGGACGCGCGCAACACGCGACGAAATGTGAGGTTGATGCGCTCACCCACCGGCTTCTTCGTGCGCGGCACGCGGTGCCTCCACAATGCCTGCGTGGTGCCACGCATGATGACGACGTCACCGTGGTGCAGCTCGACCGAAGCGCGAACCGAATGGTCGTCGACGCGCCGCAGATCGAATCGTCGACTGGCGCCGAGACTCACCGAGCCGATCACGGGTTCGTCACCGAGTTCTCGTTCGTCGTCCGCGTGCCAATCGACGCCGTCGGAGCCATCGCGATAGAGGTTGCACAACACGGCGTTGAAGGGCTCGCCAGCGATCGTGCTCACGAGATGACGGAGCGCCATGAGGTCCTCACTCCAGGGCTGCGGCTCGTGACGCACGCCGGAATACGTGTAGGAGAGCCCGGGATCGGCGATCCACGCCTCGAGCCGCGGAACGTCGACCTCTCGACCGAACATCACGAGTCGCTCCTGGCGCCACGGCACCGACGCACGGAGCGACGCGAAGGCGGCGTCGGCGGCACTCGGTTCGAGCGCGCGTCGCAGCACCTCGATCTCCAGCCCCGGCCCCCGGGGCGACTCCTCGAAGAGGGCGTCCTGCACCTCCAAACCTTCCCATCCCGCGGCTCCCACCCACGATCCGGAGAAGCACCATCGCACTAACGTCGGGGCGTGCGTCTGCCCACCCCCCTCGTACCCCTGCCCATCACGGTCGACATCGACTCACTGGTCGCCGAGATCACCGCGCTTCCCGAGGAGGTCTGGCGTCCTCACCCCGAGGGCATGCCCGGCAACAGTGCCCTTCCGCTCGTGGCCGTGAACGGCGACCCCGCCGACGACGGTGTGCAGGGGCCCATGCGGCCGACGCCCAACCTCGAACTCCTACCGTCCGTCGCCACCGTGATGGCCGGCCTCACGGCCCTCGGCTGCCCCATCGGTCGATCCCGCCTCATGCGCATCGACATCGAGTCCGAGGTGAAGATGCACGTCGACACCAATCGGTACTGGTGGGACCACCTCCGCGTGCACGTGCCGATCATCACCGACGAACGGGTGAAGTTCGTGGTGGACGACGAAGAGGTGCACATGGCCACCGGCTCGGTGTGGGTCTTCGACACCTGGGACCGCCATCGCGTCGACAACCCCGTGCAGGCCCAGCGCATCCATCTCGTCATCGACACGGTCGGTGGCAGCGGACTGTGGTCACTCATCGACCGCGTCACCGGCGTCGTTCCCGCGGACACACCTCTCCCGGCGATCGAACAGACGGGCGCCGTCGCGTTCGAGAACTTCAACGCTCCGGCCGTGCTGCCGCCCGCCGAGGTCGACCTCACGCTGGGAGCACTGCTCAACGAACTCGCGCAGGACGACATGGCCGCCGCAAGTGCGCTCGACCGGCACCTGTTCTCGTTCCGTCGTTCCTGGAAGGCGCTCTACACGCACTTCGGTGAGTCGATCGAAGGTGTGCCCGCCTATACCCAGCTGCTCGACGAGGCCGAGAGGGCCATCGCTCCGTTCGACCAACCCCTGCACAACGAGTTGGAGATCAACGAGGCCATCCGGCAACTCGTGTTGCGGCCCGCGCTCTCGGTCGCGATGCGCGATGGCGCACCGCACTCCGCAACTCCTGCGATGCCCGTTGGGGCCCAACCTCGCCGACGCCAGATCGGCGAGCCCGTCACGCTCGATCGTCCCGTCTTCGTGGTGTCATCACCACGCTCGGGCAGCACGATGCTGTTCGAAGCGCTGTGTCGAGCCAAGGAAGCGGTCTCGATCGGTTCCGAGAGCCACCAGCTCATCGAGAGCGTGCCCGGCCTGTCACCGGCGGCCCACGAGTGGGAGTCCAACCGTCTCACCGCGGACGATGTGAACCCCGAAACCGTCCGTCAGTTGAGTGAATCGTTCGTGCGTCGTCTGCACGATCGCGACGGCAAGCCGATCGCTCCCGGCTCCTCGGTGCGCATGGTCGAGAAGACGCCGAAGAACGCATTGCGCATCCCGTTCCTCGCGGCGGCCTACCCCGACGCGAAGTTCGTGTACCTCTGGCGCGATCCGCGCGAGACCGTGAGCAGCATGCTCGACGCCTGGCGATCGGGACAGTTCGTCACCTATCCGGAACTCCCCGACTGGAAGGGCGACCGCTGGTCACTCCTCCTCACACCGGGATGGCGAGAACTCATCGACAAGCCCCTGCCCGAGATCGTCGCCAACCAGTGGGCCACCACCACCACGACCCTGCTCGACGACCTCGAGGACCTCGACCCCGACCGCTGGTGCATCGCGAGCTATTCCGCATTGCTCGCCGATCCCGATGCCGAGTTGACGCGCATCTGCGAGCACCTCGACCTCACCTGGGACCAACGCACCGACGGCACGCTCCCCCACTCGAAGACCACACTCGACGCGCCGAGGCCCGAGAAGTGGGAGCGCAACGCCGACGAACTGCGCCCCGTGTGGGGAATCGTCGATCCCGTAGCAGTGCGTGCCCACGAGTTCTTCGCCGAGCCCCCGCCGATCACGCCGGTGCGCACGAAGTCGGCCGAGGCTGTCAAGGTCGGCATCGTCGACGAACCCGATGGTGCGATCCCGACCGACTTCTCGAGCGTGTTCACCAACACCTTCGGCGCCGTCCTCGAGGCGGCGAACGTCTCGCTCGCCGCGACCACCTATCAGAGTGGGCGCCTCGTCCTCGTGCGACGCGACGGCGACAAGGTCAACACCCATCTCCGCTTCTTCCCCAGCCCGATGGGTGTTGCGGTGCAGGGCTCGAAGTTGGCCCTCGGCACCAAGAGTGTCGTGTGGGAGTTCTGGAACCAACAGGCCGCCGCCCGCACCATCGACCCCGAGGGTCGAGTCGACGCCTGCTACATGCCCCGCCAAGGTCACACCACCGGCGATGTGCGCATCCACGACCTCGCGTACGACGCCGACGGCCAACTGTGGGCCGTCGCCACGAGGTTCTCGTCGCTGGTGACCTTCGAGCGGGAGTACTCGTTCACCCCTCGTTGGCGACCGCCGTTCATCTCCGGCCTCTCGGCCGACGACCGCTGTCACCTCAACGGTCTGGCGATGGTCGACGGACGACCCAAGTACGTCACCGTGTTGGGGATGACCGACACGCCCAATGGTTGGCGCGCCGACAAGGCAGCAGGCGGCGCCATCCTCGACATCGATGGCGGCGCGCCGATCACGGTCGGCCTCTCGATGCCGCATTCACCGCGCTGGCACAACGATTCGTTGTGGGTGCTCGAATCGGGTCGCGGTGCACTGTGCAAGGTCGATGTCGAGACCGGCGCAGTCGAGACCATCGCCGAACTCCCGGGCTTCACCCGCGGTCTGTCGTTCGTGCAGAACCTCGCATTCGTCGGCCTCTCGAAGGTGCGCGAGACCGTGTTCGACGGGCTCCCGATCACTCAGGCCGACACGCCGCGTGAGTGCGGCATCTGGGTGGTCGACATCACCACTGGAGAGACGGTCGCGTTCCTACGATTCGAGGGTTCGGTCACCGAACTCTTCGAGGTCGCCGTCATCCCGAATGTCGCCTACCCCGAACTCGTGGAGCCGGGCGCCGAAGCCGTCAACGACGCATTCGTGTTGAGCGACGAAGCGCTCAAGGATGTCGTTGCTCCTGAACCGCAGACGAAGGCCGACGAGAAGGTCGAACCGAAGTCGGAGGACTGACTCAGTCCTCGGCGAGCACCTTGTCGACGCGGTCGCCCGCTTCTTCCATGGTGACGTTCCACGACACGGCGAGCTCGGAGACGAGGATGCGGCGAGCGCGGATCTGCATCGCCTTCTCAGCGCTCGACAACGACGACTGACGATCGCGGAGGGCGAGGTTTCGAACGACCTCGGCACACTCGTAGATGTCGCCCGACTTCATCTTCTCCTGATGGTTCTTGAAACGACGCGACCAGTTGGTGGGAACGCGGACGTTGCGCACCGCCAACACTGCGAGCACGTCATCGACCTCTTCGAGCGAGATCGCAGGACGGACGCCGAGGTCCTCGGCGCGATCCTCGGGAACCGAGACCTTCAGTGCACCACCGCGCCATGAATCGTCACCGGCGGCGACCGAGAGTTCGAGGTACTTCACCTTCTTGCCGTCGACCACCTTCGTCGAACGCCCCGTGATCTCGGCGGTGCCATGAGCGGGGTAGATGACCTTCGATCCGACGGTGAACTTCATGACGACCTTTCGTGGAACGGCCCTCAAGTATGCCGAACCCGACCACCATCGCACCATTGCGGTGCGGTCAGCCCTCCGTCGGGGGCAACTGGATCGGGAACCCGGAGTCCTTGTCACCGGCGAGTTCCTCACCCTGGAGCACCGCACGGCGCTCGACGGCTCGCTCCTCATCGGGCGAGACCGGCGGAAGGACGGCCCGACCCAACGAGCGCCATGCGACGGCGGCCGTGAGAACGGCGGCGACACCGCCGGTGATCATCGTCCAGCGGGAACCCACGTGCTGACCGATCCAGCCGATGATCGGACCGCCGATCGGGGTGGTGCCGATGATGGCCGTGACGTGGATGGCCATCACGCGGCCACGGGCGTCGGCCGGTGACGTCAGCTGCAGCGTCGCCGAATTGGACGTGAGGTAATAGACGCTGCCCGCACCACAGAACAACAACACGAACATCATCGTCTGCATCGTCGGCATGACCGCGGCGACGAGCATCGATGTGCCCAGCATGAGCGCCGCCCATCCGATGCGCTTGTGCGTCGCTCGACCGAAGCGAGCGATGACGAGTCCGCTGAGCGCAGCACCGACACCCATCGCCGACGAGAGCAGGCCGTACCCACCGGCGCCGGTGTGGAACACGAACTTGGCGAAGATCGGCAACGAGATGTTGTTCTCGTAGGAGAGCATGCCGATCACGATCGTCATGAGGATCGGTGTGCGAAGGCGCGGATCGCGCCACACGAGCCTCACCCCTTCACGCACCTGTCCCTTCGCTCTGGGCGCTGCCAGCTTGGGGATGAACTCCGACTTGTCCATCATCAGCAGCGCGATCGTGGCGGCACCGAAGCTCACGCCGTTGCAGATGAACGGCGCGGCGAGGCCGGACCATGCGATGAGTCCGCCGGCCAACGCCGGGCCGAAGATGCGGGCGATGTTGGTGAGCGTGCTACCCATGCTCACTGCCGAGGTGATCTCGTCGGGGCCGACGAGCTCGTAGGTGAACGAACCGCGCACCGGCATGTCGAACGCCGCGATGGTTCCGAACACGCCGGCGAGCACGAACAGGCTCCACACCTCGATCGAGTCGGTGAGCACGAGTATTCCGATGAACGTCGCAACCACTCCCGACAGCACCTGCACCGTGAGCAGGATCTTCGTTCGACTGTGGCGGTCGGCGAGTGCGCCGGCGAACGCTCCGAGCAAGAGGGTCGGGATGTACTGCACGGCGGTGACGAGACCGAGCATGCCGCCGCTGCCGGTGATCTTGAGAACGAGCCAACCCATGCCCACCGTCTGCATCCAGGTGCCCATCTGCGAGATGGTCTGGCCTGTCAGGTACAGACGGAAGTTCCGGATGCGCAGCACCGAGAAACCACTCGACCCCCTCACCGCGCTCCACCCGTCTCGGCGAGATCGATGGCGCGATCGAGGAAGCGACGGATCGCCGTGATGTGTTCGTGACGCCAGACGCCATCGACCGTGTCGGTGGGAATGGTGCGAAGGGAGTCAAACACCGACGCGAACGCAGCACGCTGGGCGAGCAACAGTTCGACGGGCGAACGATCGCGGCGGTCGAGCAACTCGAGCTTGAGAAGCAGTTCGGTGCGCACGTCGCGGGGATGGGACACCGGCGTCGACAACCAGCGATCGTTCGCGGCCCGACCCCGCCGGGTCGCCGCCATGAGTGTGCGGGCCCGACCTCGACCAGGTTCGGTACCACGACGCTCGGCGAGGCCGTCGGTCACCAACTGGTCGAGGGCCCGATAGGTGAGGGGCCGACTCAACGACCAGATGCGACCCAGGTCCGTGCCCGGCGCGAGGGCGGAGGCGACGGCCCAGCCATGGACCTCCCCCTCGCACACCAGCGCGAGGCACACGGACCCCGCCAGTACCGGATCGTTGCGTGGCATCGGGTCGATGGTACCGACGGGTCGTCAGGACCTGACGAAAGTCGTCAACTCTTGACTACCATGCCGCCATGGCCGATGTGATCTCCCCCCGCGCGCCAGCGCGACGCGGGTGGATCGGATCGCTCGTGGTCGCGGCGGCGCTGCTGTCGCTCACCGGATGCGGCGCCTCGAAACCGGATGGCTCGACCTCCGACACCGTCACCGGATCGATCACCGTCGACGCCGCCGCATCACTGCAGGGCGCATTCACCGAGATGAAGGACGCGTTCATCTCGTCATACCCCGGCGTCGCCGTGACTCTGAACTTCGCAGCATCCTCGATGCTCGTCCAACAGCTGACGGCGGGAGCACCGGCCGACGTGTTCGCATCGGCGGATCAGTCGACGATGAAGAAGGTCGTCGACGCCGACCTCGTCGATGGTGCCCCCTCGATCTTCGCGATCAATTCCCTGCAGATCATCGTGCGCAAGGGGAATCCGCCGAAGGTGACAGCGCTCTCCGACCTGTCTCGACCCGGGCTCGTCGTCGTGTCGTGCGCGCCATCGGTTCCCATCGGCCGCTACACCGCCGACGCGCTCACCAAGGCGGGCGTGACGGTGAGGTTCGCCAGTCTCGAGCCCGATGTGAAGGGAATCGTCACGAAGGTCACCTCGGGTGAGGCCGATGCGGGCGTCGTGTACGCCACCGATGTGCAGGCCACGAAGGGTGCGGCAACGGGCGTGCCGATCGCCAAGGACCTCGATGTCGTCGCCACCTATCCCATCGCGAGTTTGAAGGCGTCGAAGAACCCCGCCACGGCATCGGCGTGGGTGCAGTTCGTCCTGAGCCCCCAGGGTCAGCAGATCCTGCAGTCCCACGGGTTCGGCACACCATGAGTCGACGTACCGACCTCGCCCGACCGCCGTGGTTCGTGATCGCGATCGCCGCGATCGCCGTCGCCTTCTTCGCACTGCCGTTCATCGGGTTGCTGTGGCGAGTGCCGTGGGGCGATGCATGGTCGTTGCTCACGACGGACTCATCACTGACCGCGCTGCGGCTCTCGGTCGAGTGCTCGCTCGCCGCTGCCGTCATCTCGTTCGTGCTCGGAGTGCCGCTCGCGTGGGTCCTGGCACGCTGGGGATTCCCCGGACGCCGTTTCGTCCGCGCGCTGTGCCTCCTCTCCTTGGTGCTCCCGCCGGTGGTGGGCGGCGTCGCGTTGTTCAGCGCGTTCGGCCGGCGCGGACTGCTGGGAGACGCGCTCTGGAACGGGTTCGGTATCCGTCTTCCATTCAGCACGACGGGTGTCGTGTTGGCCCAGACGTTCGTGGCGATGCCCTTCCTCGTGCTCACGGTCGAAGCGGCGCTGCGCAGTGCCGACCAACGCCACGACGAAGCGGCACGCACACTGGGTGCCACGCGATGGACGACGTTCCGACGAGTCACCGTTCCCGCCATCCGCCCCGCACTCATCGCCGGAACCGTGCTGGCATGGGCCCGAGCGCTCGGTGAGTTCGGAGCCACCATCACGTTCGCCGGCAACATGCCGGGACGCACGCAGACCGCGCCCCTCGCCGTCTACCTCGCGCTCGAATCGAACCCCCCACAAGCGCTCGTACTCTCGGTCGTCCTCGTCGCCATCTCGTTCATCGTGCTGATCGCCCTGCGCGACTCGTGGCTCGGCACAGGCGAGGAGCGAGGGCGATGAGCCTCGACGCGCACATCGTCGTCGAACGATCCGACCTCACCATCGACGTCACACTCGATGTCGATGCCGGCAGCACGATCGCGCTCGTCGGTCCGAACGGCGCGGGCAAGTCGACCGTGCTGCGCGCGCTGTGCGGGCTGGAACCACTGACGTCCGGGCACGTGATCCTCGATGGGATCCCACTCGACGACTCGACGTCTGATCGCTCCATGCCGCCCGAACGTCGTCCGATCGCGATGGTGTTCCAGGATCTGCTGCTGTTCCCCCACATGAGTGCGGTCGAGAACGTCGCGTTCGGTCTCCGCTCCCGAGGCGCACGCCGCGCCGTGGCGCGAGCGACGGCGCTCGAATGGCTCGAGCGGTTCGGCATCGCAGGTCTCGCCGACCGACGACCAGTTGCGCTCTCGGGTGGCGAGGCCCAACGAGTCGCGCTCGCTCGCGCGCTCGCCACTTCGCCTCGCCTGCTGCTGCTCGACGAACCGATGAGCGCACTCGATCCGGGAGTCCGCGCTGCGATACGCGCCGATCTCGCCTCGCTCCTGATCGGCACCGACACTGCCACGGTGCTCGTCACCCATGATCCCGTCGACGTTCACGCACTGGCCCAGGAACTCGTCGTGATCGAGCGAGGTCGGGTCGTGCAGACCGGGTCATTGCTCGACGTCACCACCCACCCCCGCACTCGCCACGTCGCCGAACTGGTCGGAGTCGTGCTGCTCGAGGGCGCCGTGGACGAGGGGATCCTCACGACCGATGACGGGGCCGTGCTCGTCGTACCCCCGGACACTGCGTCCGGACGCGCGTGTGCATCGATCCGACCCAGCGCCGTGACGGTGCATCGAGCGCGACCCGAGGGGAGTGCCCGCAACGCCTGGCCCATGACGATCGCCGAGGTCGACGCTCGAACCGACCGCGCCCGCGTCCGCCTCACCGGCGACCGGGGCCTCGAGCTCGTCGCCGAACTCACCCCGAGCGGACTCGCAGCCCTGGGCCTCGTCCCCGGCGACACCGCATGGGCCTCGGTGAAGGCATCGGAGGTGGTGGTGACACCGATGTCGGGCCGGAGACCCATGGTTTCAGGGGCGGGCCCCACCCCGGTACACTGACGTCACCGTCCCGTCGGGCCGGGCCCCCGTGGGTGGGTGGCGCCGACCGACGCAGGAGACGCACATGGGCCCTCGGGCCCGCCACGGAGCACGGGAGCAGTGAGCCCGGGGCCGTGCCGGGAGCCGGAGCGTCCATGGTCGGCGGAGGTTCGCCGATCGCAGGTCGACCACGTCCGTCCGGACCGAGGTCGCGGCTGGAGAGCATGTGCCCGAATCACACGAACAGTCCGAGGACGAGGCCCTGAGCGAGTTCGACGCGCCCGACGACGCTCATGTCGTCGACGAAATCGACGACGAGCCCATCGTCGTGCCCGACATCGACGTGCGCGGCGCTCGCTTCGCGACGCTCGTCGAGGCCGCTGCATGGGGCGAGGCCGATGCCGAGGACCAAGCGATCCTCGAGGCCAATCGAGCATCGTGGCAGCGCATCCTCGTCGAGCGCCTCCACGACACCGACGAGATCGTCGATCGCCTTCGCGCCATCCGCCGACCCGACGATCAACAGGTGCTCAACGACTTCGAGCACGAACAGCGCATGCTCGAACGATCGCTCGACCGGCTCCTCGGCGTCGAGAGCGATGTCGACGACGAACTGCTCGGCATCAATGCGCTGCAACTCTCATGGGTGACCGGTCGCGTCGTTGCGTGGCTCGGCGGCCCCGAGGCACCGCCCACCTCGGTCGACGAACTGCGCGCCGCACTCGCGGCCACGGGTGCACCCGAACTCTGGAGCGGACGCTCGCCCGTCGCGCTCGCCGACGGCACGAAGATCGTGGCCCTCGAGGCAGCCATCGGCGATGTCCTCGGTTGGCTCATGGCCCTCGCCGTCGACGCGCCCGACGAACCCCTCGGGCCCAGCGCACGTTGGCTCTCGATCGTCGCCTCGTGGGCGGTCGAACTCGTCGCACGCGGCGCAATGGTCCCCACCTTGCGTCGGTCACGCGGCGGCCGTCGCAACTCGAATCGCAATGCGTTCGCCGTCACGTGGTTCCCCGCTCTCGTAGATTCCGAGCGCCTTCGCAGGGTCGGCGATGCCATGCCCGGCTCGGTCTCAGCACTCTCACCGTCGATCGACGGCCCCACGATGACCCGTTCGGTGTTGGGCGAGATCGTCGACCTGCTGTGCAGCGACGCCGCGAAGCGTGTCGAGGTTCCGGCTGCTCCCGACGATCCCAAGAACCTCCACGATGCCGCCGAGTCGTTCCTCGCCCGGCTCGACGGTGAGGCCTTCGACATCAACAGCGGCCTCGCCGCCGAACTCACCAATGCGATGGAGCGCTGGGCCGCACCGGTCACCTCGCGCAACTATCGCGGTCTCATCGTGCAACTCGACCCGCCCGACTCGGGCGATGCATGGCACCTCAAGGTGCTCGCTCCGGGCAAGGGACAACAGGTCATCCCCGTCGAGGTCGCGCTCGTCAACGCCGGCAACCAACGTCGCGAACTCGAGGGCAACCTCGTCCGACTCGAGCGCATGTTCCCGCCGCTGCAGCGCCCCGGGAGCCTGCGTCGCGGTGAGGTCGTACTCAGTCAGCAGGAGGCGTGGGAGTTGATGAGCCAGGTGGGCCCCGTGCTCGCCGACGCCGGCTTCGACGTCCGCGTGCCGCAGGTCTCCCGCAAGCGAGCCACTCCCTCGCTGCGACTGTTCGCGGAATCGACCTCCGACACCGCCGTCGGTGCGCACCAACTCGCGAACGTCTCGTGGACCGCAGTCTTCGACGACATCGAACTCACGGCCGCCGACATCGCACGTCTCGCCAAGGAAGCGCGTCCGCTCGTGCGTTCGGGTGGACGGTGGATCGCGCTCGATCACGCCGATCTCGCCGCTGCGGCCGAGGCTCTCGCCGAACGAGCGAAGAAGCCGCAGATGACCGGGGCCGAGATGCTCCGTCAGGCCCTCGGGCTCGACGGCACGCCCTTGGCCGGCGGCATCAGCATCGACGGATCGGGTTGGGCCGCCGACCTGATGGCCAAGGCATCGTCGGCATCGCTCGAACCGGCCCAGACGCCGCGCGGCTTCCACGGCGAACTGCGGTCGTACCAGGCCGACGGTCTCGCGTGGCTGAAGTTCCTCGACACGACCGGCCTCGGTGGCTGTCTCGCACTCGACATGGGTCTGGGCAAGACGCCGACGATGTTGTCGTACCTCGTCGACG
>CAYVUO010000013.1:0-22994 GCA_964454715.1 uncultured Bifidobacterium sp. | reverse complement strand
ACATCGTCGGCGAGGCCGAGCGGCGCAGCGCGGCGCGCATCGAACCGACCCAGGTGGCGGAGAACGGCTGGGACGACACGATGCGCGCCACCACGCTCGATCGGGCCGACTTCCAGACCGAATGCACGCCGGGCTACTACAACAACGAGGGTCGACCGGGCGAGGGTCCGGGCTGGTTCGGCGGTAACTATGGCGGCGGCGCCCAGTCTTTCTTCACGTTGTTGCGCGAGTGGCGGGCCGACGGTGCGATGGCAGGCCTCGAGCTGGGCTGAACCGGATCACCTCATCAAGCCGGCGGCCCGCATCGCATCGGTGAGTAGGCCGTCCTCCCACGCGTACATGGCACGTTCGGGCCCGAGGGCATCGAGTTCCCAATAGACGTCCCACAGCCTGTCCATTCGCTTCTCGGAGACCTGCGCGAACGCCACCCGGCCCTGGGATTGGAACTCCTCCATGGCGAGCCGGTTCTTGGTGATCTCCTTCATGACCTTGTCGAGCGCCGTGTTGTGCCACTCTTCCAAGCGAATGAGTTCGTCTGCCATCTCGGAGACCGTCATCGATCGCCGTTCGACGATCTCGGCCGAGACGCCCCGTCCTGCGTTCTGCGCGCCACCACCGGCGACCTCGGCGCCCTCGGCCGCCTGTTCGACCGGTGCGCGTCGGAACCGGCCCAGCCAACCGCCGAACGCACCGAATGCCGCACCGACACCCGCCGCGATGCAGAACTGAGCAACATCGAACTTGCGCAACTGGCCGTCGATCGCCGAACGGATGCCCCAGTCGAGTGCGTACCCGACCGCACCGATGGCAAGACCGGTGACCATGCCGGCGATGATCGAACCGCCACCCGTGAACGGAGTGAGTGCGATCGAGACGACCGCGACCACGATCGTCGAGATCCAGTCGGTGATGCTCTGACCATTCGCGTCGCGGAGGTTCACCGGATCCTGGTTCACGAAGTCGTAGGCATTGGCCGAACCACCCGGCTGGGGATCGACCTGCAGGAACCGACCGATCGCCGGCACGTACACGCGGGCGCCCATCAGCTGATAGGGCACCTTCATCTGCTGCGACTCGTTGCCCGTCGTCGCCAACCAGGTGAGATCGATCTGTCCCGGAGCGGGAGCGACCGGAGTCGTGAGCAACTGACCGAACGGGTCGTAGAGCTGCACCGTGCCCACCATCGCGCCGGCGTCACTCGTCGTGAGCAGGCGGTTGCCGGCGAGATCGGCGAGACCCCATGTCGCAGCTCCGGAGGAACCCACCGGATGCGTGTAGGTCACGCCACCGGGAAGGGTCGAGTCCTGCACCATCGGTCGGCCATCCGCATCGAGCGTGAGCCCTCCGATCGCGTACTTGATCACCTCTGTGCCCGACGCAGTCGTGGTCGACTTCGCAACGATCGCACCCGTTGCGTCACGGTCGTACTCGACGCTCGTCGTTCCGTCGGTCGCAGCGACGAGAGCGCGATCGGCGTTGTAGGTGAACGTGTCGCCGCCCAGCTTCGTCACGTCACCCAGCGCGTCGTAGGCCAAGGTACCGATCGCGGGGTCCGTAGACGACAGCAGTCGATCGTTCGCGTCGTAGGTGTAGGTGGAGGTGACGCCGTTGACCGTCTGCGACGTGCGATTGGAATTCGTGTCGTAGGTGTAGGCCAGTGAGCGGGCTTCGCCGAGCCCGGCCGACATCGTCGCTGCAGCCAGTCGACGAGCCGAGTCGTAGGTGTAGCGCCACGTCGAGGCCTTGCCGTCGAGCGCGATGCCCGACGACAGCACGCGACCACCCGGAGCGATCTCACGCGTCGAGGTGACCTTGTGGCCGTCGGTCGTCGCCCAACTCGCGGAGTTGATGCGATTCGACGCGTCGTACCCCAGATCGAGACGAACACCGTTGCCATAGGTGACTGCGTGTTCGGTACCGTCGGGGTTGTACTCGACCTTCGCCACGACGCGACCGTCGATCTCGATCTGAGAGAGTCGGGTCGACTGATCGTAGGTATTCATCTGCGAGGTGCTGGCGCCGGAAGGAGCGGTCCAGGTGAGACGCTGCGGATAACCCGTGCGTCGGTCGTAGGTGACTCTCTGCACGATTCCATTGCGATCGGTGATGGCCACCGCACGTCCGAGCAGGTCGGTCTCGACCCGCGACACCGTCACCGTCTTGCCAGTCGTGACGGTTCGAGTGCTCACCAACGGATTGCCGTCGACCTCGTAGTCGTTCACCACGGTCTCGGTGCGACCCATGCCGAGGCTCTCGATCCTCACGATTCGACCAGCCGTGTCGTAGGTGGTGCACGTGGTCGAGCCGCCGCTGATGGCGGCGGAGACGACGCGCCCCGCCGCGTCGTAGACGAACGACGTCGGCTGCGAACCAGCGGGAGCGCCCTCCATCACCGTGTTCTTGCTCAAACCACCTTGATTGGCCGACGAGGCCGACGGGCAGGCCGACTTCGCCGATTCCCTGTCACCCCAGTAGCCGAGCGTCACGACTGCGCCGGAGGGCATCGTGGTGGAATCCTGACGACCCCAGTTGCCGTTCGATCCCGTGAGGGGCTGGTAGCCGAGCTTCGACACGGCACCGCTCTGCGACACGCGAGCAGCGACCTGCCCCTTGCCGGGATCGTCGTAGACCGTGCGCGACACCGACTCGACCGGCGAATCGCTCGAGAGCGCGTCGTTCGCCTTGGTGGTGGTGATGTAGCCGTACTGCGGTCGCAAGGAGCTGGTCGGCAATGAGACCGATGCCCCGTTGGTGTCCGGCCCGGCCCATGCCACGGACATCGAGGTTGCGCCCGATGTCGACGACACGTCCACGCGCAGCTGGTGCGTGCCCGCCGACAGCGGAAGCGCCGAGCAACCGTTGGCCTCGCAACTCACCGAGTCGACCCATGCCTTCGCCGTGCCGCCGACGTTGAACGTGTAGTTGCCCTCCTTCTGCACGACGATCGCCCCGAGCATGCGCGCCGACCACGAGTCGGTGCCCGTGGGTGACTGCGACCAGTTCACCGTGAGCGAGGGCGCGAGCGTGTCGCCCACTCGCGGACCGACCTCATCGGCCGTCACACGACCGGTCCAATCGGAGGTCGACCAGTAGCTCACGTCGAGACCCTGCATCGGGGTTCCCTCGGGCGAGATGGCGAAGGTCTGATCGTACGAATACCGCATCACCGTGCCATCGGTGGCCAGCGAACCCTCCGTCGGTCCACGACTCTCGATCAACTGCGCACCGTCATAGACGTTCACGGTGACGTTGCCGTTGCGATCGACGCGCTTGACCAACTTGCCGGTCGCCGGGTCGTACTCGTTGGTCGCCGTCAGGCCCGCGGAATCGGTGGTCGAGAGGATCCGGAACGTGGATGGGTCGAACCGCACCGACGAGATCACCCCGCCGTAGTTCGAATCTGAGACCGAGGTGGTTCCGCTGCCGACGTACTGGTAGGAGCGCACGACACGAGTGCCACCGATGGTCGCAGCGGAACTCGTCGCGCTGGAGACTCGGCCCTCATCGTCGTAGGCGAATGTCGAGATGAGCGACTGATCATCGGCGCTCGCCATTCCTGCGGCGATGACCGACGCAGCGATCGGCGAGCGAACGGCGGTGATGCGACCAATGGAGTCGTAGGCGAGATCGGTGACCGAAGCCCCGTTGCCCTTCGCCTCGGGGCGATCGACGAGGCGGCCGATCCGGGGCGAACCATCGGTCGATGCGACGTACCAGATCGCCGAGCTCGAACCGTCCCAGAACTTCACACGGCACAACATTCCAGCGGGCGCGACCATGAATCCCGACCCGACCGAACCGCACTGACCACCGCCGTAGACGAACTCGACCGAGCGACCCGAGACGGGGTCGGTGATCGAACGCAACAGCCCTTCACTCCACTTCTGTCCGAGCATCGGCTTCGACGACGCATCGACGCTCACCAGATCGGCGACACCATTCGCGCCCTCCTTCGAGAACGTGCTCGCCGACTGCTTGTTGAGGACCGTCCAGGTGCCATCGGCGTTGCGCGTCAGTACGGGAGCTGCACCGGACCCCGTGACGTCACCCGACAACGTGACCGGGTTGTACGCACCGCCCGAACCGGACCGGTAGATCGTCGATGCACCATCGAGCGCATAGAGCGCAACGCTGCCATCCTCGCGAACGACCAACTTCGAGTACGGGCTGCTCGATGCGGCCTGCAGATCCCACCCGGCAGGTACGCCGGCCTCGGGTTGATTCGAGACGGCAAACGACAACCCGAACCCGACTGCTCCCGGCAGCGAGTTCAACGAGTGCGACTCCCAGCTGAACGACGCCTCGCCCGACGACAGGCCGGTCGCCACATTCGACACCGTGTCGACGGCCTGCACACCTGATACGAGGACGTCGACCTGGAACGAGCCACCGAACTTCGCGCCGGTCGAATCGGTCGCGGACCATACGTAGACGCCGCCGTCCTTCAAACCGGCACCCACCGGGATGCGCTGGCTCGGAGTCGACGACGAGTACTCGCGACGGAATCCGCTGGTGCCGGTGGAGAGATCGCGGATCTCGAACGTCGTGGCGCCCTTGGCACCCTCGGCCACGAGCGTGGGTGAGATCGATGTGGCGACGCCGTTCCTCGACGTGACGATCGCGCCCGGGAACACCGGGGCGGCGGGCGTGCCCTCTGTCACCACCGGGCCGGCGGGAAGGGCGGGAACCTGCAGCGGATCGCCGACCGAACCGGAGGCGGACCTCGAGAACTTCGCACCGTCGGAGCAGGCCGTCGCCAGCAGGGCGATGGTCACGACCGGCACGACCACGCGCACGATCGTCTTCCTGATGCTTGTCATGGACTTCCTCCCGGCCCGAAATGGGACAGCGGAGAAGTTAGCCCTCGGACAGCTGCACCGTGGGTTCAGGCCGGCGAGGGGATCGACTCGTCGACCGAGGAATCAGCCGGAACGTGCTTGTCCATGACGCGACTGGCGACGAGGGTGAACCCGGCGGCGATGAGCACCAGAACCGCGCCTACCGCATTGTCGACCGCACGCTGCTTGCCGAAGTCGCTCGCCTGACTCGTGGTGTAGGCGTTCAACAGCGCCGCCGTCGGCGTGATGAGCACGTAGTAGATCCACAACCTCGGACTGAACTTCGACATGATCGACGCTGCGCCGAACGCGAGACCGATCGCGTAGTAGCTGAGTGGGAACGGAATTCCCCAGACCTCGGTGTAGGCCGCGTGTCCGATCAGGGCCATCAAGCCGATCAGCACTGCGAGACCAGCGAAGGTGCCGAGCACTCGTTCGATCGTGAGCTTCCACGCGATGTCGTTGCCCAGCTGAAGCAGTACGAGGATCGTGGCGATCATGAACGCGCCACCGATCTGCTTGGGATGGTCGATGAAGTAGTAGGTGGCTCCGGCTGTCAGCAGCGTGATGGCAATCGTGTACGGCACCGCCTCGCTGCGTGAGTGCCGGACGGGCTTGGGGAACTCGATCTTGCGCGCCGCGAAGTGCAACACGATCACTGGGAGGATGGCGCCCACGAAGAAGAACGCCGCGATCCAGGCGAGATAGGTGGAGTCGAAGCGTTGCTCGATCAACGCGTTCGTCACCTTCGTAGAAACCGAACTGGACGCGGACCCGCCTCCCCCCGACTGCAGACTATCGATGGCCTGGTTCAACGACAGACCTGACTTCGACACCAACTCGTTGATCCGATCGATCCCACCCGATGGGATCCAAGGCACCGGCGAGAGGATCAGCCACGCGAGGAAGATGGGAACCAGCATCGTGGCGCGATGCAGACCGAAGATGGAGAGCCGGCCGACGGTGAGCGTCATGAGCGCCATGAGTGCGGCAGCAGTCACGGGTGAGAGCCCCGAGACGATCGCCATCGGAGCGAGCAGGGCGACGACGATCGCAGTGATCACCCCCATGCGCGTGCCTCCGGAGATCGTGGCGAAGATCCCGATGAGCGCACCCATCGCGGCGTAGGTGCCGGATGGCTGCTTCGTGAGCGCGAACATCCCGATCGACGGAACGAGGATCAGCACCATGATCAGCGCTGTGATCATGGTCCGGCGCACCAACGCCTCGCGGAATGGGGGCTTCGCTGGGGGCGCAGTGGTCGTGGTCATCGCCGACTCCTCACGGGTGCGATCGGGGTCGGCGCAGTGCCGAACACTTGCGGATCAGGCCGTCGCCGGGGCGGGCGCAGCACCGTCGCCCTCGTGCGCGGGCTGCGGGTCGCCCTCGCCCTTGCGCAGCAGGACGGTGGCGACGATCGTGACGAGCGCGATCGCGATCGCCGTCACGAGCATCGTGGTGCGGAACGCGCCACCGTACGAAGTCACTGCATCGGCCAATGCCTGCTTGCCCTCCGACGTCGTCGGCGCGGTGCCGTTGGCGGCGTAGGCATTGACCGCGTCGAGTCCGGTCGACAACTGATTGGCGGGCACACCGGCGGCCTCGAGGCGGTTCACCACACCGCCGACGGTGAGCTTGTCGATCAGCACGGTCGAGAGCGAGAAGCCCAAGGTGTAGAAGAATTGGCCGGCAGTGGTTCGCGCCGACGACACGGGGCCGAGGAATCGCGCCGGAGCCTCACGCAGGATCAGGTTGCCGAACGGCACCGCTGCGACCACCACGCCTGCGCCAACCAGGACGAGACCGGGGATGAAGCCCAGCAGCCCCTTCGACGCATGGAAGATCGCGAGCCAGGTGAATCCCAGTGCGGTCAACGCCCCACCGATCAGGCCGGCGACTCGATTCGTCATGCCCTTCGCCATCACCCGACCGGTGAGCAGACCGGCGACGATCCCGGTGAGGAGCAGCGGCAACTGCCAGACCGAGACCTGTGACGTCTTCAGTCCGTTGACGTACTGCCACAGGTTCGTGAGCTGCAGGAACGACACCGAGGTGCCGAAGTTGTAGATGAAGCCGAAGCACAGCGCAGCGAGGAACACCGGGGACCGGAAGAGCTCCATGGGGAAGAAGTGCCCCGAATACCTCGACTCCCATACGGCGAAGGCTGCGAGCAGCACGATGCCGAGTGCGAGCGGCACGAGCGTCTTGGGGCTCGTGAGGCTCTTGGCGAACTGACTGACCGAATAGAGGAAGGAGACGACGCCGAGCCCGAGCAACACCTGCCCGAAGTAATCGGGGTTGTTGCCCTTCACCGTCGGCACCTTCGGCAGCACCTTCGGAACGAGCAGAAGACCCAACGCACACGCGATCGGGGTGACGAGGAACGCCATTCGCCAGTGGATCGCGCTCAACGAACCTCCGACGAAGGTGACGACCAATGTCGTGACCATCACGACTGCTGTGAACAAGCCGAGCGAGGCTGCAAGGCGCTCGACCGGAACCACGGACTTGATGTAGGCGAAGGCGGATCCGTACACGGCACCGAGACCGACACCGATGATCGCCATTCCGAGCATGTAGAAGGCCGACGTCGGCGCGGCCATCACGACCACGTTTCCGAGGATGCCGACGAGCAATGCCGCGATGAGCACTCGCTTGCGACCGAGTCGATCGGCGAGCACGCCCGTGGTGATGACCGTCGCGGCGATGGCGAGGGTCTGCATGCTCGCCGCGAGCGCCTGGGTGCTGCCGGTCATGTCCAATGCGCGACTCGCTCCGACGAGGGCCGTGCTTGCGACGTTGGGCGCAGAACCTTGCACTCCACCGAAGAACCCCAGCAACGGCACGGCGAGTACCGATGCCTTCTTCACATTCGTGACAGTTGACGTGGTCGCCATGTGGTTCTCCCGTTCAGTCTCGTCGTCGATCGATCAGATGGTCGCCGGAGTGAACCATCCGGTCGTGGTGAACTCGGCACTGCGCGAGGTCGTGAAGTCGAGTGACTTCAGATCGAGCTCGTACCAGGTCGGATCATCGATGGTGTTGTAGAGGTAGGAACCACCGGTGAGGTTGCTCACCGTCGACCACATGGTGACCTCGGGGATGGTCTTGCCCCCACCGAGATCCTCCTGCACCGTGCCCGGCACGATGTCGAAACCGTGGAGGATGCGGATGGTGTCCATCACCGCGTGCTTCTCGTCGGCCGGCGGAGTGGCGAACCGCACGTTCGCGAGCACACGGATGAAGCGCGACGGGCTCGTGCCGTCACCGGGCAGACCGCGGAAGCCCTGGCCCTGGCTCGAAGGTGCGAAGGTGCCGCCGCCGATCTCGAGCGGTGCAGGGTTGTTCGGCGAGAAGCCGAGGAAGTTGGCCACGTTCTCGAAGTGCCATTCGAGGTAGGGCGAATTGGTCGCCACCTGCAGCGGGTTGTCGAGCACGTGCATCCCCTCTGCGTGGAACTCCACGACGATGCACGAATCAGCATCGAAGATGTTGATGTGCAGCGGCAGGGGGATGGGGACCTGCTTCGGCTGGAATGCCACGACGTTGCAGGTTGCGAGCGCAGCCTTGGCCTCAGCGGTCGTCGCGCAGGTGCCGAGGATGAACGCGATGAGCTCGAGCGCTCCGATGTCGGTGCCGTCGTTCTTCGCATCGACGAACGCGCAGTGGCCGGGCATGTAGAGCGCGTGCGCCGAGAGCCCGGCGGTGTTCATGCCGTCGGCGAGCCACTGCGGGGTGTCGAACGCCGACATGCCGACGACGCCGTACTTCGCCGTCCAGGTCTTCGCCTTCGAACTCGCCGCGCTCGCTCCCTCGTAGTTCGAGGCGAGCAGACCCAGTTGCCACGGCAGCACGTTGGGGAACTCCATCGTGCGGCCCACGCACGACGTTCCGTCGGCGGCCTTCGGGTGCTTGAAGTTGGTGCACATGGACGCATCTCCTCGACGTTCGATCTGCTCGTCGTCGCTCGACGTCGGCATTTCTAAGAATCGTACAGTCCGGCACTCCTGCCGGTCTCGGATCCGGGTATGCGTGAGTTCGCACCGTGACCGACCCCACGCCCACTCGTGGCACGATCGACCCACCCACCAGCACCTGGTGGCTCGAGGGGAAGAGGGGGCGCTGACATGGGACAGCTCGACGGACGGATCGCAGTGGTCACGGGCGGAGGCCGGGGCATCGGGCGCGCCATCGCCCTTCGGTACGCCTCGGAGGGTGCGACGGTCGTGGTGTCGTCGCGCACACGGAGCGATCTCGATGAGGTCGTGGCCGAGATGGGATCGGGCCTCGGAGTGGTCGCCGATGCACTCGACAAGTCGAGCGCCCGCACACCGGTCGACGCCGCCGTCGACGCCTACGGACGCATCGACATCCTCGTCAACAACGTCGGCGGTTCGATGGGCCACGGCCATGATCCATTCGATGGCGACGACGAGAGCTTCGAACAGACCGTGATGCTCAACCTCGTGTCGCACTTCTGGACGACCCGCGCCGCGCTCGGCCCCATGCGCGAGCAGAAGTACGGCCGCATCGTGAACATCGGATCGGGTGCGTCGAAGCACACGGGCGCCAACCTCGGCTACGTGTCGGCAAAGCACGGGCTCGCAGGCTTCACCAAGCAGCTCGCCACCGCGGCCGCACCGCATGGCATCACCGTCAACCTCTTGTGCCCGGGCTGGACGGAGACCTCGCTCATCGACTGGGAGGTCATCGGCAGGTCACAGGGTCGCAGCGCGGCCGAGGCGAAGGCGTGGGCCTCGTCGTTCGCCGCGCAGAACCGCGTGCTCGCTCCCGAGGAACTCACCGGCATGGCCACGCTGCTCGTCGCTGCCGACGGCCTCGGCATCACCGGCCAGGTCATCAGCGTCGACGGCGGCTACAAGATCTAGACACCACCACCGTCGAGGGTGATGCACTGACCCGTCAGGTACGACGACGCGTCGGTGGCCAACCAGAGAGCCGTGCCCACGATCTCGTCGGGCTCGGCGATGCGACCCATCGTCACCCCACGAGACATCGCGGCCTGGATCTCCGGAGTCGGCGCACCCGCATGGAACGAATCGGTGTGGAACATGCCGCACACGATGCAGTTGACTCGGATGCCCCGCGGGCCGAACTCGTGCGCTGCCGCCTTCGTGAGCGCGTTGAGCCCGGCCTTGGCCGCGGAATACACGACGGTCGGAGGAGTCGGATGGGTCGATGCCTTCGAACTGATGTTGATGATCGATCCCCCCTCGGTCATGCGCTCGGCGGCCAACGCGGTGAGTCGTAGCGGGCCCTTCAGGTTCACGTCGATCGTCTTGTCGAACAGTTCGCTCGTCACTCCGAGCAGGTTGGGCGGCACCGGAGCGATGCCGGCGTTGTTGACGAGCACGTCGAGGCGCCCGAACTCGGCGATCGTCGCGTCGACGAGGGTTGCGCACTGATCCCAATCGGCGACATGACACGAGACGGCGAGCGCTCGCCGCCCGAGTGCTCGCACCTCCTCGGCCACGGACTCACACGCCTCGAGCTTTCGGCTCGCGACGACGACATCCGCGCCGCGCTCGGCGAATCCCAGTGCCATCGCTCGCCCGAGGCCCTTGCTACCGCCGGTGACGATGACGACGCGATCGGTCAGTTCGAATGTGGGTGTGCTCACGTTGTCTCCCCCGAATCCGTGACGATCGTACCGACCATGCGGTAGTGCGCTCGCGCCGATGTGCGCCGAGGATGGAGCATGCGAATCGGCGTGCTCACGGGAGGTGGCGACTGCCCGGGGCTCAATGCGGTGCTGCGCGCGATCGTGCGCAAGGCGGTGGTCACCCACGGCGACGAGGTCGTCGGGTTCCTCGACGCCTGGTCCGGCGTGCTCGACGATCGAACCATCGATCTGCAGATCGCCACCCTTCGCGGCACGCTCCCCCGGGGCGGCACGGTGCTCGGCACGCGACGGGGAAGCCCCTACGACCAGCCCGATGGACCGGAGCGCGTGCGCGATGCGCTCCATGCACACCGCCTCGACGCACTCATCGTCATCGGGGGCAACGGCAGCCTGTCGATCGCGTCACGTCTGTTCGATGATCTCGCGCTCCCGGTCGTGGGTGTGCCCAAGACCATCGACAACGATGTCGCCGGCACCGACCGATGCATCGGCTTCGATACTGCGGTGCAGACGGCGACCGACGCGATCGATCGATTGCACACGACGGCCGAGAGTCACGACCGCGTGATGCTCGTCGAGGTCATGGGGCGCCATGCCGGATGGATCGCGGCGTACGCGGGCCTCGCCGGAGGTGCGACCGCCATCCTCGTACCCGAGCACCCCTTCTCGCTCGACGAACTCTGTGGTCATCTCGACCGCCGCCATCGCAATGATCATTTCTCGTCGATCGTGGTGGTGGCTGAGGGGGCGGAACCCGTGAGCGGCACGATGACGATGGGCGAACGACACTTCGACCAGTTCGGCCATGTACGTCTCGGTGGAATCGCCACCGCCATCGCCCACGAACTCGAACACCGCACGGCGTTCGAGATCCGAGTCGTGTCACTCGGCCATGTACAGCGCGGCGGCACTCCCACGGCCGACGATCGTGTCTTCGCCATTCGTCACGGGGTCGCGGCGGTCGATGCCGCGCATGCGGGCGCGTTCGGCTCGATGATCAACTGGCAGCGAGGTGAGATGGGAACGATCCCGTTGTGCGAGGTGGCAGGCCGCACCCGACGACTCGACCTCGCGCTGTACGACCTCGCCACCGTGTTCTTCGGGTGATGCGCGACGAGGGGGTGGCCGCCCGCAGGCGACCACCCCCTCCAGTCACTGACGTCCCAGTAGGGACGCCCGGATCAGGGCTTCGAGATCCGGTTGGCGTCGAGCTTGGCGCGATCCACGACGGGACCGGTCAGCTTGATCAGGTACTTCGAGTTGCACGACTGCGTGCCGACCTTCTCGGGCAGGAACTGCGTGTACTTGGTACCGGTGAGCTTCAGCACCATGGCGCAATCGCCCGGCATGTTGGCACCGGGGTTGGTCGGCGACTGCAGACCACCGGCGTCGTAGCTCGTGACCTTCTTGAGCGTCGAGATGACGCAGTCGGAGGTCAGGTTCGAACCACAGGCCTGTGCGCCCTGGGCCCACAGCAGGAAGGCCGCAGCGGCCTGCTCGCCGAGGAGGCTCGTCGAGCCACCATTGGCCTTCACCAGCTCGATGTACTTGGCGACGGCAGGATTGATGTCAGCCTGCTCGAGCGGGTAGTAGGACATGCGCACGTAGACGTTGTCGCCGTTGCCCGAGGTGTTCCACTTGGCGAAGTTCGTGTCGTAGAAGTTCGCCTCCTGCATCCACATCGGGTTGTACCCGATCTGCTTGGCAGCATCGAGGACGTTCTCGAAGTTCGGAGCAGGCGAACCGGAGAAGTACACGACCTGCGCACCGCAGTCCTTCAACTTCTGGACGAACGGCACCCAGTTGGCCTCGCCACCGATGCTGTAGACCTGGCTGCAGTCGAGGAAGGTCCAGCCGGCCTGCTTGTAGGCGATGACGGCCTTCTCGGTCGAGTCGATCGTGGCTGCGTAGTTGGCGTACATCGTCGCGGCCTTCTTCACCGCGTCGGGGAACTTGGCGGCGAAGTCGAATGCGTTCGCTGCGTCGTAGTAGTCAGCGGGGTTCGGCGTGGGCTGCACCATCAGATCGCCGTTGGCGAACTGCGGGCTCACCGTGTAGGTGGGCACCGAGGCGAGCTTGCATCCGATGCGTGTTGCTTCCTGCGCCGAGTCGAGCGACCAGCCCTGACCGACCAGCATGAAGACCTGCGAGCAGGCCTGGGTCATGGCGTTGTTGACTTCCATGATCTTGGCGTCGTAGTAGTTGCCGACGACCTTGCGACCGTTGATGCCGCCCTGGTCGTTGCACCACTTCATGAGGGCCTTGACCGCGTCGGACATCTCCTTGTTGAGGCCCGGAGCCGCGGTGTAACCGGCGTCATCGCCGTAGCCGATCGTGATCTGGGTGTCGGTGACACCCTGAGCGGTGGCGCCCTTGGCGTCACCGGGGCCGCACGGCGACTTCATGGTTCCGAAGTCGGTGGCGCTGGCCTTGGCGGTGGTGGAGCTGGTCGAGTTCGAACCCGAGCGGCCGCCACCGCATGCACCCGCGACGAGCGCGACGACGGCCAGCAGGCCGACCATCAGCACCCCGACGGTGCGCTTCCTGGGTCGACGCGAAGTCGACTCCATCTTCTGCCCTTCAGGCACGTGGATCCCCCTGTGACTGGATGATCATCGGGGTGCTCCCGATCGACCCCCGGCAGGCCCCTGCCGAGGCAGAGGAACCTAGTTCCGCCGGTGGGGGCAGACAAGGTTCACCCGTCAAGCACCGCCGTGTTCAGCCCCGCAGCTCCGCCTCGGACCACTCCCCTGCCCGGGGCGCCTCATCCGACTCGCGGTCCGGGAGGAACGCGAACGCAGCGATCGCGCCCGCCAACGCAACACCGGCGCAGACGAAGCAGCCCGCGTGCATGCCCGACATGAACGAATCGGAGGCCGCCGCCCTGAATGCGGCCTGCACCTCGGCCGGTGCCTGTTCGGCGACGGCGATGGCGGCTGCCATCGACTCCTTGGCCGCAGCGACGGCCTCGGCCGGCACCTGCGGGAACTTCGAGAGGAATTCGCCGATCTTGGGCGCGTAGAGCGATGCGAACACACTGCCGACGACGGCCACACCGAGCGTGCCTCCGACCTCTCTTGTCGTGTCGTTCACCGCAGCTCCAGCGCCGGCCTTCTCCTTCGGCAACGAAGACATCACAGCCGCCGTCGATGGCGAGGTCACGAGTGCAAGACCCGTCGCGATGAATGCCATCGAGATGATCACGGGACCGAAGTACGCAGCATCGGCGGAACAGAACCCGATGATGATGAATCCGATCATCATCGTGAGCAGTCCGGTGCCCACGACACGACGTGGTCCGAAGCGCAACGCGAGTCGGGCGGCGATCGGTGCGGTGACTCCGGCGAACACTGCGAACGGAAGGGTGTGCACGCCGGCCGACAACGTCGAGTAGCCGCGCACGAACTGGAAGTACTGCGTGACGATGAAGATGAACCCGAAGAGCGTGAAGAACGCAACGGAGATCGCTCCCGCCGCAGCACTGAACCTCGCGATGCGGAACACGCGGACGTCGAGTAGGGGGTGCTCGACGCGCAGTTCATGCAGCACGAACAGCGCGAGCAACGCTGCAGCGCCGATGAAACCGCCGATGGTGGCGGGCGAGTTCCAACCCCAACGGGGCCCCTCGATCACGGTGAGTACGAGGAGGCCCACACCGAGGATCGAGATGACTGTGCCGAGCGCGTCGAAGCGCCCGGCGTCGGGATCCCGCGACGTCGGCACGAGCACCCACCCGGCGACGAGCGCAACGATCACGATCGGCACGTTGACGAGGAACACCGAACCCCACCAGAAGTGCTCGAGCAGGAAGCCGCCCGTGACCGGCCCGAACGCGACAGCCATGCCCGACACGGCAGACCACACACCGATGGCCTTCGCTCGCTCGACGGGATCGGTGAACACGTTGGTGAGGATGGCGAGCGTGGCGGGGAACACGAGAGCGGCGCCCGCACCCATTGCGGCTCGTGCGGCGATCAACTGACCGGAGGTCTGCGAGAAGGCGCCGAGCGCAGCGAACACCGCGAACAGGACGAGTCCGATCTGCATCGTGCCCTTGCGTCCGACGCGATCGCCGAAACCACCAGCGGCCAGGAGCAGGCCGGCGAACACGAGGCTGTAGGCATCGACGATCCACTGCAGTTCGGTGGTGCTGGCTCGGAGGTCGCGGCTGAGCGTGGGCAGCGCCACATTGACGATCGTGTTGTCGACCACGACCAGGAACACGCTGAGGGCCAGTACGGCGAGGATCAGCCAACGACGGCGGTAGACGGTGTCTGCATCCATGGGACTCCCCTGATCAAATCTGTGGAACGGCGTTCCGTAACTATAGAACGTTGTTCTGTTAGAGTCGATCCGTGACCCCCGTGCGCCACCGGACCCCCTCCGTCGAGATCGAGGACGCAGTGGTGGCCGCCGCCCTGCGCCTGCTCGATCGAGCCGGACCCTCCGCCCTCACAGTGCGTGGTCTTGCCGCCGAGGCCGGAATCGCTCCGATGGGCATCTACAACCACTTCGGCGACAAGAACGGCGTGATCGACGTGGTGTTCCGAAGGGGCTTCGACGTGTTGACCGACGCGGTCTCGCATGCCGACGCGGTCGCCGATCCCCTCGAGGCGATCCGGGTCGGACTCGCTGCGTACCGCGCGTTCGCGCTCGCCCACCCCACCACCTATGCCGTCATGTTCCTCCGGGAGGTCCCGGCCTACGAGCCATCGGACCAGTCGTTGCTCGCCGCGACCGAGTCGTTCGGTGTGCTCGTCCGCACGGTCGACCGCGCCATGCATGTCGGCGTCATGCGGCCGGACGATCCGAGGGAGGTGGCCCAACAGTTGTGGTCCGCCGCCCATGGCGCCGTCGCGCTCGAACTGGCGGAGATGTGTCTGGTCGACGATCCCGGCAGCACGTTCAACGCCCTGCTCGAGACCATGCTCACCGGACTGGTCGGCTAGAGCGGCAGCAGGAGCACCTTCCGTGTGCCCGGTTCGAGCTCGGTGACGTGGCCCTTCCCCTCGACGTCGTCGGCGAGCACGACGGACCCGGCAGGATGGGTGCGACTGTCTCCATCGGAGGTGGTGATGCGCACCCACCCATCGAGGAACACGACTAACTGACGACGCGGCGCGCGGTGTTCCGCCGGACGTTGATCGACGGCCTGCACCTCGAGGAAGTGCACACGATCGACCGGATGCCCCGGAGACACGTGAAGTTCCGACACACCGTGCTCGGCGGGCGAGATCTCCCGACCGTCGGTCACCTCGTCGAGATGGGTCTCACCCGACTCGTCGGCCCAGATCCGCAGGTAGTCCACGGCGGCGAGCCTGCCACAGCGCAGGCCGGCGCGGATCCGATGCATGACCGACAGCACTGCCATACGATCGGGCGGAAGTACCGGCCGATCCGACGGGGGATGAACGATGATCCACGCCGACTTCACCGAGTTCCAGGAGACGAGCGGTCAGGATCCGTTCACCCTCCAGAACAAGAAGTTGCTGAAGGTGTTCCTGAAGTACGGGCCGGTGAAGGCTCGGGTCGGGTCGATGGTGGCGTATCAGGGCGACGCTCAGTTCAGTCACGCCGGTTCCGGTGGCGCCACGAACTGGTTGAAGTCGAAGGTGACCGGTGAGGGTGTCACCGCGATGGACATCACCGGCACCGGCGAGGTGTTCCTGGCCAACCAAGCGTCGGAGATCCAGATCATGTACCTCGAGGACGACGCGATCTCCGTCAACGGCGCCAACGTGCTGGCCTACAGCGCCTCGGTGACGGCCGACATCCGGTCGATCGGCAGCGCCGGCGCATTCGCCGGCGGTCTCTACAACACGCACCTGTCGGGCACCGGCTATGTCGCCATCACTGCCGACGGTCCCCCCGTGGTGCTCGATGTCGCGAGCGCGCCGACGTTCGCCGATCCGCAGGCCGTCGTGATGTGGACGAAGGACGTGCAGATGAACCTCAAGAGCGACGTCAATCTGAAGTCGCTCATCGGCAAGGGTTCGGGTGAGACCTTCCAGATGTCGTTCGGTGGCACCGGATGGGTGATGGTGCAGCCGTCGGAGGGTGTCGTGCAGGGTGGCGGCGCCAAGACCGGCGTCGGCTTCTGACGCTCAGGCGCCGAACCACGACGCGACGTTCAGCACGACCACCGTCACCGCCAGTGCGGCGACGGCCACGACACTGATCGTCGCCACGACACGGAAGCGCGGACCATTCACCGCGTCGCCGAGCACACTGCGTCGATTCGCCAGGATCAGGATGAACACGAGCACGATCGGCGTGATCAGCCCGTTGAGCACCTGCATGTTGATGAGCAGAGAGATCAGATTGCCCGGAAGCAGGGCGATCGCCGCACCGACCACGACGATGAAGGTGAAGAAGCCCATGAAGAACGGTGCTTCGCGGAACGACCGCGATACGGATCGTTCGTAGCCGAGTGCCTCGGAGAGCGCGTACGAGGTCGACAACGGCACCACTGCGGCGGCAAGTGCCGACGCCCCGAGCAGGCCGATGCCGAACAGCACCTCGGCGGCATCGCCGACGACGGGAACGAGCGCCTGGGCCGCCTCCTTGGCCGACTCGAGCGGACCACTACCACCGATGGTCGCGGCAGTGGCGATGATGATCGCCATCGAGATCACGTTCGCGAACACTGCGCCGGTGATGGTGTCGATGCGCGTCACGCGGTAGTCGTCCGGCCCCGCACCGCGGTCGGCGACCGCGGCCGCTTGGTACAGCTGCATGTACGGCGTGATCGTGGTGCCGATGAGCGCCACGACCAGCACGAGGAACTCCGTCGAACCCAACATGTGCGGGATGACGAGATTGCTGCCGACCTCTTGCCAATCGGGCTTCCCCATCACTGCGGCGATCGGATACGCGATGAATGCGAGTCCGAGCAGCAGGAACACCCTCTCGGCGTAGCGGTAGTTGCCCAGGACGACCACGGCCCAGATGACGACGGCTGCGATCGGGATGCAGATCCAGCGCGACACCCCGAAGATCTCGAACGCGGCACCGATGCCGGCGAACTCCGACACGACGAGGCCGAGGTTGGCGACGAGCAGGCACACGATGGCGAATGCGGATGCGCGGAGGGGGAACTGTTCGCGGATGAGCGACATGAGTCCCTCGCCGGTGAACGCGCCAAGGCGGGCCGACATCTCCTGGACGACCACGAGTGCCACCGTCACCAGCAGCATCACGAACAACGTGCGGTAACCGAACTGCGAACCGGCAGAGGCGTAGGTGGCGATGCCGCCCGCGTCGTTGCCGGCGTTGGCCGCGATCAGACCCGGGCCGAGGATCGCCAACCACACCAGCCACTTGGGCCGGCGACGGCTGGGGCGTTCGGGCTTGGCCCCCGGGGTCGGCGCGTCGAGATCCATCGTCAGTTCACGAGAGCAGACCGGAGAACGGACGACGGGAGCGTTCGAGCAGCGCGTCGACGACGTCATCGGCGTGGATGCGACCGATCGGTCGGTCGTCGTCGTCGACGACGACCACCGACGATCCGCGATTCTCGACGAACGCCTCGATGACGTCGTCGATCGACTGGTCGGCGGTGACCGACACCGGCCACGGCGCACCGATGAGATCGCGCATCGTCTGCGCGGGCTCGGCGGTGAACAGATCGACCATGAGGATGTCATCGACCATCCGACCGTCGCCATCGACCACGAGGACCGTGTCGATGTCGGGCGAGTCGTGTTCGGCCAGACGTTCCTTGAGCGACACGCGCACGTCGCCGATCGCATCGTCGACCGAGGCCGTGAAGTTGAGGGTGGTCATCACACCACCGGCGGTCTCCTCGTCGTAGTCGACGAGCCGCGACAACGATTCGGCCGAACTGTCGGGAAGGGCGGAGAGGATCTCGTCACGCGTGTCGTCGTCGAGGTCACGCAGCGCCTCGGCCGCCTCGTCGGGCTCCATGGCCGCAACGAACGAGGCGGCCTGTTCCGGACCCGAATCTCGCAGCAACTGGATGAGATCGTCGATCTCCATCTCCTCGAGGGCGTCGGCCGCAGTGTCGGCATCGAGCGCGGCGAGCAGCTCCTGGCGCTGTGATCGGCCGAGCTCCTCGAGGAGGTCGGCCAACTCGCCGGGGCGAAGGCGATTGAGCTCGCTGTTGGCGCGCGTGAGCCGCACGGGCTCGCCCGGATCGCTGAATGGTTGGATGGCGGCCCAGTCGATGACGCGATCGGGGCTCGGACGCTTGCGCCAACGGCCGGGTCCGAGACGACGTACGAGCGTCGCGAAGCTGACGTCGGCACCGACGAGCCGGTAGCCGCCACCCACGATGGCGAGGATGAGATCGGATGCGCGGATCACGCGCACACCATCGACGTCGACCATCTGATGATCGATGACGTCGTCGATGAGCTTGACCTCGGCATCGCGACGTTCGAAGTCGCGCAGGTCGAGCTTGGCGGAACGAAGTACGACGCGGTGGTGCTGGAGCTCCTGCACCTTGTCGGCCGACACCCATACGAGACGTCGGGCCACGCGCACCACGAAGCCGGTCACCTGCGGGTAGGGCTCGCCCTCCCATCGCACGACGATGTCGTTGAGATGTCCGAACTCCACGCCCGACTGATGCACGACGGGCGCGCCGCTCAACGCCGAGACCGACAACAGCGACTCGGCGACGGCCTCGAGCGCGAGCAGGCGCTTGGTGCGCTGCTTGCGTCGTTGGGTCAACAGATTGGGGGCACGCAGTGACTGGGGCACGGCCGTCTCTCCTTCGGACCGATGCGGACGAGGAACGACCTCTCCGCAGCGGCGCGTGGGAGCGCGGCGCCGATCAGGCGGCGACGGAGAGGTGATGACGCGATGCGGCGGCGAACGTCGCACCGTTCCAGATACTTGGGGGCTCACTTGCCGGCATGGTCACCTCCTCACACGGATCCATCGATCCTTCGGGATCGACGACGCCGAAGGGTACCAGTGGGCCCCCGATCCGACCCCATCCGTCGATACCGCCGCAGGTGAGCGGTCGGTGACACCATCGGTGCATGGCGAAGCCTCCGATCATCCTGCTCCCCCCCTCCGAGGGGAAGGCACCTGGCGGCAGGGGGCCGGCGTGGCGAGCCGGGTCGACGTCGTTCCCCGAGCTCGACGATCTGCGCCTGAGCGTCGCCACCGCGCTCGGGCGGGCGATGAAGGGATCGGCCGCAACGCGGACGAAGTTGATGGGCGTCAAGGGCGACACGCTCGCGCAGGCGACCGACGCGAACCGAGAGGTGCTGACGGCGCCGACCATGCCCGCGATCGAACGCTTCACCGGAGTGCTCTACGACGAACTCGACGTCACCTCGTTGACGAAGCGCGATCGCACCCGACTGTCGAAACAGGTGCTGATCTTCAGCGGCCTGTGGGGAGTCGTGCGACCCGACGACCCGATCCCCGACCATCGCCTCAAGATGAACGTCGCGCTCGCTCCACTCGGTCGCCTCTCCACCTGGTGGAAGCCGTCGCTCACCGACGCCTTGCGGCCCGTGGTGAGCGGCACGACGGTGTGGAACCTCCTTCCGGGCGAACACGATGCATCGTGGGCTCCTCCACTCCCTGGGAGCGACGACCGCGATGCGCCCGCCGCGATGATCTCGGTGAAGTTCCTCGACGAGAAGCGCTCACGCGGCGCCAAGCGTTCGTTCACGACGGTCAGTCACTGGAACAAGTTGCTCAAGGGTGCGCTGGTGCGCTTCGTGCTCGCCACCGGTGCCGACGCTCCCGACGCGCTGAGCGAGTTCGTCCACCCCGAGGGTTACGTGTACGACCCGTCGCTCACCGAACTCTCGAAGGACCGGATCATCGTGTCGATGGTGCGGCCGCCGGTCTGAGGCGCAGGTCGTCGGTGCCCCCTGTACCGTCGGGGCCATGAGCGGTTCCGCCGACACCACCGCTGCCGCATCCGGTCTCGAGCGCATCGATCTGCCCATCGAGGGCATGACCTGTGCGGCATGCGCCACCCGCATCGGCAAGGGGTTGTCGAAGCTCGACGGCGTGGCGAGCGCCGATGTCAACCTCGCCGCCAACCGCGCGACGGTTCGCTTCGATCCGCGACTCACCGGACGGGATGAGTTCGCAGCGCGCATCGAGAGTCTCGGCTACCACGTACCCGAGATCGACCGTGGCGACGAGGCCGAGGTCGAACACCTCCGCACTCTCGGACGTCGGCTCATCGTCGCCACCGTGCTCACGGTTCCGACGGTGCTCATCTCGATGATCCCGGCACTCATGTTCGACGGATGGCAATGGGTGGCCCTTGCCCTCAGCACCCCCGTCGTGTTCTGGTGCGGTTGGGGCTTCCACCGTGCCGCGGCGATCAACCTCCGTCACGGCACCGCCACGATGGACACGCTCGTCTCCATGGGCACGCTCGCCGCCTGGATCTGGTCGACGGTGGCACTCGTGTTCCTGCACGCAGCCGACACGGGTTCGTCGATGGACGGCATGAGCGGAATGGCCGCGATGTCGTCGTCGAGCGATGCGCACGTCTACTTCGAGACGGCCGGCGTGATCATCACGCTCATCCTCCTCGGCAAGTGGTTCGAGGCCCGTGCTCGTCGACGTTCGGGCGATGCCATCCGCAAATTGGCCGAGCTGGGCGTGCGCATCGCGCGACTCGAGGACGGCACCGAGATCGCTCTCGAGGATCTCACCGTGGGGATGCGCTTCGTCGTGCGCCCCGGCGAGAAGGTCGCCACCGACGGTGTCGTCATCGAGGGCCATTCGGCGATCGACATGTCGATGATCACCGGGGAACCAGTGCCGGTCGAGGTCGCGCCCGGTGATTCCGTCGTCGGCGCCACCGTCAATGCCAATGGCCATCTCGTCGTCGAGGCGACACGCGTGGGTGCCGACACCGCGCTCGCGCAGATCGTGCAACTGGTCGAGGAAGCGCAGGGTTCGCGCGCTCCTATCCAACGCCTGGCCGATCGTGTGGCTGGCGTCTTCGTGCCCGTCGTGTTCGCGATCGCCGTCCTCACGATCATCGGTTGGCTAGTCACCGGTCACGATGCGCAGCAGACGTTCAGTGCTGCCGTCGCCGTGCTCATCATCGCCTGCCCCTGCGCGCTCGGCCTGGCAACGCCTACGGCGATCATGGTCGGTACCGGTCGCGGCGCACAGCTCGGCATCATCATCAAGGGAGGTGAGGTGCTGGAGCAGACGCGCCGAGTCGACGTCGCCGTGCTCGACAAGACCGGCACCCTCACCGAGGGTCACATGCATCTCGTCGACGTCGTCTGCGACGCGGCCACTCCCCCTGATTCGGCCCTGCGCCTCGCCGCTGCGGTCGAGGCCCGATCCGAACATCCCATCGCCGCGGCCATCGTGGCCGGCGCCGACTCGCGTCGACCCGGTGATGCGCTCGCGCTCGCCGTCGACGACTTCGAGAACCTGCCCGGTCGCGGTGTGACCGCGCTCGTCACCGCCGATTCCGGTGTCACCTGGCGCGTGGGAGTCGGTCGCCCCGCGCTGTTCGGTCCGCTCGACGACGCGCTGGCCGGGGCCCGCGACGAGGCCGAGACTGCTGGTCGCACCGCCGTCGTCGTGGGCTGGAACGACGGCGACGGCGCACTCACCGCACATGCGGTGCTCGTCGTGGCCGATCGGCTGAAGACCACCAGTGCCGAGGCCGTGGCCGAACTCCACGATCTCGGCCTCGAGGTGGTGCTGCTCACCGGCGACAACCGACGCACGGCCGAATCGATCGGCGTCGAGGTGGGAGTCGACCGCGTCGTCGCCGAGGTGCTCCCCGCCGACAAGGTGGCCGAGGTGCAGCGCCTCCAGGCCGACGGTCGCACCGTGGCGATGATCGGCGATGGCATCAACGACGCGCCCGCATTGGCGCAGAGCGATCTGGGGATCGCCATCGGCACCGGCACCGATGTCGCCATCGAGGCCAGCGATCTCACCATCGTCAGCGGCGACCTGCGCGCCGCGGCCGACGCCATCGCACTCTCGCGTCGCACACTCGGCACCATCAAGGGAAACCTCTTCTGGGCCTTCGCCTACAACGTCGCAGCGATCCCCCTTGCGGCGTTCGGCGTGTTGAATCCCATGATCGCCGCCGGCACGATGGGATTCTCCTCGGTCTTCGTCGTCACCAATTCGCTCAGACTGCGCCGATTCAAGGGCGTGCGTCGCCACGACAAGGGAGGGTCACGTTGACCACTCGCACCTATTCCGTCCCGGGCATCTCCTGCGGTCACTGCAAGAGCGCCATCGAGGGTGGGCTCTCCCCGCTCGCCGGCGTCGAGAGCGCGACCGTCGACATCGATGCGAAGACCGTCGTCGTCGTGGGCGACATCGACGAGGGTGCCGTGCGCGCTGCCATCGACGAGGCTGGCTACGAGGTGGCTTCGGTCGGCTGACCGAGTCGGTCAGAGGGTGCCGGCGGTCAGACCGGCGCGCACCTCGACCGCCCGCTCACGGACTGCAGCGAGATCGGCGAGCTTCCGCATGGAACCGAGCTGATTTCCGAGCCGATGGTTCGTGCGCAGTGTCGATTC
>CAYVUO010000012.1:0-23329 GCA_964454715.1 uncultured Bifidobacterium sp. | reverse complement strand
CGCAGCATCACGACTGCGGCGACCGCTTGCGGTACTTGAGCCACAGCATGAGTGCGCCGATGACGATCACACCGAAGGCGACGCCACCGACGACGGCGCCCTCACCGTGGGTCTCACTCCCCGACCTCGTGATGGCCGACGCGTCGATGGCCATCGCGGCCGTGGTCGAGGGCGCGGTCAATGTCGTCGAGGTGCGCGAGGCATTGATCGGCACCACGAAGGTCGGTGCCGGACGTGCGTTCTCGGAGGTGTCCGCGGTCGGCGCGCCGATCCACGCGATCTCGGAGCCCCCGGCACACTGCTGGATGGTGGGCAGTGTCACCGTCTCCCCGGCGTTCTGCTGCAGGTACGCGGTGAAGGTGAACGACGCACCTTGGGTCGCCGGGATCGTGCCGCCCTTCCATGCCACCTCGGTGGCGGAGACCGAACTCGCGAACCCGGTCGAATCGGTTGCCGTCACCTGGGTCGCACCCTTCGGCAACTCGATGCGCATTCCGGTCGTGGGATTGGTCGAACAGCCGTGATCGATCGAGACGGTGATGGTGGTTCGGCCACCCGACGCAGCAACGGCACCACCGTTCGACGAAGCGGTGGCGTGTGCGCTCGCCGGCAGCACGGTCAGCGCGAGTGCCACGACGGTGCTCGACACGGCGAGTGCGATCGAGGTGAAGGTTCGAAGGGGTGGTCGCATCTGGTCCTCGGACGGTGTGGGGTGGGGGATCACGGGTCGGTTCGGCGGGTCAGGGCCGGATGGGAATGGTGAACTCGACCCGTTGTTCGGTGAAGTCACCGGTGCGGACCGTGACGACGACGATCCAGTCTCCCGCGATCGACAGCTCGCGTCCGGTCGTGGCGAACAGGCCGGGACCGGTCTTGACCACTTCGCGGGTGATCGGGCCCAGTTCGGCTGCGGGCAGGGAGTACTCGAACGTGGCCGAGTTGGCGAGATCGGCGGGTTGCCCCGACGCATCGAGGAACTGCACCCGCACCGAGTTCGTGCCGACACGCGATGGATCCACGGTGAGTCGAGCCGTTCCATCGGAGGTGTCGACCGTGCGTGTGGTCGTGGCTGAAGCGAGGGCGGCCGCTGTTCGGGCCGGAGTGACGAAGACCAGTCGAGAGGTCACACCGAACACCACGAGCACCAACACCAGCTCGGTGGCCATCGTGCGTCGTAGCCGTCGCCATGCCATGGGCTGCGCATCGCTCGCACTCGACACCTCGGGCACGAGGCGTTGTCGGTTGTACGCGGCCAGTGCGACGACGAGTGCGGTGAGTGCGAACTTCACGAGCACGAGTCGTCCCCATGTCGTGGTGACGAGCGCATTCCACGAGGCGTCGGTGCCGGTGAGCGTGAGCGTGAGTCCGGCGAGGGCAAGGGCGAGCACGCTCCAGGTCGCCATCGTCGAGAAGCGGCGCACGATGGTCGCCGTGGTGGCGACGAATTCGGCCCGTCGACCGATGAGGACCACCAGCAGACCGACGAGACCACCGAACCAGAGCGCAGCCGCCGTGGCATGCACCACGTCGGCGCTCATCGAGATCCACACCGGACGCAGCTCGGTCGTGTGACCCCAGAGCGCGAAGGAGATCGTGACAGCCAGACCTCCGTAGAGGGCGAGCGGCCGCGCCACCTTGGGGGCGGTGAAGTCGGTGGAGAGGTGCGCACCCACGAGTCCGACCAACAACAGCGCGAGCGACCACCCGAGCCAACCACTCAACACACTCGACAGCACCGTGCCGTCGGTCGCGGCATCGAGACCACGTCCGCTCAGCAGCGCGGATTGGGCGATCACGATGCCGACGGCGCCGATGATCGTCGCGAGTGCGCCGAGCCGCACGATGGGGAGCAGGCGATCACGGTCCTCCATCTGGTCGTGCACGAACGCACAGAAGAACGCCACACCAGCCGTGAGCAATGCGGCGACGTACATGATGAATCGCGCCAGCGTGGCGATGGCCTCCCATGTCGAGTCACCACTGGTGCCGGCCTGCGAGGAGATCGATCGGTCGATCGGCGCAGCACCGATGCCGAACAACCACGAGCCGCTCACCGGATGTCCATCGGCCGACAGCACGCGGAAGGTGACGACATAGGTGCCGTCGGGAAGGTCCGGGCGCAGCCCCACCGACACGGTCGCGCCCGACGACTTCGACTGGCCATCGTCGACCCGGGCTCCGGTGGAGTTGCGCACCGACATGCCTCCGACGTCGGCGCTGACCGCCTCGGAGAACGTGGCCGATACCGTCGCCGGCGCCCTCGCCACCGATTGCCCGTCTCCCGGGGTCTCGGCGATCACGGCGGCGTGGGCCGATGCCGGTGCGGCGGAGCCGACGAGGAAGAACACTCCCGATGCCAGCGCGAGCAGGGCGGCAGCGGCTCGGCGTCGTGTGCTCGCGGTCATGGTGGGCTCCTGCGATGGCCCCGGGGGTGGGCGCTCGGTCAGACTACGCCCGTGCGTCAGTCCCTCGGAGTCCACCGGTGATCGTCGGCGAGCATGTCGTGCTGGCCCACGGCAGTCATCCCGTGCTGCGTGACGCGTCGTTCACGATGAACCCGGGCGAGGTGACGACACTCGTCGGACCCAATGGTGCCGGCAAGTCGAGTCTGCTCGATGCGATCGCGGGGTCGATGCCGGTGCGCAGCGGCAAGTTGTCGGTCGAGGGCCACGAACCGGGTGCGGTGCGAGGGGGTGTGGCCTATGTGCTGCAGAGCGCGAAGGTCAACGAACACCTGCCCGTGACCGCGCGCGAAGTGGTGACGATGGGCCGCTACGCGGAGCGTGGCGCCTTCGGACGCATCGACGCTGCCGATCGCGCCATCGTCGATGACGCACTCGACCGGCTCGAACTCGGCGATCTCGCCGGCCGTCACCTGCACGAACTCTCGGGCGGTCAGCGTCAGCGCGTCTTCGTGGCGCAGGGACTCGCGCAGCGTTCACCCGTGTTGTTGCTCGACGAACCGGTCACCGGTCTCGATCTGGTGAGTCGCCAGCGCATCCTCGATGTGGTCGCCGCGGAACGAGCGGTCGGCCGCACGGTGGTCATGACCACTCACGATCTCGGTGAGGCCGCCGAATCCGATCGAGTGCTGCTGCTCGCCGGTCGTGTCGTGGCCCAAGGTGCGCCCGACGAGGTGCTCACCACTGCGAACCTCACCGAGGCCTACGGGGGTCGTCTGCTGCGCGTCGCCGATGGCATGGTGCTCATCGATGATCCTCATCACCATGCGCATGGTCACGACCATGCACTCTGTGCCGAGGACGACGAGGACTCCGCACACCGTCACTGACGGGTACGTCGACCGACTAGTTCGCGGCGAGTGCCTCGAGCACGCGATCGTGCACAGCGCCGTTGGTCGCCACGCCCGACAGCTTCCGGCCCGGTTCGTAGGAGAGTTCCGAACCATCGATTCCGGTGAAACGGCCACCTGCTTCGGTGAGGATCACCGGCATCGGCGCGACGTCCCACAGTGACACTGCCGGATCGACCATCGCATCGATGTTGCCGCAGGCCACCATCGCGTAACCGTAGCCATCACCCCAGGTGCGCAGTTCGAATCCCGCACGCTTCACGCCGAGCAATGCGGACTCGGGCCAGTGCGTGAAACCACTGCTCGACAGCAGACAACGTTCGGGCTCGGCGCGATCGCTCACGTGCACTCGTTCGCCGTTGCGGAAGCAGCCGAGACCGCGACCGGCGTAGACGATCGTGTCGAGTGCGGGGAGGTTGATCACGCCGATGAGCGGACCGTGTTCGTCGGTGACGGCGAGGAGGTTCGAGTACAGCGGAACACCGCGCATGAAGGCCTTGGTTCCGTCGATCGGATCGACGATCCAGGTGCGCGTGCTCGTGCCGATCGTGTCGTCCTCCTCCTCACCCCGAACCGAATCGTCGGGATGGATCGAGGCCAGGCGTTCGCGCAGCAGACGCTCGGCGGCGCGATCGGCCTCGGTCACCGGGGTGCCATCGCCCTTCGTGTCGATGGCGAGGTCGCTGTTCGAGAACCACTTCAGCGTCAGTTCGCCGGCCGAGCGCAGCAGGTCGACGGCGGAGGCGAGCAGTGTCGGATCGGCGGGGGGAGTGTCCACCTCGTCATCGTTGCACGACGTCGCCGTCGGACCGTGCCGGTTCAGATGGGGCGGGCGCCGAGCGCGGCCAACTGATCCCACCACGACCTGGCCACGATGGCGCCGATGGGACCGGCCGACAGGTCGCCGGGCGAGCAGAAGTCGATGACGTGCTCACCCGTGTCGCAGTCGATGACGAGTTGCGGGTGCCACACGGTCGGTCGGGGTCCGAGCGCGAGTTCGTCGACCCGAGCGTCGAACGCGAATCGCGGGAGCCGGTCGGTGGCGTTCTCGTCCTTGCGCCGATCGTTCAGCGCGCCGGCGATCTCGAACCGCAGACGACCGCGCTCGAAGCACAGGTGACCGCGCTGTCGGTCGCGGTCCTTGGCCCGACGCGCACCGGCGCGGATCGCCGGCACGGAGACGGCATCGTCGGCCGTCACCGACGCCAGTCGGTCGGGACCGATCGCGTAGTCCTCCGGTCCGGTGTGACGCACGACGGCCATCGTGTTGGTGACGACGAGCACTCCGATCACGGCGAGGGGCACGAGCACGATGAGCGGGCCCCCGCTGCTCAACCAGAACACGAGCAGCAGAGTGGTGCCCCACCACCCGACGAGGTTCAGGTTGCGTCGCATGCGAGCCCTCGACTGCACCGGGTTGGTGTCGGCCCGTGCGGGCATGCCGCTCACTTCGCGCCGAGCTCGCGCAACTGGGCCCACCATTCACCGGCGATGATCGGGCCCACGAAGGTCGCACCGACATCCCAGATGGGCATGAAGCGGATGGTGTGCGGCGCGCCGTCGGCATCGAGATCGAGTTGAGGGCGCCAGAAACCGGGCATCGCGGTGAGCGCGACCTTCGTGATCGGAACGTCGAACACGGTCTCACCGTCGGAGTCGAACGACAGCCGCTTGTCGGCTGCACGCAGCACACCGCGATGCACCGAGCCGCCGCGTGTGGTGACTCCGGCGAGTGCGGAGGCGATCACCTCGACCGGATCGGACGCGGTCGCAGCTCGAAGTTCGCCCGGCTCGAGGGTCTGCGCGTCGGGACCATCGGCGACTCGCGATATCCGCATCGTTGCGAGTGTGGCGATCGTGGCGAGTGCAGCGGGTACGGCGAAGATCGGCGAACCCATGAACACCGGACCCCACAGGAACACGAGCACGAACACCCATGTCCCGATCATCGAGAGGGCCCGTACGCGGTGAACGCGCTTGGGTGCGGGAGGGCGGTCGGGACCGAGGCCACGGCGCGCCACCTCACGCTCGAGACGCTTCTGACGCGAGGAACGACTCAACTCAATCCGCCGATGTGATGAGAGCGACGTCGGGCTCGGGACGGTCGCCACCCTCGGGCTCGCCCAGCGGCCATCCGAGGTAGACGAGTCCGACCGTGGTGTCGTCGGCATCGAATCCGCAGAACTGCTTGACCCTCTCCGAGATGACGGCGGGGCCGGTCGACCACAACGACGCCATGCCGAGTGCGGTGGCGCCGAGGAGGACGTTCTGGATCGCGGCGCAGGTGGCGTCACGGTTCTCGGCGGTCATGGTGGCGCCGGTGCCGGGACGGGACGCGACCACCACCATCACCGGCGCCCGGAGGTACTTGCTGCGTGCCTTGGCGATCTTCGCCTCGTCGTCCCCCCATTCGGTGAGGTCGGCGGCCAGGGCCTCACCCAGACCGGCCCGGCCCTCGTCGGTCACCACGGCGAATCGCCAGGGGAATGTGCGCTTGTGATTCGGGGCCGCAGCGGCCATGCCCAGCAGACGGTCGACGATGGCGGGGTCGACGGGCCGGGAGGTGTCGATGCGGACGTTCGACCGGCGGGCATGGGCCAACCGCTCGAAGTCGGTGAACGCGGTGGGGATGGCCGCTGCATCGGTCATGATCGTGACCCTACCGCCCGACCCCTTCGGAGGATCCATGCCCCTCGTCCGCATCAGCATGCTCTCGGGCCGCACCCCGGAGCAGAAGAGGGCCGTGCTCTCGGCCGTCACCGACGCCGTCCACACCACGCTCGGGACGCCCCTCACCAACATCCGGGTCTGGATCGACGAGTTCGACTCCGAGGACTACATGGTCGACGGGATCTGGCACCCCGACACCAAGAAGTAGGGGGCACCACCGCCACGGCGTCGGGCCGGGGTAGGGTGTGGAGGTCGTCCGGGGCGGAGTTCCGGGTCTTCCTCACCGTAAGCCCGCGCGTCCGCGCGGGTTCGTGAGGTCCCATGCCACGTTCCGCCCGACTCCCGATCCGCCCACTGGCCACGGCCCTCGCCGTGGGTGTGGGCGCGCTCGTGCTGGGGTCGTCGCTCGTGCCCTCGTCGGCCGCGGCCACCGCCGCCGACGCCCGCGCCCGTCGTGATGCGGTGCGCTCGCAGCAGGCGCAGGTCGCGTCGCAGGTCAATGCCCTCCAGGGCAGCCAGGCCCAGGTGCTCGCGGCCCTCGCCGCCCTCGACAACAACGTGCGCGGCCAGGAGGCGGCTCACGCCGATGCCCTGCGCCGGTCGGCGGAGGCTCGGGCCCGGGCCGATGAGGCCCGACGTTCGGCGCAGGCACTGAGCGCGCAGATCGAGTCGTTGCGGGCCAAGGTCGCCCAGTTCGCACGCGCCGCGTACGTATCGCCACCGGGCGACGACCTGCTCGAGCAGTTCCAGGCCGGCAGCGCGCAGGAGGACGCCACGCGTCAGGCCCTGCGCGAGCTGCACTCGAGCCGCGACCTCTCGGCCATCGACGAACTGCGTTCGGCTCGTCAGGCACTCGAGGACCAGTTGAAGGCAGCCGAGAAGGCGGAGGCCGAGGCCGATGCACAGGCCAAGGCTGCGACGGACGCGATGGACTCCCTCACCCGCGCCCGCGATCAGCAGGCCGTATTCGCCGATCAGGTCCGTGCTCGCCTCGACGAGCGTCTCGCCGATGCTGCGTTCCTCGGTCGTCTCGACTCGTCGTTGAGCAACGAGATCCTCGCAGAGGAGTCCGCGTTGGCGGCGGCGGTGTCGACCGCTCCGACCGCACCGCCGACACCTGGTTCGCCAACGACGACGATCCCCATCAACGCGAGTCGCCCCGCGCTCACCACGGTCGGTGGCATCACGGTGGCGTCGAACATCGCCGATCAGGTTCGCCAGCTCCTCCAGGCGGCATCGGCTGCGGGCATCACGTTGACGGGCTACGGCTACCGCGACTTCAACGCGCAGGTCGCGTTGCGTCGACAGAACTGCGGCACCTCCGACTACGCCATCTGGCAGAAGCCACCCGATCAGTGCTCACCGCCGACCGCCCGACCGGGCTACTCGTACCACGAGCAGGGACTCGCCATCGACTTCCAGTACCAGGGGTCGTTCATCCGCTCGCGCTCCAATCCCGCGTTCGTGTGGTTGGCCGCCAATGCCGCTCGGTTCGGTCTCTACAACCTGCCGAGCGAGCCCTGGCACTGGGACACGCACCCGCACTGATCACGTGATCCCCTCGTCCCTCGGGGCGGAGGCGGCGCGAGCGGTATCTTCGTGCGCATGGGCGCAGACGTGATCGAGAAGGTGGCCGAGCAACCGGGCGCGATCATCGAGCCGTCCGATCCCGAACTCGAGAATGGCAAGGTCGCCCACATCATCCGCAAGGACGATCAGATGCGGGGGTACGTGCTCGGTGAGGAGATCACCGCGCTGTGTGGGGAGAAGTTCATCCCGACGCGAGACCCCTACAAGTACCCCGTGTGCGAGGCCTGTCGTGCCGCGCTCGCCTCGCGCTACGACGACTGATCCCGTGGATCTCCTCTCGACCATGCGCAGCACCGGTGCGGTGCGCGACTTCACCGACGCGCCCGTCACCGACGAGGTGCTCGGCCGCATCCTCGAATCGGCACGCTTCGCGCCGAACGGCGGCAATCGTCAGGCCTGGCACGTCGTGGTGTGTCGCGACCCGAACGCGCGTGCTCGACTGCGCGAGCTCTATGTGCAGCCGTGGCGTGAGTACCTCGGGCAGACGATGGCTGGCATCACTCCATGGTCGCCCTCGAACGATCGGGAGGCCGAACGCCGCATCGTCGATGGGGCGCTCGCTTCGGGGGACCTCGACGCATTCGCCGACGCGCAGGTCGCCGGCCTGTTCGCAGCGCCGGTCGCACTCGCCGTGTTCGGCGATCTCGATCGGCTCGTGGCCACCGATCGTGACCTCGACCGGTACACGATGGTCGCTGGCGCGTCGGTGTACCCGTTCGTATGGAACATCCTGCTCGCCGCGCGAGCCGAGGGCCTCGGTGGTGTGATCACCACCATGCACGCGCGCGTCGAGGCCGAGGTCAAGGAGTTGCTCGGTGCGCCGTCCTCGGCCGCGCTCGCATGCGTCGTCATGTTGGGTCAGCCGGTGCACCAGCCCACGAAGTTGCGACGTCGGCCGGTCGCCGAGTTCACGACCGTCGATCGCTTCGACGGCCCGGCCCTCGATGTCTGACCGCGACCTCGACTGGGTCACGGTCGTTGCGATCGTCGATGCCGACTCCGTGGACGTGTTGTCGGCCTCGTTGTGGGAGTCGGGCATCGCCGGTCTGGAGGAGCGCGCACTCGATGACGGCCGAGTGGAACTGCGGATCGGATGTTCCGCCAGCGTGGCCGATGCGTGCACCTCGCTACTCGAGCCGGCGGTGCGAAGCGTCGAGTCGGTGCGTGCCGACACCGGGCTCGACGAATGGCGAGCGCACGCACAGGCCTGGCGTGCGGGATCGCGATTCGTGATCGTTCCCCCGTGGCTCGACGATCCCGACTGGATCACCGACGACGACGTGCGAGTGCTCATCGACCCCGGTCATGCGTTCGGGAGCGGGTCGCACGAGACCACTCGACTCTGCGTCGCCGCGCTCGAGACAGCCATCGGGTTCCACTCGAGCGTGGCCGACATCGGCTGCGGTAGCGGAGTGCTGTCGATCATCGCCGCCGGTCTCGGCGCAGCACGTGTCGTCGCCGTCGACATCGATCCTGCCGCCGTCTCCGCCACCAGCGACAACGTCGAGCGCAACGGCGCGGCGCACATCGTCGAGGTCGGTCTCGGTTCGGTCGGCGATGTCGGTGTCGGTCACGACGTCGTGGTCGCCAACATCGCGGCGTCGGTGCTCGTCGAGATGGCGCCGGCGCTGGCCGCCGCCTGCGAACCATCCGGAGCGCTCGTGCTGTCGGGCATGCTCACCGAACAGGTGGGCGGAGTGGTGTCGGCGTTCTTCGCACTCGGATGGTCACCGGCGGTGATCGAGACCGGTGAGCAGTGGGCGATGGTCGAGTTGCGTCGTCCCGACGCCGTCCATGCGCATGACCATCACCACCACTAGGTTGCGGCCATGGCCATGAAACCCGAGATCACCGTCCCCGATACCGCTCCTCCGACCGAGCTCGTGCTCGAGGACCTCGAGATCGGCGAGGGCGCCGAAGCCGTGTCCGGCACCAACGTCACCGTGCACTACGTCGGCGTGGCCTGGAGCACCGGTGGTCAGTTCGATGCCTCATGGGATCGCAACGACACCTTCACCTTCGGTCTCGGCGCGGGTCAGGTCATCGCCGGTTGGGACGAGGGTGTCGCCGGCATGAAGGTCGGCGGTCGTCGTCGCATCACGATCCCGCCCCACAAGGGCTACGGCGATCGCGGTGCCGGTGGTGTGATCAAGGGCGGCGAGACGCTGATCTTCGTCGTCGATCTGCTCGCCGTTCGCTGATCATTCGCCGAAGCGGCGCCTCGAACGCCAGCGCGAGTAGCGACTGGGGTTCGGCCAGTTCGTGACATCGGGCAGGAGCGGATCGGCCGTGCCGGCCCGCACCGAACCCACCCACACGCCGGCGCTGTAGGCGATGTCGTCGGCCAAGGTGAGCGCAACCCACGAAGCAGGGTCGACGTCGGGTCGTTCGCGCACCCAGTCGACGAGTGCGGGTGCGATCGCGGCGCCGAACAGCAGTACGCGCAGTCGGGTCGAGCGCACGAACAACGAGGCGATCAGCGTGATCGGCCACCAGGGCCGCACGAGACACTTGGCCAGCGCGCGAGCGATGGTGAGGTGACCCTTCGTCGACAGTTCGGCGGCGATGGGCAAGGGTTCGTCGAGATGGGAGAGCCGGCGAGCGAGCGTGGTGGTGGTGCCACCCACGAGTGCAGCCGCGGCGAGTGGATGACCGGCGAGCAGCAAGGTGAACGCGCCGAGACTCCAACCCGAGGCGTCGACCGGTGCGAGGGCGCCGGGATGCTTGCGGGCGAGACGTCCGGCGGAGGTTCCGTACTGATAGCGACGTCGGGCCCATTCGCGCGGATGGGTGCGGTGATGGTGGGCCACCGTCGATGAGGGTTCGTAGCGCACCACGAAACCGGCTTCGTCGAGACGCCAGACGAAGTCGACGTCCTCTCCGAACCACATCGTCGAGTCGAAACCGTTGTGCAGCAGGGTGAGATCGCGGCGCACGAGCAATGCCGCGGATGGCACGTAGGGAAGACGGGTGCGGGCGCGCACTCGTCCCGCTTCGGGACCACGGTCGAGTGCGGCCCGTCGACGTTCATAGCGCGACAGGCGCGTGGTGTCGGTGTCGTCCTCGACGGCGATGATGCGCGGTGCGACCGCGGCCACCGCGGGGTCGGCGAGCTGGGCGAGCAACGGCTCGAGCCAACCCGGCGAGGGGATGCAGTCCGCATCGAGGAAGGCGACGAGATCGTCATTGGTCAGCAACAGGCCGGTGTTGCGAGCACCACCGGGCCCCACCTGCTCGGCGCGGCGCACGACGCTGATGCCGACTCCGTGGGCGTTGACCGCAGGCGCGATGGTGGGCTCGGGCGATGCATCGTCGACGACGATGATCTGGTGCACGTGTCCGATCGCATCGAGTAGACCGGGCACGAGCTGGCCGCGCACGGGAATCACGACGGTGACGTCATTGGTGGTGTATGCCGACCGTTCGGGTCGAGGTTGCACCAAGCCGGCGTCGAGCAACCTTCGCACCAGTGATTGCACCGAGCGCGACTCGCTGACGGGAGCACCGTCGAGCAACTGATCGAGCACCTTCGCGCCGCGTTCGCTGACGCGCATCACCTTCCACGGTGAACCACCGAGCAGCACGCGCCCGCCCTCGCGTCGTTGCAACGACGAGTCGGCCACGATGTGCAGTCCGGCGATCGAGGTGGTGGGCATCAGGTCTCCGAGCTCAGCATCGCGGAGAGCGACTCGATGAGCGCCTCCAGCATGGCCGCTCCGGTCTCAGCGGTGGCGCCGGCGGGATCACCGAGCACACCGTTGGGGGCGACGGCGCGCACACCCTCGGCCCGCAGGGTCGGTGCGAGTTCGCGCATCGTCGCCATTGCGCCCGGCTCGGCCCGATCGAGCCTCACGACCTCGGGAGCGATCGCGAGCAGCAATGACGTCTCGGTATGTCCCGCATGGGCATCGCCACCCGGGATCGAAGGAGACCACGATCGCACCGACCGCCCCTCCGCCACCAAGGTGCGCACGGCGTCGTCGAGCGCGTCGCGGTTGCCTCCATGGCCGTTCACGAACACGACCCCGCCGAACCGATCGGCCGAACGTCCCACCTCGAGCAGCACCGACCGCATGGCCTCGGTGCCGATCGACAGGGTTCCGGGGAACTCCGCATGTTCGCCCGACGCGCCGATCGCGATCGCGGGCGCCACGACCACGTGATCGCAGCGCTGGGCCGCGCCGTCGGCGACGGCGCAGGCGATGCGGGTGTCGGTGTCGAGGGGGAGGTGCGGACCGTGCTGCTCGAGCGAGCCCACGGGTACCAGCACCGTCGGGGCATGGCCGTCGAGGTCGGTCCATGTGAGGTCACCGAGCGCCCGAGCCATGGCGAGAGTCTCGCACTCCGGCGCGAGACCCGTTCAGTTCGTGCGCTTGGGGAACCGTGACGGATCGACGGTGGAGAGGATCGTCTCTGCGATGGCCGCGGCCACTCGGCGCTCGCCGCCGGCGTCCTCGGGATGGGGACAACTGTGGCGGCCGAACTCGGGGTCGGTGCAGAAGTGGATGCCGTCGACGAAGCGCACACCGATCGTGCCGTCGTCGGCACATCCAGCCTCACCGCCGGGCACGCACTGCATGCGCCACAGGTACTCACCATCGGTGTTGCGGATGAACCGGCCGGCGTCGACCCAGTGCACCTGTCCCGGATGTTGCGCGGCGAGCTCCTGATAGTGCGCTCGTTCGGCGTCGGCGCCGGGATTGAACTCCTCGAATCCTCCGGTCGGGGTCGGGATCGTCGATACGAGGTACACCTGCATGCCGTTGGCCAACCAGGCATCGACCATGTCATCGACCATCTCGTTCCACTGTCGACCCGGGCATTGCTCGCCGAATGCTGCTAGCGCGAAGTACACGGCGACATCCGGCCGCGTCGCCCGGTCATTCGCCTGATCGATGATCTTCTTGTGATCCCGACAGACATGGAATCCGTCGGGCATCGCGATGTTGGTGCGCGCGTAGCCCTCGGTGCCCATGATCGACTCGACGCACGGTGTGACCTCACCAGCGAGTGAGTTCCCGTACACGGCGATCACGGGTGGCGAGGCGTCGTACGGTCGGTCGACGACCTCGAGAGCATCGCAGCGCGGCGCCTTCGCATACGCAGTGGTCTGCACCGCGGAGCGCGCGTCGGGTGGTGATCCGTACGGACTGGGAGCGAACTCGGGGAAGGCGAGCACGGGCACGGCCATGGTCGCAGCGAGACCGAACACGGCGAGCGGAGCGAGCACCCAGCGGTATGCGCCGGCCCATGACAGACCATGCCGCCGGATCGGTTGCTCGACGAACCAGTAGCTCAGCAACGCCGCGCCCATCGTGAGGGCGATGCGCGCGGCGAGCACCAACCAGTCCGGCCAACCCGTGGCCTCAGCGGTGAGCCACGTGGCGATCGGCCAGTGCCACAGGTAGACGCCGTACGAGATGAGGCCGAGACCCACCAGTGGGCGCAGGTGGAAGATGCGGGCGATGGGATTCGGTCCCGGTTGGGCCGCAGCGATCAGCAACGCGCCCATGGCGAACGCGATCACGATGTAACCGAACAGGTACAGCCATCGCTCGTTCGTCTCGAGCGTGGCCGAGAGCACGAGCAAGGCGATGAGCGCGCCGCCACCGATGACGATCGATGCAGTGCGCAGCGCCCCGTGGAGGATCGGACGACCGACCGTGATCGCTCCGATCAACGATCCCAGCAGGATCATGAAGACTCGTGAGTCGGTGCCGTAGTAGATGCGATCGAGGTCCGCGTTCGCTGCAGCGAGGTGCACCATCCATGCCGCCGACGCAACGCCCAGCACGATGCACACGATCGCGAGCGGACGTCGGAGGTTCACGATGCGCCCGCGACGCAGTCGCCGGAGCACAGCGAGGAGTCCGCCGACCACGAGCGGCCACACCAAGTAGAACTGCTCCTCGATCGCCAGCGACCACATGTGACGAAGTGGGCTCGGGGCGCCGCGCACGAAGTTGAGCACGTACGACTGTCCACTCACGATGAATCGCCAGTTGGCGACGTAGAAGAGCGAGGACAGCCCGTCGAGACCGAGCTGATGGGCTTCGAATCGGCTCTTGAACAACGCCGTGTACGCGCCGACGACGACCAGCACCACCAGGAGCGCCGGCAGGAGTCGTCGTGCCCGGCGGATCCAGAACATGCCGAACGAGATCGCACCGGTGGTCTCGAACTCCGATACGAGCAGGCTCGTGATGAGGAAGCCGCTCAGCAGGAAGAAGAGGTCGACGCCGAGGAAGCCGCCCGGAGTCTGGTCGGGGGTGAAGTGCGACAGGACGACGATCAGCACGGCGAAGCCGCGCAGTCCATCGAGGGCACGGATGTGGGGGATCCGTTCGCTCACCGCTGCGCTCGGAGCCGCTTCCAGCGTCGAGGTCGTCGTCATCGGGGGGTCCTCAAGGACCCAATCCTGCCATCAGTGCGTCGGCCACCGAGTTCGGGCCGTCGACGGTGACGCAGCGTCCGCCGGCCGCCGCAGCGAGTTCGATCGCAGCATCGGCGTCATCGGCCGGCGCCACCACGAGGAGTTCATCGAGCAGGGCCGCAGCGGGAGCCGCGTCATCGCCTGCAGTCGCGCGCGCATCGGAGAGCAGGATCGTCACCCGCCGCGACGCCCGGGTTCGTTGCAACTGCTCGTGTGCGGTGCGCAATGCGAAGGCGAGATCGGTGGTGCCATGACCGCGCAGCCGGAAGAGGTCGTTCACCACGCCCTCCGCGTCACGCGGCGAATCGGCCGCACACAACACGAGTGCGTCGTCGGAGAATGCGACGACGCTCGTGGCATGCGGTGCGCGCCACAGGCATGCCGCCGCCGCCATTGCCGCGGTCGCGAGTCGAGTGCCCCCCATCGATCCGCTTCGATCGACCAGGAGGCAGATCGCGAGATCGGGACGCGACCAGTCGCGCGCTGACAATTCGTCGAGCGGCGGAGCATGACCGGTGCCGCGGCTCACGGCGATCGCGTCGAGGCTCCGGTCGAGGTCGAGTTCGCCACCCGCGTCGGCGGGAACCGTGCGAAGACGACCGATGCCTCGACGTTGCGGTGTGCCCCGTCGAACGAGGTCGACCACGATGCGACCGGCCAGTCGACGCGCGTGCTCGCGGAGTCGTTCGTCGGTCGCGCCGACGAGTTCGGCCAACAGGGTGAGTGTCTCGTCGGGGTCATCGCGCAAGGCGTGGGCGAAGGCATCCTCATCGAGCACGCCGACCTCGGGCGAGATCTGTTCGAACGCGCCGTGCTGTTCGAGCGATCGACGGGAGGTGGACCGCCGACCCTCCTCCTGCAGCGCCTGTTCCGCCCTCTCACCCTCGAGCGTGCGTTCGTCGTCGGGCCGTTGCGGAGGACGCGTGCCGCCGCCCGCGCCCGGCGGGCTCAGGCTTTTCCCGGGTCGGTCCCTGCGGAGTCCGTGGGTTCGTCGAACGACGTGGAATCCCAGAGTTCTCGCACGAGTTGCTCGGCCGTTCGGCCAGCCCCTTCGCGCACGCGGATGCGGCCGGAGAGTGCGGCGAGGGCCGCGTCGAGGTCGGTCGTGTCGTCGAGCACGTCGGTGGTGCGCAGCGATGCGAGTTGTTGGGCGACGAGGCAGAGATCGATCGCGCCGCGCACCGACGAGCCGATGCGGATGTCGGAATGGGACCTCGTGGCTCGCACCACGCGCACCGCACGACGACCGAGGGGCCCGTCACCGGCGGGCGCGGCTTCCCGCGCCACGATCGCAGCCTCGTCCTCGAACGACTGGTAGTCCATCGTCACCCGACACACGCGGTCGTAGACGGCCGACGAGATGCGGGCGGTGCCGATCGCATCGAACGGATTCATGGCGGCCACGACCCGGAAGCCCGGTTCGGCCATCACACGACCGAGGCGGGGGATGTGCAGTTCGCGCTCGCTCATCGCGGTGATCACCACGTTGAGCGTCTCCTCGGGAACGCGGTTGATCTCCTCGAGATAGAGCAGGGCACCGGTGCGGAGTGCTTCGACCAATGGACCGTCGAGGAACACGTCAGCGCTGTAACCCTCCGACAGGACGCGCGCAGGGTCGAACGAGCCCACGAGACGAGCGGGTGTGAGTTCGGCATTGCCCTCCACGAACACCAGTTGCGCACCGGTGGCCGCGGCCAGGGCCCGCAACATCGATGACTTGCCCGTGCCCGGCGGACCCTCGAGCAGGACATGGCGATCAGCGGCGAGCGCAGCGATGATGACGTCGGTCTCGCGGTCGCGGCCGACGACGGCAGCGCGCACGGCGTCGACCGCAGCGCGGTCGAATGTGGTCATCCGCGGAATCCGCCGTCGACGTCGATGAGCGCGCCGGTCATCGCTCCCGGTGCGTCGACGGCCAGCCACTCGATCGTTCGGGCGATCTCATCGGGTTCGATGAGGCGTGCGATGCGCGCCTGCTCGGTGAACACCGATCGGTCGGTGAGTCCGTAGAGCGCAGAGCTGGCGACGAGCATCTCGGTGTCGGTCGAGCCGGGGCACACGGCATTGGCGGTGATGCCGGTGTCGCCCAGTTCGGCGGCGAGCGCTCGCACCAGGCCGGCGACGCCATGCTTGGCCGCCGTGTAGGCCGACAACATCGGCAGACCGTTGTGGGCGGCTGCTGACGCGACGGCCACGATCCGACCACGTCGTGGCGTCGGTGCGGCCAGCATCGCAGGCAGCGCGGCGCGGGCGAGGTTGAACACGCCGGTCAGATTGATGTCGATCATCGAGCGCCAGACGTCGTCGTCGGTCTGCCACAGCGGCGCACCACCGGCCATCGCGCCGGCGGCGGCCACGATGACGTCGATGTGGCCGTGGTACTCGACGGCGGCATCGATCACGGCGCTCAACGCAGCGGGATCGCGCACGTCGGCGATGTGCGCGAAACCCCGACCCTCACAGGCTGCGGTGGCTCGCTCGAGTTCGTCGGCCGAGGCGCTTCGATAGGGACCGGGGACGTCGACATCGGGATGGTCGATGAGCGCAACGGCGTAGCCGCGCCGAGCGAGACGCGCTGCGGTGAGTGCACCCATGCCGCGTGCCGCGCCGGTGACGATCGCGACGGGAGTCCTCTCTGTCATCGTCCGTCCATTCCGTGCATTCCCATGGCGGCGATCCTATGGCCGCGACGTGTGGCGGGTGCCGTGTCGAGGTGGGAGGCTCTCGCCGTGTCCGATCCCACCGCCGCCATCGAGCTCGATCTCGGCGACTTCGACGCTGTGGGAGTGCTCTCCGACGTCATCGTCGACCTCCGGGCCCACGTGATGGTGCACGAGCGGGAGGCCTCCGCCACGATCTCGGCCCCGACGGCCTGGCACCAGCTCGTCATCAACGCCAAGCAGGGTGGCAGCAGCGTGCTGGTCGTTCGCTTCTCGGCGCTCACGGCGTCGCGTCTGCGCAATGTGGCGACGGCGTTGTCGACGCGCGGTTGGCAACTCGATGAGGATCGCGAGGGCGCCACACTTCGTCAACCGCCGGGCACTGCCGCCGCCGACGTGGCGTTCGAGGCGCTCGGTGCCCTCGGAGTGGCCGGTGCGCCGAAGGACGTGCGGATCGTGACTCTGCGCGACGCCGACGGCGGCGAGGTGGCGCGGGGCTAGAGCGACCGCAGGTCGAACACCGGCAACGGGAACACGACCTGCTCGTTCTCGGGCCCCGGTACGACGGTGCGACTGAACGAGCCATAGCGACGATCGGCGATCCACCACTTGCCGTCGTGGCGTTCGAAGCGATCGTGGTAGACGCCATACGCGTTCGTGCGACGACCATCGCTCACGTTCTGGCGCAACTCCTGCATGTACATGCGAGCGCCGGCCGTGCCGGCAGCGACGTCGATCTCGACCACCGAGTTGAGGATGACGAACTCGAAGAACGAGAACTGCGTGAGCGAGTCGCCGATGAAGTCACCGATGGCACCGGGGCCATCGAACGACTTGGAGTCGTCTCCGAGATCGAGCCGGAGCCGACAGGTCGGCAGCATGATCTCGTGGAGCTCGTCCCAGGCCCGCCGGGTGACGATGTCGGCATAGCGGGCGTGGATGCGGGTGATGTCGAGGTAGTCGAGTGCCTCGGCCAGTCGTGCGTCGTCGGTCATGGTCCCCTCCGGACCGAGACGCTACGACACGCGTGCGCTGCGCGCCTCGGGACGCGAGGATGTCGGTTCCACGATCAGGGGACTCAGGGGGACACATGGGTGAGTTGAAGTCGCGCCAGAAGTACGACGAGCTCGTCGCACTGCTCAAGCAGGCCGGGGACGAGTGGGTCGTGCCGGGACCCGCCATGAGCGATGACGACGTGGCCGAGGGGTTCCGCAACCTCACCCACATCCTGCAGAGCGCGCTGTTCTCGCATCAGGAGTTCGATCCCGAGCGCCCGGTGTTCAATCGCATCGTGTCGCCCACTCGCAGCTTCACCGGCGACAACTCCGATGCGCTCTACTACGAGACGCCCGTCGCTCCCGGTCACGAGTACATCGTGCGCGGCAACCTCGCTGGTGCCGTCTACACCTCGTTCACGATGGAGGCCGGGGCGGCCGACGGTTCGTATGCCACCCACACCTCCGGCGTGCTGCGTGACGACGACATCGATGTCGATGCCGATGGCAACTACGAGATCCGGCTCGGTGGCACGCCCGCCGATCGGGACTGGTTGGAGATCCCGGCCGACGGTGGTCGCAGCACGACCCGCCACTACTTCGACTGGCCGATCTCCTCGTCGGCCTCGCAGACGCTGCACATCCCGCTTTCGATCGACTGCGTGGAGCGTCCGCCGGCCCCGCCGCGATGGGGCGACGATCGCGTCGCTGCCGCTTTGCAGCGCGTCATCAATCACGTGCGCACCAAGACCGTCGACAATCCCGGTCCCGATCCGTCGGTCGACATCCCGTTCGTGTCGCGCGTGCCCAACGAGTTCAAGCCGCCGGTCGTTCCCGGCAACATGGCCTTCGCTGCATTCGATGCCGCCTACGCCATGGCCCCCTATCTCATCGGTGATGACGAGGCACTCGTCATCCGTGGTCGTTGGCCCGAGTGTCGATTCGGGAACATCTGCCTCTGGAACCGCTGGGGTCAGATGTACGACTACGTGAATCGCCAGGTGAGTCGCAATCGTGCGAACACCACGCTCGATGCCGATGGCGGCTTCACGATGGTGCTCGCGCACTCCGACCCCGGACATCCCAACTGGGTCGACACCGAGGGCCGCAACCTCGGCACGATGTTCTTCCGCTTCTTCCTGCCCGAGGGTGACATCGAGACGCCCACGTGTGAGGTCGTGAAGTTCGCGGACCTTCCGTCGAAGCTCGGCTGATCAGACCTTGCGCATCGGATGATGCGGTTCGGGCGGCATCGCCACCCGGATCGCGTCGCCCACGCGCACGGTGCCGCTTCGAAGCACGACGGCCATCACGCCCTCGCGGAACAGCTGCGGCCCGCTCTCGGGCTTGAACGACACTGCGGCGCGCAGACCCGAGCGGAAGTCGTCGATCTGCGCGCACGGATCGCGGAAACCCGTGAGAGCGATGAGCGCATCGTCACCGAGCGCCAACACGGTGCCCGTGGGTAGTTCGCCGAGCACGAGACCGCGGGTCGTGAGGTTCTCGCCGAACTGACCGGGCTCGACGTCGAAGCCGGCAGCCCGCAACTCGTCGTGCAGTTCCGCAGCCACCAGATGCACCTGACGCAGGTTCGGACGGTTCGGATCCTTCTTCCTCCGACTCAGGTGCTGGGTGGTCGCGCCACTGTGGGCGTCACCCTCGACACCGATGCCGGCCACCAACTCGACCGAGTCGGCCGACGGCTTCACGAATCCGTGTTCGGCACTGAGATGGAGGCTCGAGACGGTTGCGCTCATGCTCGACAGTCTCGTCGCTGCATCACAGGTCGGCCAGCTTCACCACTCGGGTCTCGAGCGGTGCGAGCGGCTCGTCCGGCAGGAGGAATCGCCAGAACATCGTGCCGTGCGACAGTCCGCGGGTGTCGAGCCAGTTCGGCACGCCGGGATCGGAGTGGGCGAGCACCATCCGGAACGAACCGTCGGGCTCGCAGAGGGTCTGCACCCGATTGAGTGACACCTGCCGTCGGTCGTACGACGGAGTCTGCATGTGGTTGTTGAACAGCACGATGTTGGCGAAGCGACAACGGGGGAAGCGACCACGGATCTCGAGCGCGTCGTCGGGGCCGAGCCACCAACGCGCACTGCGGTAGACGTTGTCGGTGGCGGCGTACCCGATGCCGAGGTTGCCGTCGTGATCGGCGGGATTCGTGAACTCGTTGGCCACCGGTGACACCCAGGGAATCGCCCCCGGTGGCACGGGATTGTGGCCCCACCCGACCGTGACCGAACGTAGGAACGTCATCGCCCGCCCGATGTTGGCGGCGACTGCCGCATCGTCGGGAACCGGCGGCGGTCCGGGATCGATCAATGGTTCGATCGACAACGGGATGTGAAGGTTCGGATCGAGCGCGGCGCACCGCTTCCATTCGAAGTAGTGACGAGTCGTGAGCGAACCGACCTCGGGATCGAGCACCAGTGTGTTGCGCGCACCGGCATCGGCGTGGCCGGCTGGGACGACCAGCAACTCGTAGTTCCCCGCGGCATCGACATCGAACTCGTCGTCGTTGAGCGTCGCACCCAACTTCTGCGACATCGCACCGCCGGCGGTGCCGAGTTCGGCGGTGAACGACGTGTAGCAGGCGTCGGCGATGTTGCCCCTGATCCGATAGGTGCGCGTCGGGTCGATGACCGTGCCGTAGTAGACGGTGTCGGGGTTGTCGCCCAACAACTTCTTGCCCGGGGTGAACCACCGGTTCCATCGCGGTCGCACCGGGTCGGCTTCGAGCCAGAACTGCATCGCGTGGTGCAGGGCGTGCATCGTGAACTCCCGATACGACGCGAGGTCCTGCTCGTCGACGAAGTTCCACCTCGGGTCGTGTGCGTCGGCCTCGATGGCCGCCAGCAGCTCCGACAGTTCCTGCATGGCCCGTGCCGATTCCATGTCGACCCCCCGATCGCTCGGGGCCATCGTAGGCAGGCCCCTGCCCGCCGGCTTGGGGTGTGTGGGCGACCCGGCGGTAGGGTTCCGGGCCGATCCGGGAGGGAACGATGGCCAACAAGTGGTTCGAGACGGTCGCCATCGCGCAGCAGCGCGCGAAGAAGCGTGTGCCCTCGTCGGTGTACAACGCCATCATCGGTGGCGCCGAGAAGGGCATCTCGCTGTCGTCGAACCAGTCGGTGTTCGACCAGCTCGGCTTCGCGCCACATGTCGCCGGCCTTCCCGCCGAGCGTTCGATGGCCACCAAGGTGATGGGCCTCGATCTGTCGATGCCGTTGATCATCTCTCCCACCGGCGTGCAGGCCGTCGACCCCGAGGGTGAGGTCGCCGTCGCCCGCGCCGCCGCCAACCGCGGCATCCCGATGGGTCTGTCATCGTTCGCGTCACGGTCGATCGAGGACGTCTGCGCCGCCAACCAGAACACGCTCTTCCAGATGTACTGGTCGGGTGGCCGCGATGTGATGGTGCAGCGTCTCGAGCGGGCCAAGGCCGCCGGCGCGAAGGTCCTCATCCTCACGCTCGACTGTACCTTCTCCAACGGTCGCGACTGGGGCAGCCCGTTCATCCCCGAGAAGATGAACCTGCGCACGATGATCAAGCTCTCACCGCAGGCACTCTCACGTCCGCGCTGGCTGTGGTCGTACATGAAGCGCTTCAACATCCCCGATCTGTCGACGCCCAACATGGCGGCGCCCGGCCAGGCCGCGCCGACCTTCTTCGGTGCGTACTACGAGTGGATGACCATGCCCCCGCCCAGCTGGGACGACATCGCCTGGCTGCGTGCGCAGTGGGATGGCCCGTTCATGGTCAAGGGTGTGTGCCGCGTCGATGACGCCAAGCGCGTGCGCGATCTCGGCGCAACTGCGTTGTCGGTGTCGAACCACGGCGGCAACAACCTCGATGGCACGCCCTCGCCCATCCGTGTGCTGCCGGCCATCGCCGAAGCCGTCGGCGATGAGATCGAGGTCGTGCTCGACGGTGGCATCCGCCGCGGTTCCGATGTCGTGAAGTCGCTCGCGCTCGGTGCCCGGGCCGTGATGATCGGTCGGGCCTACCTGTGGGGCCTCGCCGCCAATGGTCAGGCCGGTGTCGAGAACGTGCTCGACATCCTGCGCGGCGGCATCGATGCCTGCATGCTCGGTCTGGCCAAGAACGACATCTCCGAGCTCTCGCAGGACGACGTCATCATCCCGCGCGACTTCCTGCTCACCCTCGGCAACGACTGAACCGTCGCCCGGGCGATTCGCTCACCCCTTCAGTTGGTCGCGTAGCGATTCGAGCAACGGAAGCGCAGCGACATCCTTGGGACGGTCGGCTGCTCTCTTGGAGTCGATGATGTCGTCGAGTGATCCGACGAGCACGGTGAGCCCCTCACCCATCGCCATCTCGCTCGCTCCCTTGGCCCAGTCGTCGTAGCCATCCAAGGGACCCGACGGTCGGAACGCGATGTCGAGATCGCCGAAGTCGCTCACCAGGTTGAGCATGACGGTCGAATTGGCGAGGAACGCTGCGTCGACCGGGAAGTCGATCGGATCGTCGGCGGTACGCAAGCGAGCGTTCATGCGACGAAGTGCTCGCGCGAGGTTCTCGAGGTCGTCGTCACCACGCGCGGGAACGACATCGAGATCGCGGGTAGTGAGGCTCGAACCATGCATGACAGTTGCGATGCCACCGACCACGACGTAGCGGACCCGTTCCTCGTTCAGGATCTGGCAGATCCGAACCGGGTCGAACATCAGTCGGACGCCTCGCCCGCCTGCTTCGCCGCCTCTTGCAGGTCGATCAGGCGGTTCGCCGCATCGACCATCACGCGCACGCGCTCGGGCACGCTCAACGCCAGTTGTGCCCGGATCTGGGTGATGTCGACACCCCGCTCGTCCTCGAGGATCTGCGGCTCGTTCACGTGTCGATCCTACGGCGAGGCGTCAGCGCTGCACGATCGACACGGGGATGCGGCGTCGACCGACACCGTTGGGCGCAGCGATCGGCTTCGAGTGATCCCGGCTCACGGTCGGACGCGACGCGCCACCGTTGGCCTCGAGCTCGGCGAGGGCCGCTTCACCATGTCCGAACACGCACTCGGGGTCAGGCGCATCGAGCGGCAGGCCCGTGAAGAACTTGCTCGCCATGCAACCGCCACCGCACGCGTCGTAGGACCCGCAGGAACCGCATGCACCCGGGTTCGACGGTTCACGAAGTGAGGTGAACAGGTCGGACGAACGCCAGACGGCGGCGAAGCCACCCTCCTCGCGCACCGAACCGGCCTTGAACTCGTCATGCAGCACGAACGGGCAGGCATAGACATCGCCCACCGGATCGATGAGGCACACCACACGACCCGCACCGCAGAGGTTGAGGCCGGGCAAGGGTTCACCGAGCGCCGAGAGATGGAAGAACGAATCACCGGTGAGCACGTGGGGACGCTCGAGCAGCCAGTGATAGAGGTCGATCTGCTGCTGCGAGGTCGGGTGCAGTTCATGCCAGGTGTCGATGCCGCGACCCGAGGGACGGAAGCGCGTGAGGCGCAGTTCGGCGCCGTACTCGGCGGCGAGCGCTTCGTAGGCGTCGACCTGCTCGACGTTCTGACGGGTCATGACGACCGAGAGCTTGAACGGACCGAAGTCGGCATTGCGCAGGTGATCCATCGCCGTGCGCACACGCGAATAGGTGCCGTCGCCACGGATGGCGTCGTTGGTCTCGGGGTCGATGC
>CAYVUO010000011.1:22529-25990 GCA_964454715.1 uncultured Bifidobacterium sp. | reverse complement strand
CGGATCGACGAAGCGTTGACCCGCGGCCGAGTACCACACCATCTCGGGTAGTCGATCGAGGCTCGCTGGGTCATCACCGTCGAGCACGACCACACCGCGCGTCGAAGGCACACGATCGACGAGTTCGAACACCGGCAGTTGTGCGCGCGCCATGACGACGAGTGCCGCGAGATCGGCTCGCTCGAGCATCCGGTCGTTCCACGCACCATCGGTGAACGCTCGAGTCGACTGCGGAGGGACGCACACGCTCACATGTGTGGAGAATCCGATCGCATTGCTTCCCGGAAGTTCGGGCTCGGCTGGAGCGAAGCCCACCGCCTCGAGTTGGGCCTCCAACGCCGCAGCGAGGAGCGGATCGTGGGCCATCACCGAGACCGAGGGCCGGGGGATGCTGAACGGTGATCCGTCCTCGCCCTCCCCCGCGCCTTTGTCCACCACCCGCCACTCCATGGGTTCCGCCGCCGAACGGGTCGATGGTGGCCCATGCGCAGGGGCGCGGATGTCCGATACGGGGGTTCGCGACCCATTTACGGGATCGCCCGTACTCAAATAAGGGATGTCCCTTAGACCGCTCTCATCGCCCGGTCGCGGGGTGGACGAGCCACCCCCCGCCGGGGATCCGCCTGATTCCGCCATACGCCAAGGGAACGCACGAGCCGGCGGGTTCCGTGCGTTCCCTTGGTGCGGGGAACCAACCACGAGGAGATGGATGCCGAGGAACGAGATCGCAGCGCTGTTCAGGAACGATGGACAGTGGGACGCCCTGGACCCTGCGGAGCAGCTCTTCGCCGGTCGCCTGCTCGAACGACGCTTCGCACTCCACTTCAGGGTCACCGATCTCGACGACCTTCGTGGATCCGACCCCCTCGGACCATGGTTCCGCATCGGACTGCAACTCGACCGGCTCTCGGGCCCCGAATCCCGGTGGGTGGGCGTCGACGAGCTCGTGGCCGTGCTCGATGACGATCTCGTCCTCGCGAAGTGGATCAGCGAGATCGCAACTGCAGCCGCGGTCGACCGACGAGTCGTGATCGAGCAGTCGCTCGACACTTGGTGCGAACTCATCCTCACCGAGTCGGTTGCCAGCGCAACGATCATCGACACCGCGTACGTCGATGCCGGTCCGGTCTGGCGAAGTCTGCCGCTGCTACGCGAACCACAGCCGCCTGACGTCAACCGACTCGTCGATCACCTGATCGATCACCATGACGGAACGTTGCAGACCGACGCAGCGGGCCGAGCACACGTCTCGCTCGACGATGTCGAAGTGTTCATCGGCACCGAACTCGATCCCGAAGTGACGCAGACGACCCTGGTCGAGGCACCCATTCGCATCAGCGTGCTGTGCGGCATCGAATTGAGACCCGATTCGGGAGTCGACCGAGCCGTCCAATGGTTCCGCACCGACCCAGCCCGACCACGGGACCTCTCGATCACACTCACGCGTGGAATCGGCGATCAGGTCTGGGTCGATCGCTCTCTGTCACCAGCCGTGATGGCCAGGCTCGCGCCGACCGAAGCCGTCGACGAGTTGCTCGCCCACGCCCGACGACTGGGCTCGGCACTCCGGCCGTGGGAGCAGAACCCTCCCGAGCGCGACCGCGACTGAAAGCCCTCATCAGAAACATCACCACTATCGTCACCGCGCCCACGAACAGAACGGGCGCAGGAAGGAACCGCCCATGACCACACACCTCTACTTCGCCTACGGATCCAATCTCGATCACGAACAGATGGCGTGGCGCTGCCCCACCGCCGCCCCGATCGGGCCCGCGGTGCTCGAGGGTTGGGGCTTCCGCATCGGAGCTCGCGGCTACGCCACCGTCTCACCCAGCTTCGAACACGATGCCCATGTGTGGGGCGGTCTGTGGTCGCTCACCGACACCGACCTCGCCTCACTCGATCACTACGAGGGCGTCGCCGGCGGCCTCTACCGCCGCGAGGTGCTCACGCTGCTCGCACCCGATCGCGATGGCACTCCGATCGACGCCATCGTCTACATCGAGAACCACGACGACGTCGGCTCTCCCAACGACCTCTATCTCGAACGCATCCTCGTCGGCGCCGAGACGTTCGAACTGCCGACCGAATGGGTCGACCTCCTCGCCACCTGGCGAGCCTGACACCTCCCACCGAGTCGGATCCACAGGGCGATCGCTACAGTTCGGCCGGTGATCGACAGGACGACCGGCACGTTGACGCGGCTCGGCGCGAGAGCGATCGGTCTGATGTTGTCGATGGTGTGCGCCATCGCACTGATCTCGTGCAGCGACTCCTCCGACGGGCGCAGCTCCGGGACGACGCCGAAGGGAATGCGCCTCTGTGTGCACAACTCGTCGGGCACGGAGTTCTCGCTCACACTGGACGAGCCGGTCGCCGTCGGCATGGGCATCACCGAGCGACTCGTCCCCGACGCCATCAGTTGTGCCGATCAGCCCGACGAACAGGCGGCGAGCCTCATCACTCCACGAGGTGTGCGGGTGCGGGTGCAGACGTGGAGCAACTTCGGTTCGAGTGGGATCAACATCGCCGGCGTCGGGTGGTCCTCAGGAGACGTCTACAGCGAACCCGACGAAAGCGGCTCGCAGATGCTCCCGTCGGGCGAGCGTGTGACGTGGATGCACCTCCCCGACACCGAGTTCCGTGAGTACGAGGTGACGGTGCACGCGAACTGATCGACTCGATCGATCAGAGGAAGCGGCGGAGCAGCTTCTTCTTGCGTTCGGTGTAGGGCGGATACGCGATCGCCGGGTCGATGCGCGTGCTGCGATGCAGCACGGGCTCGAGGTGCTGGAACACCCGGACGCCGGACTCACCGTGATACGCACCCATGCCGCTCTCGCCGATGCCACCGAAGGGCAACGCCGGATTCGTGAGATGCATGATCGTGCCGTTCACCGTCACACCACCGGCGGTCGTGCGATCGATCACCTCGTCGACGACGGCAGTGCGCTCGGCGAACACATAGAGCGCGAGCGGATGCGGTCGGGCGTTGATGAACGAGATCGCCTCGTCGATGTCGCGCACACCGATGATCGGCAGCAACGGACCGAAGATCTCCTCGTTCATGAGCGCGGAGTCGAGATCGACATCGACCAGCACCGTGGGTGCGATGTAGCGATCGGAGGGATCGGAATCACCACCGATGAGCACCGTGCCACCAGCGATGAGCCCGCGCAGGCGATCGAAGTGCCGGGCCGACACGATGCGGCCATAGGCGTCACTCGTATGCGGGTCGGTGCCGTGGAACTCGGTGATCGCTGTGCCGAGTTCATCGAGGAACTTCGCACGCACCGACTCGTCGACCAGCACGTAGTCGGGCGCGACGCAGGTCTGTCCGGCGTTCAACCACTTGCCCCAGGCGATGCGGCGGGCCGCCACGCGAAGGTTGGCCGACGCATCGACGATCGTCGGGCTCTTGCCGCCGAGTTCGAGCGTGACCGGCGTGAGGTGCTGGGCGG
>CAYVUO010000011.1:0-22519 GCA_964454715.1 uncultured Bifidobacterium sp. | reverse complement strand
CGTTCCATTGCCCGTGTAGAAGATGTGATCGAAGCGCTGGGCCAACAGATCAGTGGTCTCGGGGACACCGCCCTCGACGAGTGCGATGGCTGACGAGTCCATGTACTTCGGCACCAGACGAGCGAGCACTGCGCTCGTCGCAGCGGAGATCTCACTCGGCTTCATCACCACGGCATTGCCGGCGGCGATGGCACCGGCCACCGGCACGAGCAGCAACTGGATCGGATAGTTCCAGGGCGCGATCACCAGCACCACTCCGAGGGGCTTGGGGATGCGCTTCGATCGCGCTGGTTGCGTGACGACCGGTGAACCGACGCGGATCGGCCGGTTCCACTTCTTCAGGTGCTTGAGCATGGCGTCGATCTCGCCCAGCACGAAGGCGATGTCGGTCATGTAGCCCTCGAGGGGCGGCTTGCCCAGATCGGTCTGCAGCGCGTCGAGCAATTCGGTCTCGTTGTCGACGAGCATGCGCTTCATCTGTTCGAGCTGACGGCGACGCCACGCGAGTGAGCGGGTGGCTCCGGAATCGAAGGTCTGACGCAGGGAATCGGCGATGGCCATGGGCGAAGTCTGACATCCCGATGGCCATCGGGTCCGGTGCGAGACATCGCCGCATCACCCCGTAGGGTGAGGAGCGCTGTGGGGGGATCTACGAAGGCCGAACTGGGAGACGCGCGGGATTCACTGCGCCACGCCACGCTGACCATCGTCTGCGTGCTGCAGTCGGTGATGGTGCTCATCAACGGCTCGACCACGATGGCCCTGCCCTCGATCGAGTCGGGCTTCGGTGCCACGAGCTCGAGCCTGCAGTGGTTCGCCGCACTCTTCGCCCTCGGCTTCTCGCTCGTACTCGTGCTCTCGGGGCGACTCGGCGACCTCTACGGCACTCGTCGACTGTTGATGTTCGGCTTCAGCGCGTTCATCGTTGCGATCGTGCTCGAGGCCACCGCCCCGACGATCTGGGTGCTGCTCATCGCCCGACTCCTCCAGGGCATCGCCGGCGGTGTCACCTCACCGCAGCTGTCGGCGATGATCCAACGCACGTTCACCGGCCACACCCGCACGCGCGCCTTCGCCGTGTTCCTGTGCTTCTCCGGCGGCGCATTCATGGTGGGACAGATCGCGGGCGGCGCTCTCATGTCGGCCGATCCGTTCGGCGTCGGTTGGCGATGGGCGTTCCTTCCCGTCATCCCCCTCGCGATCGGTTCGTGGTTCCTCGCTCGCAAGCGACTGCCCGATCCGCCACCGGGATCCTCGGGTCGACTCGACATCGTCGGCGCATCGGTGCTCGGCATCGCCGCCTTCCTCGTCATGTTCCCGCTCATCCAGGGACGCAATGCCGGCTGGCCGGTATGGATCTTCGTGATCCTCGTCATGGCCGCGCCGGTGATGGTGGCGTTCGTCTCCTACGAGCGCCGCATCGTGCGACGGGGTGGGGACCCGCTCGTCAATCCCGATCTGTTCCGCGCACCGTCGTTCCGCATCGGCAACGTCGTCACCCTGCTGGTCGGTCTCATCTCGGCATCGGTGCCGCTCTACCTCATCCTCACCGTGCAGTTGGGCTTCGGCCGCAACGCGTTCCAGGCCGCTCTCATCGCCAGCCCCATGCCGTTCTCGAACATGTTCGGTTCGCTCATCGCCTCACGACTGCTCCAACGCTTCGGGCGCGCTGCCATCGGCGTCGGTGCGATCCTCGTGATCGTCGCCGCCGGCATCGTGCTGTTCGACATCTCGCTCGGCGGCGACAACATCTCGGTGTTCGCGCTACTGCCCGGCTTCGTGATGCTCGGCTTCTCGCTCGGCATCGGCATCGCGGCCACGATCGCCATCGTGCTGTCGGATGTGCCCGAGGCGAGCGCCGGCAGTGCTGCCGGTGTGCAGGCGACCGGTCTACAACTCGCGGGCGCGATCGGCATCGCCGTGTACGGCGTCGTCTTCTATGGAACGGTCGGTGACGACTCCGGTGTGGGTCCGTACCTCGACGGCATCACGCTGGTGATGTGGATGGCCATCGCCATGGCACTGGTGCAGATCGCTCTGATGTTCTGGCTGCCGCGCCATGGTGCGCGCGATCAGGGTGAACTACCGCTGGCCGATCCCGAACTCCTCGTCGTGCCCGATCTGCACGGCGAGATCGACTGACGTCTCAGCGCTCCAACGACGCCAGGAGCTCGTCGACCACCCCGAGCGATCGCCGGAGCGCCGCGATCTCTTCGTCGGCGAGACCGGGATCGATCACGTCGGTCCAACCGTCACGACCCAACATCACGGGGAACCCTCCGACACCGTGGAGACCGAGCTCACCGTCGAGTTCGACCTGCCCCATGCACTCGATCGGATCACCGACGGCGATGGCGACCAACAACTCCTCCACCGCATGCGCGGTGATGATCTCGGTCGTATGGCCAGTGGTGCAGTGCACGAGGAACGGTTTCACCGCCGCCCGCAGATCCGCCGGTCGTCTCGCGATCCGACTGAACGCCTCGTGCACTTCGTTGTCGACCACCAGCGCCATCATCTCCGCACGTAGCTCGACGATCTCCGCCGGCAGATCTGCCAACGAGCGGCCGGCGCGTTGCGCAGTGATCCACTCGTCGACGACGGCGCGGTCGAGGCCATCGACCTCGATCGAACTCCACTGCGGAACGAACTGATCGCCGTGCTGTCCGAGCACCCGAGCGCGCACCGAACTGCGCGGAACACCGAGCGAGTCAGCGATCTCGCGCCGGAATCGCAGTGAATCGCTGCACGCGCCGGCACCGATGACCCGTCGGCGACCGAGCGCATCCGCGAACGCCTTCACGCCCACCTCGACCGGGTTCGACTGCACGATGACGAGCGGAGGGATGGCACGCGCTGCAACTGCCTCTGCGTACTCGACGAACAGCGAATGGTTGCGGTGGGCCAACTGTGCTCGATCGAGCGGTTGTCTCGGGTCGGTGGGGATGGTCATTCCCGCGAGCATCACCACCACGTCGGCATCGATCTCGGCGGCGTCATTGACGAGTTCGATCATGGGGGCCGTGTCGGCGAACGCGTCTCGTAGGTCCGCCCGCAGGCCGTGCACCGCGAACTCGCTCGAACCACCGGAATGCGCCACCAACTGCAACCGAGCCGTCGGATCGATCACCCGGTTGTGCAACAACTGAACACACAACTGCCGACCGCATGCACCGGCCGCGCCGACGACTGCAATGCTCCGAAGGGGACGCAAGGTCGTCAGGCTGTGGGTACGGCGATGCGGTAGAGCTTCGCCGCGTTGTCCTGCAGCACCTTGCGCTGCACCTCGGGGCTCAACGTGGCGAGACCGGGCGCAGCGAGTTCCATGCTGTCGGGATAGAGACACGTGGGATGCGGGAAGTCGGTCTCGAACAGGATGTTGTCGGCGCCAAGGATGTCGATCGTGTGCGCGATGTCGCGCTTCTCGAACCAGTAGGTGGCGTAGCAGTTGCGCTGGAAGTACTCGAGCGGTGTGAGGCTGAGTTCGCTCAGGGCGCCGGGAGTCGTCTCACCGAACTGGTGCTCGATCGCCTCGAGCAGGAACGGGATCCAGCCGATGCCGCTCTCCACCGACACGAAGCGCAGATCGGGATGTCGCTCGAGCAGACCGGAGAAGATGAGGTTCGACAGCACTCGCGCGTTCGAGAGGTACATCATCGACGAGCCGAGGCCGAGCTTCCGGTCGTCGGACAGCGAGGGCCACGGGGAATCCCCGAACCACGAATAGGTGCTCTGACTGGCGCCGATGTGGAAGTTGATCGGCAGCGAGTGCGCCGCGCACACCTCCCAGAACGGATCCCACTCGGGGCTCGACAGATCGGGAGCACCGCCCTGCTGGGGATCGCTCGTCATGTTGACACCGCGCATGCCCTGCGACGCGATGCGCTCGGCCTCGGCCACCGACGCCTCGATGCTCCACCAAGGCATGAGCGCCATGGGGAAGAGACGACCCTGTCCGTTGCGCTGGATCTCGATCATGGCGTCGTTGTAGAGCGAAGCGCACATGTTCTTGAGCACGAGGTCGTCGAGATCGGCGAAGCGCTGACCACCGAATCCGGCAGCGTTGGGATAGATGATGTGGGCGCCGATGCCGAGCTCGTCCATCAGTGCGAGCCGGGTGGGGATGTCGTGAGCGGCGAGGTGTGCGTCGTCGAAGTTCCAGCCGATGAACTCGGTGCCGCGGTGGCGGGTTCCGTCGCGCCACACGACCGACGAGGCCGACGCGCGACCGAGTACGGCGCCGTCGACCGTCCACATCTGCAGTCCGTCGATCATCTTCACCGTCGGCACGCGATCTCGATAGGCGGCGGGCGCATTGGCCGTCCACAGATCGTGGGGCTCGGTGATGTGGGTATCGGTGTCGATCACGAACAGACCCATCGGCGCACCTCCATCTCGTCGGTCGATCGAACGCCGACCGCGTGCTTCGAGACTACGGCAACCCGAGGAAATCGGCCACGCCCATGGCGATGCCCTCGGCCTCGCGCTGGCGGAACTCAGGATCGGTCAGCTGCGCAGCATCGGCGGCGCTGCGCACGATGCGTCAGTTGGAGGTGAGACCGACTGTGAGACCGACGACGAGGCCGACGACGAGAGCGAGCACGGTGAGCACCACACCGACCACACCGAGGATGAACCCGGCCTGGGCCATGCCGTCACCCTTGATCTCACCGTTCGATGCGGCGATGCGCTTCTTCGACTGCATCGCGAGCACGATCGCGGGGATCGACGCGATGAACCCACAGCAAGTGATGCCGAGGATGCCGAGCACGAGTGCCCACACGGCGTAGACGTCGTTCGGTGGCACGTGGGGAATGGGGGGCACCGACCCGCCGGGGTAGGGACCGGGCGTGAAACCCGATGCGGCCGGTGGTTGTGGTGTGTCGTCGTTCGGGGTGTCGGTCATGGTGCCCTCCTCGTCGGCCCAACGGTAGTGGCGCGAGCGGTGAGCAGCGGCTCGGTCAGTTCGACCAGAGACGAGCGGCCAGACCGCTCGAGCGTGTGACGGCACGGCCTATGGCTGCGGTGATGGCATCGGCAGTGCCGATCAGCACGACCTCGGTGCGTGCTCGGGTGACAGCGGTGTAGAGCAATTCGCGGGTCGACAGACGCGAATCGGCCGGGGGGACGATCACGATCACTGCATCGAACTCGGAGCCCTGGCTCTTGTGGATGGTGAGTGCATGGACCGTCTCGAGCGACTCGAGACGCACAGGCGCGAGGAGGCGCGGTCCCTTGGGCCCCGGGAAGGCGGCACGAACGGTTCCCTCGATCTCGACGACGACCCCAAGATCGCCGTTGAAGAGGTCATCGGCGGGGTCGTTGCGCGTCACCATCAGGGGGCGACCGGGATAGAACTCCGGCAGACGTGCCCCTGTGGGCTTGATCCATTCGTCGAACTGCCAGTTCCAACGGCGCACGCCGAATGGACCGGCACGATGAGCACAGAGAACTCGCACCGAGCCGAGTCCAGCGAGTGCCTCGTCGATACGCCCCTCGGTCGCCGCAGCCACCGTGGCGACTGCTTCGCCGAGAGCTCGCGATCGCACGTGATCGATGCCGTGAGGTCCATCAGCCATCTCGTCGTGCCACGTGAGGCGGATCGGTCCATCGGTCACACCGGTGCGTGACTCCTCGAGCACAGCGCTCGCAGCGTCGGAATCGCCCGTGCGCACAGCGGAAGCGAATCGACCGATGAGTGACTCGGTCGGGAAGCGATGGCTCTGCGTGAGCACCGAAACACACTCGGCCAACGGCGAATCCGGGAGCGGTAGATCGTTGTCGATGGCGTTCACCACTGGTGCGGACAGATCGCCAAGCACCGATCCCGCCTCGACGCTGGCGAGCTGACCGTGATCACCGACCAACACGAGGCGCGTATGGGGGCCGACCGCATCGAGCAACCGCGCCATGAGGGGCAACGAGACCATCGAGGTCTCGTCCACGATGACGACGTCATAGGGCAAAGGGTTGTTGCGGTCATGACGGAAACCCGACCGGCCCGGCAACCAACCCAAGCGGCGATGGATCGTGCTCGTCTCGGCTCGGCGAAGTCGTGCGGCCAGTTCGGCGGCACCAGAGAACGTCATGGTCTTCTCGATGCGATCGGCGAGGAGACGGAATGCCTCGCCCATGCGAGCAGCTGCCTTCCCCGTCGGGGCCACCGCAGCGATGCGCAGAGGCACGTCATCATCGGCCGAGCCGTCGAGCAGCAGGGCGAGAAGAGCGGCAACGGTGTGCGTCTTGCCCGTACCGGGCCCACCCACGATCACCGAGAGGGGTCTCGTCGCTCCGCATTCAGCCGCTGCGCGCTGCTCGGGGACCAGCTCGAACGCGGCGAGGAGCTCGTCGCATCGTTCGGACGAGACGGGCAGGGCGCTCGGTGCTGTGGCTGCGCGCGCCAGAACCGCATCGGCGACCTGGCGTTCGTATCGGTGGTAGCGCTCGAGATGGAGAAGGTCGCCGTCGAGCACGAGTGGTCGAGGCGGAGTTGCGATGTCGTCTCCCTCGATCTGCACCAAGGACGACTCTCGAAGCACCGCCCGCCAACGATCAACGTCGGGCCATGGCAGCGACTCGGGATCGAACGACGAATCGTCATCGTGACGATCGAACTCCGCCGCGACCGACGCGCGCACACCGACCAGATCGAGGCACACGTGACCCTGACGGGGTGCACGCGCCGCCAAGGCGGCCGCGAGGACGACGAGACGACCATCGTCGTCGGATGGCACCCCGCCGAGGCGAGCGAGTGTCTCGGCCACATGCACATCGCCGACCGAGAGCACGCCGAATTCGACCCACTTGTCGAGGTGTTCGACCAGCGACGCATCACGCACGCTCATTCGCCACCTCCCGCGAACAGGCGATCGAGTTCGAGTAGCGCCGGCGTCGGAACCCTCCACCAGAGCACACCGGCCGGCTGCTTCGGATCGTTGTCGGGTCGCATGCCGCGCACGAACAGATAGGCCGTGCCCAGCAGATGGAGGTCGGGGTCGTAGTCGGGCAGACGCCAACGCAGATAGCGATGCAATGCGACGCTGTAGATGGTTGCCTGGAGCGCGTAACCACTGTGGGCCATCGTGTCGACGATGCCAGCGGTCGAATAGTCGCCATCGACTCGGTGATTCGACTTGTAGTCGGCGAGCCAGAAGCTCGGCACTCCCTCTAACTGCGTGCGCGCGACGAGATCGATCGAACCGTTGAGACTTCCACGGACGTCGAAGTCAAGCTCGCCCGATGCGACCCGTTCCGCCCAAGGACGAAGGAGATCATCGGGCGGGAGATGACGAACCAGCACGGCCGCGATCTCCGAGGCCCGAAATCCAGCGAGCGGAAGGTCGAAGTTCAACTCGTCGAGACGATCACCACGAGCAACATCTCTCAGACACAGTGCACCCAACGGGCCGCCGAGCGGCGCCGACAGCGACTCGAGGAGACCGGCGGCCAGCACATCGGGCGTGGTGCGAAGGCGTCGGTACTGCAACGCACGCGCGCAGTCGTCGCGAAGCGTGGTCTCGAGATCTGGTTCGGCGAAGTCGAGGCGCTCGAACAGTGCGTGGACGAGGAGGCCGAAGTTCTTGCCCCGGGGCGCGTCCTGCAGTGGGCCGAGGTCGAGGGACACGGAGACTTCGTCATGATCGACCGCTGGTTCGTCGTGACCGGCGCTGTGATCGAGTGCATCGATGTTCACCGGTGCCCCGCCCCGACGCCGCTCGTCCTCACCCAGCATCTGGGTGAATGACCACGATCGCCAAGAGCGGTCGTGACGTCGCGTCGCGCCAGCCACTGAGAGCGAAGACGTCAGATCCGTTGAGCGGGCCCAGGTCACCCTCGACGGTCGATCGTTCAGGGTAACGACCGCGATGGTTCCCGACGACGACGTAGCGAAGGCGTCGAGGTTCGACCCTGCGGTGGCGGCATCGAGCAGATCCCGGAACGCCGATTTCGACTCATTCTCTTGCATCCAGAGCACGAGACGATGCTTGGCGCGCGTGAGGGCAACGTAGAGGAGACGGCGGTCCTCCTCCTCGTGTTCGATCTTGTCCTTCCCGTCGATGACGTCGAATGCCTTCGCCGAAGTTACGGCCGCTACCTTGGCCGTATCGATGGTTCGGCGGCGCTCGCCACGCACGTCGATCTCGGCATGACGTATGACAAAGCGTCCCCGCGGTGTCCTGCGGTCCTTAGTGTTCTTGAAAAGCGCCGGGCACAGCACGATCGGGAACTCGAGACCCTTCGACTTGTGGATGGTGACCACGCTCACTGTCTGATCGTCACGATCGACACGGCGAGCGAGCACCTCGGCCGAGGGTGCGTCGTCGCCACCGAACGAGGTATCACCCAACGAGTCGAAGGCGGACCGCAATGCAGTGGGCGTGATGCGGGCTCCGCGCGTGGCGCCGTGCAACAGCTCGACGATGTGATCGAGATCGGTGAGATGGCGATCACCATTCGGAGCGGAGAGGAGTCGAGCGGCGAGGCCAGAACGACGCACCTCGACCATCAGCGCCGGCAGCCCCCCGGCACCAAGGGCAGCGCCCCACGTGCGGAAGCGATCGGCGAGTTCGCCCATCTGTTCATCGGTGTGCCCCGCGAGCGAGCGATGATCGTCACCGACGAACCATCCGAGCGCAGCCCTACGAAGACGACCGACACTCGCCGGGCGCTCGAGGGCGAGGAGGAAGGTGGACATCTGACGTGCCGCCTCACCCGCGAGCACGCTGGTATTGGAACTCGACGATGCAGGAACACCGGCGGCCTCGAGCGCAGCAGCGATGGCATCGGCATCGGGGTTGCCGCGCACGATGACACCGATGTCACGGGGCTCGACCCGACGCATGACTCCGTCGTCATCGATGCGTGCACCATCGAGCAGGCGCACGATCTGCACCACACAGTCATCGATCGCCCAGCCAAGAGGGTCCGGTGACAGCCCGAGGTTACGGATCTGGATGGCCTCGGTGTCGGCGAACTCGATGCCCTGATTCGGGGCGTCGGGCCGTGCCGCAACGGGCTCGAAACCGATCGTGAGAGTGCGGCCATCGACCTGACCTCCGCCGAACTCGAACCCCGAGAAGAGGAGCCCGAGACCGTGGAGCAGGGCGGGGTCGGATCGGAAGTTCGTGTCGAGATTGCGCACCTCTCCAGTCGGGAGGGCCTCGGCCATGGCGCGAGCGCCGAGATAGGCGGAGAGCTCGGCCGAACGGAACCGGTAGATCGACTGCTTCGGATCACCCACGACGATGACCGTCGGACGCGGTTCGTCCGGAACACCAGCGACTTCGTCGATGAAGGCGGTACGGAAGATGTCCCACTGCACGCGATCGGTGTCCTGGAACTCATCGATGAGCACGAGGGAGAACGCCTCGCGCAGAGCGGTGATGACGCCAGGGCCCTTCGACGACTGGAGCAGCTCTCGCGCTTCGGTGATCAAGGAGTCGTTTGTGCGGATGCGTGCAACGGTGCGCCGTCGCTGCACCTCCGTGACGAGACGTTCGACGAGCTCGACGAACGCACCGATGCGCTCGGCCAACTCCGGCTGGCCCTTCGCTAGCTTGACCGGCTTGCCCTCGACGTCGAGCCACCTACCCTCGGCATCCTGGATGAGGGTGAAGAAGCGAGCATCGGGAAGCTTGAGTCGCATGCGCACGGCCTCGACGAGCTTCTTTCGATCAGGGGGGCTCCATCCGGGCTCGGCGCGATGTGCGGCGATCTCAGAGATGATCGCGTCGTCGACGAGTTCGATGAGGTCGTCGTCGTCATCGCGGATGGGAAGAGTCGGGTCCGCCCCTCCCGACGCGAGCACACGAGTACAGAAACCGTGGATCGTCGTGATCGATGCGGAGTCGAATTCGGCGACCGCAGCGCGCAACAGTCGACGGCGGTCGCGCCGTGTGTCCGAATCGATCCCGTCGATGAGTGCACGATGCAACTCATCGCTGGACGAGGTCTCGTCGGACTCGAGAAACGCAACTGCACCAGCTAGGCGGCGCCGGATCCGCGAGCGCAAGTCGGCGGTGGCCAGACGGGTGAAGCTGACGACGCACAGTTGCGAAGCGCTCAGTTTGCGTTCGGCGATTGCGCGAACGGCCAGCCCCTCAAGTGACCACGTCTTGCCCGTACCCGCGCTCGCTTCGAGAACGAGCAGGCCCTGCGGTAGTTCATCGTCGAGTCGGAAGCGATCAGCCATGACTCGCCTCGTCATTCGATCCGACGTCGAGGAACTCGACGGTGTCGTCGAAGGTGCCCCAAACACGGGAGGCCCAGAGCTTGAACCTGTCGCGAGTATCCAGCCAGCCCTCGCCCTGCTCGTCGCCGCGCGGCGGCGTGCGCAGTTCGTCGAGGTCGGCGGGCAGGAGTGATCGAGACCAGCGATCGCGGGAATGTTCGACCTTGTACTCATCATTCGCGGGCCCTGTGAGTTCAGCCTTCGACGAGTCGGGAAGGAACGGAATAGCGTCGCTCAACGCTCGGTCGTGCAGGTCGATGATGACGTCGAGCACGCGGGTCGCCACACCATCACGAAGGCGGAACTTGGGCTTCGGCGCACCCACGACGAGTGCGATCCACTCGCGCTCGGGGTGTTGAACCCCCAGGGCGGCGAGATGCAACCAGGCGATGAGGAGTTGCTTGTTCTTGAACTTCGATGCACCGACGGTGACGATCGTGTCGTCGTGGACGGCACCGATGGTGCCGAAGAGTCGGATCGCTCCGGCGTCGGCATCGTCGATGATGCGATCGATCGATTCGGAGGTGAAGTTGGGAACGGGAGTGCCCAGCCCATCGGCCAATCCACTGAGCGCCGCCCCCGCCGTGCTCCGTGCATCGGCGATCGGCGCATCACCCGCTTCGAACGGCGCTACATCACCTCGTCGGCGCACCACCGATGCCCAGAGGTTGTTGGCATCGATTCGCTCCTCGGGATCGAGGACGATCTCGGCCTGTAGCAACTCGTCACCGAGTCGCCAACTGGCGAGACCCGTGACCGAGAACGGGATGTGATCGTCGGAGTCCTCGGTCGTGCTCGGGATCGACACGCCCAAACGATCGCCGAGGAGCACCTGAGCAGGGCTCGTGAGCGCGCGTTCGAGCGACGGGAGCTCGATGACCCTGACGCCGTCGAGCGATTCGAACATCGGCGGATCGAGGGGGCGCTCCAAGATGGACTCGCGAACCTCCACTGACTCACGACGGGCGGCGCCGAGCGCAACGACGTCGAAGCTCCACGGACCCTCCACACCGAGTGCACCAGCGATGAACGAGCGTTCCGACCACGATTGGCGAGGATGATCGATGGCGATGAGTCGGGAGACCAACTCATCACCGTCGGCCGAACGAACGGTGGAATCGATCGCATCGACGAGATCGGCCACGGCCACCACAGGCGCCAGCACCGCATTGGTGCGGATGTCGTGACCGTTGGTGAAGAGGAGCAAGCGGTGACCCGCAGCGAGCACCGCATCGAGCAACTGCGCCCGCTGCTCGCCGCGTGGATCGCGATCGCCGATGCAGGGATCGGAGGCGATGAGATCCTCGGCGCTGGCCAACGATGAACCGCCGACCTCGTCGTCGAGACCGAGCAGGCAGACGACGGGGAAGGGCACACCGCGCAATGCGGTGAGCGACGACACCGTGACCGCGCCCGTACCGAACCTCGGTCGTCCACCGCCGCTGACACCGAGACGAACCCTGAAGAGTTCGACGAGTTCGGCCGGGTCGACGAGGTGAGTTCGTGCCTCGAGGCCGTCGAGTGCTTCGGCTCGGAAGGTCTCGATGGTGCGTTCCACGCCGAACCATTGGCCGGCGTCGACGTCGGTCACCTCACAAAGACGGCGCAAGGACGACGCGAGGGCGAGCGTCCACTGTTCGACGGTGCTAGGACGAGTCAGTTGATCCGCAGAGAGGCGAAGCTGGGTGACGAACTCGGAGAGCGCACCGGCGAACTCGACATCGACACCTTCGACATCGCCGAACGGCACGACCTCACCGACGCCGAGGCGGGCTCCGTCGTCAGCCATCATCGCCCCAAGCAGCAACTGGTCGAGCGCGTCGCGGAAGGTCCATGCACCGAGGTCGTCGGGGAGACCGAAGGCCGCTTGATCGGTGGAGTCGAGGCCCCACTTGATGTTGGTGGCTCGGGCCCATTCGACGATGCGAGCAACCGCATCACTGCTCAGGCCGAACCGACGACGCACGGGACCGAGGGAGAGGAACGAAAGCACGTCACTGGCGCGGAATCGGCCGTCGAGCAGGTCGAGCAGTGCCGATGCCGCATCGAGGAGGGGATTGTCCTGCTGGAGCGTGCGGTCGGCGATGCGTACCGGGATTTCATCGAGACCATGCTCGCGATCCCCCGCGAAGGCGGCTTCGATCAACGGCGCATAGGTCGAGATGTCAGGGGTGAGAACGACCACATCTCGCGGCTGGTAGCGGGCGGCGCCGTCTGCGTGCACTTCTTCGAAGAGATGTCGCAGCGCGTCGCGGAGCACCTCGACCTGTCGGGCTGAGCCGTAGCAGCGATGCCAACGCACCGAATCATCGGTCGAGACGTCGATCAGGGCTCGCTCATCGCGTTGGCCACCGACGGGAATTCCTGGCGGCGCGACATCGCGACGCAGGTCAGACTGCAACCGTGACAACAACGAGGTCGTGGAGGGCTCGTCGATGTCGGGGGCGACGACGGTCGCCGATGCGTCGCGCAACGCGTCGAGCAACAACACGTGCGCCTCACGCGATGCCCGGCCCCATGAGGTGATCAGCGGATTGCCATCTCCGACGAGGTGCTCCGAGGCGGTGACGGTGCGGGGCACGGGCAGTCGCAGCTTCTCGTCGAGTCGGGGCCGCAACTGCATCCATCGGGCCGGCGACGCGACGGGAGCGAACATGTACACGTCGATGTGCTTCGACAACGCCGCCAACACCTGCAGATGGGGATGGGGCAGACCGGCGAGCCCGAACAACGACACACGCTCGGGCAGACGATCACGAAGGTCGCCCAGGTCGTCGCCGCGGAGTCGTTCGATGAGATCGGCGAGACGTTGCGCGTCGGTGACACCGCCCAATCGCGACTGGACGGCCCGCCACAGACGCGGCTGCCACATCTGGAACTCCGAGAGCGGTTGACCGACGCCGTCGAGATCCTTGCCGTCGCTCCAGTTGAGGGCCATCGACATGCGATGGAGCGTGTAGCGATCGAAGAGATCGGCGATGGTGCGCGCCCGCACGGCATCGGGGCCGCTCTCGCCATACGCCGCGGCGTCGGCACACAGTTCGTCGTAGACGGCCCACGTGAGCGGGCCGGTCGACCACCGCCCGAGGGCGGCGTCGTCACCGAGGGCACGCTGCACGAGCGTGGCCGGGAACACGTACTGCACGTTGGCGACGATGCCGTCATCGCCGTCAGCAGTGGCACCGAGCCGACGAGACAGTCGACCGGTGAGCCAGGTGCGTAGGCCAGCGCCGGGAACCACCACGAGTTCGGGCGCGAACGGGTCGGCGAGGGGCACGGAGAGCACCTCGCCCATCGCCTCGGCCAGCGGCTCGAGCGACCCCGCCACGGTCAGATGGAATGCCACGCGCCGACACTAGCGACAGGGTGTGACGGTCGCGACGGGCAGACTGTGCGCATGGGCGACGATCATGACGATCAGCGCGAACGCGTAGAGACCGAGGCGCAGCGCGCGCTCGACGCGCATGAGGTCATCGATCCCCATGGTCCGTGCATGGCATGTGGTGGGCCCGGCGCATCGATGCACTCCACGCCCGACGGGCCGGCGCGTCTGTGTCGGGTCTGCGCGACCCTCGAGGGTCTCGGCTGTCCCTAGTGAGTACCGGCCGATGATCCGAGACTGATCTCGATCACCTGACCGGTCATCGACGACGCGGCGTCGGCGGCGACGAACACCACGTTGCGCGAGATCTCCTCGGGATCCATCCACGCCACGCCCATGCGATTCATTGCCTGATAGCGGGGCACGACGTCGTCGCGCGAGGGCGACTTGAGATCGGGCGCGAACAACGCGTACATCGCGGGGTTGTGCAGCATCGGAGTATCGACGGCCGCGGGCGCGATGGCGTTCACGGTGATGCCCTTGTTGGCGACCTCCATCGCCAGGCTCTTCACCATGCCGATCACGCCCCACTTGGCTGCCACGTAGTGCGCGAGGTTGGGGTTGCCCATGCGCCCCGCCATCGACGACACCGCGATCACCCGGCCGTAGCGCTGCTCGAGCATGTGGGGCAGCACGGCGCGGATCGTCTTGAACGTGCCGGTGAGATCGACATCGATCATGTCGTTCCACGTCTGGTCGTCGAGTTCGTGGAACCGGCCGTACCCGGTGATTCCGGCATTGGCCACACAGATGTCGAGGCGCCCGAACGTCGACAACGTCTCGGCCACGACCGCCTCGAGCACGGCGGTGTCACGCACATCGGCGACCAGCGACAGACATCGACGACCGGTGCGCTGCACGAGTTCCACCGTCTCGGCCAACTCCACCGACGTGCCGAGCTCATAGGGAACGGTGTCGATGTCGCCCGAGACGTCGGCGCACAGATCGGTGACGACCACGTCGGCGCCCTCACGGGCCAGCGCGATCGCATGCGCGCGGCCCTGCCCACGAGCCGCACCCGTCACCCACGCGACCCTGCCCTCGACCACACCCATGACTCCCCCTCGTCCGACTGCCGCCGATCGTATGGCCGGTCCCCGACCTCCGCCGTCCGCGTGTCTATAGAGTCACCGCCGGGGAAACGACACCAGGGGGAAGTCATGCCTGTCGCAGGTCAGCGCGATCCGGATCAGATCAAGGGTGTGCTCGAGGAGTGGATGGCCCGGCAGATGCCGGAGTCGACCGACGTCACGATCACCAAGCTCGTGGTGCCGCAGACGAGCGGGTTCTCGAACGAGACCTTCCTGCTCGACGCCACCTGGAACGAGGGTGGCCAGCACGTCGAGGCCGAGCTCGTGCTGCGCAGTCAGCCGGTCATGAGCCTGCTGTTCCCCGAGATCGACCTCATCACGCAGCAGTACCTATCGATGAAGCTCCTCGGCGAGCACAGCAACGTGCCAGTGCCACGGGTGCGTTGGGCCGAGCGCGATACCTCGGTGATCGGCGGCCCGTTCTTCATGATGGATCGCTTGAACGGGCTCGTTCCCGGTGACGCGCCGCCCTACACACAAGAGGGCTTCGTGCGCGACATGACCGCCGAACAGCGCGAGCGCTGGGCCTACAACGGTGTCGAAGCACTCACTCGCGTCGGCAAGGTCGACTGGCGAGCGGCCGGTTTCGCCCATCTCGATCAGACCCACCACGGCAAGCTCGGGCCCGAGCAGCGCCGCAACTACTTCGCCAACTACCTGCAGTGGGCCTGGGGCGACAAGGACCACCCCGTCGTGCGCCCCGCATGGCAGTGGCTGTGCGACAACTGGCCCGATGACGGCGATCGCATCGAGTTGTGCTGGGGCGATGCCCGACCGGGCAACCAGATGTACGGCGGCCCCGACCTCACCGAGGTCATCGGGGTGTTCGACTGGGAGATGGTCTCGCTGGGCAATGCCGAGAGCGATCTCGGTTGGTGGTTGTTCCTCCAGGCCTTCAGCCTCGACAGCGGCGGCGCCACCCTGCTGCCCGGCATGCTCGATCGTGAACAGACCATCGCCCTGTGGGAGCAGTTGATGGGGCGCAAGGCCGAGCATGTGCACTTCTACGAGGTGCTGGCCGGCTTCCAGTTCGCCCTCGTGATGATCAAGCTGGCCGAGATGTACGTGGCCGAGTCGGGCGACGAATCGATCGGGGCCATGGCCTACTTCAACCCCGTGGTCTGGCTGACGGCCGATCTGCTGGGCCTCGAGCGGCCCATGCCCCCGAGCTGAACCCCTTCCCCCAGCGGGATCGCGGGCTCCGGGCCCGCTGTTCGGAGGATCCAGCCCAACGGTGAAACACTCCTGCCCGTTCGAACGATCACCTCATCGGCGCACCCCCACGCCAGCGGGAATCGATCGAGGGAAGAGGCAGCGGGCATGACCGAGGAACCGATGACACCGACGCGACATCGACTGCGGCGCATGGCCGTCGTCGGCGTGATGACGCTCGGCCTGCTGGCCACCGTCGTGCCCGCCAGTGCGGGCGCCATCGGCGCCGACACCACGACCAGTCGCTACATCGTGAGATACCGCGCCGGCACCGACGCTCGCACCGAGTCGGAGAAGGACCGGTCGAAGGTCTCGCGGATGGATCGAGCCATCTCCAACGCGTTCCAGGGCGCGATCGTCGACGCGACCTCGAGCCAGATCAACTCACTGCGCGCCAACCCCAACGTGGCGTCGATCGAGCTCGACACGCCGGTTCGCGCGTCGGTCACCCAGTCACCCGCCGTATGGGGCCTCGACCGCCTCGACCAGCGCGCGCTGCCGCTCGACTCGTCGTACTCCTACGGCGCCACTGGCTCCGGAGTCACTGCGTACGTCGTCGACACCGGTATCAACGCTGCGCACACCGGGTTCGGTGGACGCGTGCGATCGGGCTACACCGCGGTCTCCGACGGCAACGGCACCAATGACTGCAACGGACACGGCACGCACGTCGCGGGCACGATCGGGTCGTCGGCCTGGGGCGTGGCGAAGTCCGTGTCGCTCGTGGCGGTGCGCGTGCTCGACTGCGCCGGTTCCGGCTTCACCTCGTCGGTCATCGCCGGCATCGACTGGGCCGTCGCCGATCACGCTGCCGGCACGCCCGCCGTGCTCAACATGAGCCTCGGCGGCGGAGCCAGCACCGCACTCGACACCGCAGTGCAGGCGGCGGTGAACGACGGCATCACCGTCACCGTGGCTGCCGGCAACTCCAACCTCGATGCCTGCGGAGGGTCGCCGGCCCGTGCGCCGAGCGCGCTCACCGTCGGCGCGACCGATTCGTCCGATACGCGCGCCTCGTTCTCGAACTGGGGAAGCTGTGTCGATGTGTTCGGACCCGGTGTGGGAATCACGTCCACGTGGTTCTCCACCACCACGGCGACCGCATCGCTGTCGGGAACCTCGATGGCGGCACCCCATGTGGCCGGTGTCGCCGCTCTGCTGCTGAGCGCGGATCCCGCAGCCACGCCTGCCACCATCGCGACGCGCATCAAGGCCAATGCCACCACTGGCGTCGTGCGCAATCCCGGCACCAATTCCCCGAACCTGCTGCTGTCGACGCTGTCGGCCACACCGACGACGACCACGTCGACGACCAGCAGCACCACGACATCGACCAGTACGACGTCATCGACCACGACCACGTCGACGAGCACCACGACCAGCACGACGAGCAGCACAACGAGCACGACGAGCACGACGTTGCGCCCGACGACGACCACGACGGCTCCGGTGGCCACCGCGCCCCCGGCCGCGACCAATGTCGTGGCGAGGGCCAAGGTGCGCGGCGCGAGCGTGAGCTGGACGATCGGTGGCAACGGCGGGTCGCGACTGACCAAGCAGACGCTGATCATCAACGACGGCAGGATCCGCACCTACTACGACATCGGTGCGAACTGGACCGGCGCTGAGATCGCAGGGCTCACGCCCGGTCGGGCCTACTCCTTCTCCATCGTGAAGTGGAACGTGCTCGGTTCGAGCCCCGAGGCTCGCTCGTCGACGGTCACGGTGACGGCCAACGGTCGCTGACCTCAGCCGGCGACGACCACGACCTCGTCGTCATCCACGGCCACCACATCGCCCACCACGATCGTGCGGCCCCGGCGCGTCTCGGGCTCGCCGTTCACCCTCACGCGCGGTTCGCCATCGTCATCGACGTCGTCGAGCAGCCACTTCGCCTCGGACCCCGAATCGGCCAGACCAGCCAGTTTGAGCAGCTGACCGAGCCTGATCGTGTCGGTGGAGATGGGCACCTCACGACGAGCAGCGGTCGAGTCCATGCCGGCGATCATGGCAGACGGTCGCCGTTCCCTCCGGTGGCCCCGGGTGACCGCTGGCGACCCCTCGACGGAGCGGTCGCGAGGGCCGGGGCGGATGTGCATCCGACCCCTTCGAGTTGCTAGGAATCAGGGACGCGGAGCGGAGGCCGACGATCATCTCGTCGCCCCGGGGGGCCTTCCCTGGTGCTCCCATTGGAACGAACGACTTCGCAGGTACGGAGCACATCGCATGTCATCGATCGCCGACGACGAACTCCTCGGAGTCGTCCTCACTCCCCGACAGATCTGGGAACTGCTCGACCTCCTCAACGACGCGCCCGGTGATGCCGATGAGGATGTGCTCGACGCCGTCGCCAACAAGTTGCGCACGCCGCGTGTGTTCACGCGCGTCAGCGCCGCTCGTTACCAGGGTCGACTGCTGGCGATGACGGGTGAGGAACACGAGTCGCTGCTCGCCCTCGTCGAGCACGACCGCACCCCCACCGACGCAGTGATCGCCAGCATCGGGGCCCGACTGTTGAGCCTCATGCCCGATCGGGCCCGCAACGCCAGCTGATGACTGCGCTCGACGCCCATCGTCAGCGCAACCTCGACACCGTCGAGCGGGCCTTCGCCGCCATCGCGGCCGGTGACGCCGACGCGCAGATCGCCAACTACACCGACGACTGCGTGCTGGTGTTCCCGTTCACCGATCCGCCCACGACGATCGACGGCCGCACTGCGGTGCACGAACGCCTCATCAACGCGTTCAAGGTCTTCCGATTCACACTCACCATCACCAAGGTGCATGCGTGCCTCGATCCCGATGAACTCATCCTCGAGTTCACTGGCGAGGGCACCTACCTGCCCAATGGCGCGCCCTACGAGAACCGCTACATCGCGGTGTTCGCGTTCCGTGATGGTCTCATCTGCCGGCAGCACGAGTACTTCGATCCCACGCAGGCCGCGAAGTCCGCGAACGCCTGACGCGCTGCACCACCGCAGACGTCAGCCGAGCAGTACCGAGCGGAACTCGCGTAGGTCGGCGACGAACGCATCGGGACGTTCGAACGCGGCGAAGTGTCCGCCACGCGACTGTTCCGACCAGTGCACGATGTCGTACTTCTTCTCGGCCCACGCACGCGGTGTCTGCAACAGTTCGAATGGATACTGCGCATGCCCGGTGGGAACCGACACCCTGCCGCTCCAACCCTGTGCAGCACCGTTGTTCGCACGCTGTGACTCGGCGTAGAGACGCGCTGCGGAACCCGCGGTGTTGGTGACCCAGTAGACCATCACGTTGTCGAGCACGCGATCCCACGTGTAGGTGGAAGCGATGCTGTCGTCGTCGAGGTCGCTCCATGCCGCGAACTTCTCCAAGATCCACGCCGCAAGGCCGACGGGAGAATCGGTGAGCCCGTACGCGAGCGTCTGCGGCTTCGTGCTCTGGATGGCCATGTAGCCCGTGCCATCGGCGATGCGGGCGCCGGCGAGCGCGAAGCGTTCGTTGTCGGCATCGGTGACACCGGCCATCGGCTCGGGATCGTCAGCGTCGGGGAAGGCGAAGATCATGTTGACGTGGATGCCGAGCAGTCGATCGGCGTACGCCTCGCCCAGGCGGCGAGTGACGATCGCTCCCCAGTCGCCACCCTGCGCGATGTAGCGGTCGTACCCGAGCTGCTCCATGACCTCGGCGATGGCATCGGCGACGCGGTTCACATGGAACTCGGGCTGCACGGTGGGACCGGAGAATCCATACCCCGGCATCGACGGTACGACGACGTGGAACGCATCGGCCGCAGTGCCGCCATGCGCCTCGGGATCGGTGAGGGGGCCGATGACGTCGAGGAACTCGACGAACGAACCGGGCCAACCGTGCGTGAGCACCATGGGCGTGGCATCGGCATGCCGCGAGCGAGCGTGGATGAAGTGCACGCGTTCGCCGGCCGCCGTGGTGACGAAGTTGGGCCACGCGTTCATGCGGGCCTCACGAGCGCGCCAGTCGTAGCGATTGCGCCAATGGTCGACCGCGGCCTTCACCTCGGTGACGGGGATGCCGAGTGACCAGGGTTCGCCCGGGGCCTGGTCGGGCCAACGGGCGTGGTCGAGTCGGCGATGCAGATCGTCGATCACGGCATCGGGCACGGCGATGGTGAACGGTTCGGGAGCCATGGGCGAACGCTACGCGTCGAACTCGACGTGCGCGCGGCTGACCTCACGATCATCGACCGTCGCCACGACCGTCGCTCGATCGTCGAACTCGATGCCGCCGATGCGCACCACTGCACCCGGGAGGATCGGGCGCTTCATCGAGAGATCGACCGACCGGATGCGTGTCGCCGACCGGCGGCGTTGCGCCGCACCGGCCAACAGCGCGATCTGCGACGACGTGTCGAGGATGACATCGGGAAGACCCGCAGCTCGCGCCGCGGCGCCATCGTGATGGGCCGGCGCCCAGACATGGTTGGCGGAGGCCGCTCGGACGATGCCGGCGACGTCGAACGAGACGTCATCGCTCCACTGCGGCCGGATGGCGTCACGCACCGGTCGGGCGCCATCGCCACCGCTCTCGCCGGGCCGGTAGCCGAGCATTCGGAAGCGCTCGACCCCGACGGACACGCCCTCGGTCGTGGTCGTGGCGACCTCGATGATCCAATCCCGCCCTGGGCCGAATCGGGTCGCCCGCTCGTCGCCCACCTCGGCGATGCGTTCCACCGACACCAACGAGTCGCCGAGGTGCAGAGGACCATCGAGACGGAGCTCGCAACCGACGGCGATGGCCACGGGAAGGTCGAGGGCCCGCTTCAACTCGTCGTGGAGCACGACACCGGTGACTGCCGCCTCACCGGGGCGAGGTGGAGCCGAGGGGCGCACGAAGGTCGGGTACATCAACGTCGGCACGCGGTCACCGACGGCCTCGGGCCATGCGTCGCCGAACTGCGCGCACCAGACCTCGACGGTTCCGAGGTCGACGGGAGCGGAGGGATCGCGCTGCACCCGACGCTCGAGCAGTCGGGTCAGCGCATCGTCCATCAGCGCGCCATGGCGCCGGCGGTGATGCCCCCGTCGACGTAGATGACCTGTCCACTCACGTAGCGGGACGCGTCACTGCAGAGGAACGACACGACGTCTGCGATGTCGGTGGGATCGCCCACCCGCTTCATGGGCACACCCTGCGCGCGCTGGGCCCGACGCTCGCCGTCGTAGTTGGCGGCGCTGCCCTCACTCACGATGAGGCCGGGGCCGATCGCGTTCGAGCGGATGTTGTCGGGTCCGAGTTCGAGGGCCAGGGTCTTGCTCAGCGACTCGACCGCGGCCTTGGTGGCCGGGTAGATGCCGATGTTGGGTGAGTTCGTCCATGCTGCACCCGACGACATGTTGACGATGGTGCCGCCACCTCCGGCGCGCATGAACGGCACATAGGCCTGACAGCACCACACGATGCCCTTGACGTTCACCTCGATGACCGACTGCATCAGCTTCTCGTCGACGTCGAGGATCGAGGGGAAGTTCCAGATGCCGGCATTGTTGACGAGCGCGAAGCACCCACCGATGCGCTCGGCCACCTCGAACACCTGCGCCCGATCGGTGACGTCACAGACGTAGGCCGTGCCACCGCACAGTTCCGCCGTCTCTCGTGCCTTGTCGAGATCGAGGTCGAGACACATGACGTCGAACCCGTCAGAGGCGAGACGGACGCAGTCGGCGCGACCGAGACCCTGACCTGCTCCGGTTACGACAGCGATCGCCATGATGGACCTCCGAGGGAGTGGGCGTCAGGCGCCCGGGAACGAATAGACGTCCTGCATCTTGAACACGCGCATGGCGTTCTCGCGCAGGAACTTGGGCCACACCGCATCCTTCATCGGCACGTTCGGCATCTCGGTGAAGATGCGCTCGAGCGTGAGGCCTGCGGGGAAGTAGCCGGCGTACATGACCTTCTCGGCGCCACGCGAGTTCGCGTAGTCGATGATGGCCTTCGGGTAGTACTTCGGCGCGAACGCGGAGGGCATGTAGTACAGGCCCGGCCACTTGAGCATCAGCTTCACCGCCAGCGCCTCCCACGGTTCGGCGCCATGACGCATCACGATGCGCAGTTCGGGGAAGTCGTAACAGACCTGATCGAAGTGGATGACGTGCTGACACTCCGCCGGGAAGCGCGGGCCCGGGATGCCGGCGTTCGAGATGATCGGGATGTCGAGATCGATGCACGTCTGGTAGATCGGGTAGTAGCGGCGATCGCTCACCGGCACCTGTGGCATACAACCCGCGGGGAACGTCGTGACGGCCGACAGTCCGTGCTCGGCGTGCGTGTCGCGAATCCTCCGCACTGCACCCGTGATGTCGTTGGGATCGATCTCGATGCAGAAGAACACGCGACCGGGATGACGCTTCTTCGCCTCGATCGAGTTCTCACCCACACCGAACAGGCCGGCAGCGATGCCCCACTTGTCCATCTCGGTGAACGTGAAGTCGATGGGATCGACGTCGTCGCCGGCCTCGTCGGGCACGTCCTTGAACATGTAGCCCGCCGGCATGGCGAGATCGTCGGAACCCTTGTCCTTGATTCCGCCCTGCAGGTACTCGTACACCGCCTTCTTGTCGCGGAAGGGGAAGCCGATCATCA
>CAYVUO010000010.1:5662-27158 GCA_964454715.1 uncultured Bifidobacterium sp. | reverse complement strand
TCGACATGAACGACTCGATGATCGACGACTCGCCATCGAAGTCGTACTGCCACACGTAGTCGAGGATCTGCGCCCGGGTGACTGCTCGACCGGCATTCGATGCGAGGCACCAGAGCAACTTGTACTCCGTGGCCGACAGGTGCACCTCGTCGTCACCTCGCCACACGCGATGCGCATCGTCGTCGATCACGAGGTCATGCACCTGGATGCGCGACGTGCGAGTTCCCGCGCCTCGACGACGGAGTGCAACCTGCACACGAGCGACGAGTTCCTCCAACACGAATGGCTTGACGATGTAGTCGTCTCCGCCGGCGGTGAGGCCGAGCACCTTGTCGCCGGTGTCGTCGCGCGCCGTGAGGAACAGCACGGGAGCCTCGTTCCCCGCAGCTCGGATGCGACGCAACACCTCGAATCCATCGAAGTCGGGGAGCATCACGTCGAGCACGATCGCATCGGGGGCGAATCGCGCGGCGAGATCGACGGCCTCCTGGCCGGATGCGGCGACTGCGACCTCACAACCTTGCAACTTGAGCGCGGATGACACGAGGAACGAGATGTTCTCCTCGTCATCGACGACGAGGACCTTTGGATCGGCAGCCATGGCAGAGAGATTGGCAGGCGCCGGTCGGGTCAACCTTGCGGAAACCTCGAGACTTGCTGGATGCCGGGATCTCCAGCCGATCTCGAGGGTACGTTGGCCTCCGGTCGAGGCTTCCCCCGCAGTCTGACGATGTCTCCCGACGGAGACGCCCCCCGTCCGGGGATTCCCAACGAGAGGAACCACCATGAAGACAACCCGCATCCGCACCGCCATCGCCGCCAGCGTCATGGGTGCCGTCGCCATCACCGGCGTGTTCGCCGTCAGCACCGCTGGCGCCCAGACGACCGATCAGACCACCCAGGCCGCGCAGGGCAAGGGTGCGTTCTTCAAGTCACTCACGCCCGAACAGCGTGAGTGCCTGAAGAGCAACGGAGTGGTCAAGCCCGATCACAGGCTCACCCCCGAGGAGCGCGCTGCCGCCAAGGCCACCTTGCAGGCCGCGGCCGACACCTGTGGTGTCACGCTGCCGACTCGTCCCGCCATGGCCAGGCTCGAGGACCTCAAGGCTCAGTTGAAGGCGCTCACCCCCGAGCAGAAGCAGTGCCTCCAGTCGAATGGCATCACCAAGCCCGACCACCGACTCACCAGGGAGGAGCGTCAGGCTCGCTACGCCGCTCTCGAGGCCGCAGCGCAGACCTGTGGCATCGCCCTGAGCTGATCCACTCCACGCAGTCACGAACGACGGCGCCCTGCGGGGCGCCGTCTTCGCGCCCGTCGACACATCGCCACCGTTCTCTGGGATCATCTGTCCATGCGTCTGAACACCATCTCGAAGTGGGCGTCGCGGCTCTTCGTGCCCGTCACCCTGCTCGTGATCGCTGCACTGTTGGCCGTGGTCGCCAGTCGCCCACTGCCACCGGCGAGTGAATCTGCTGCGGGCGCCGCGTCGTTCGAATCGCCAAGCGACACCGTCGACCCCGAGTCGCTCCCACATGCGCACACGACCTCGGTCGACGGAGCTTCGATCGATGGGCACGCGCACGATGACACGCCCGTATCGACGGATCCCGCACACGTGCACCTCGCCAGCGCAAGCGCCACGAGCGGGGCGAGTTCGCCCGACGGCCACACCCACGACACGACCGCACCCGGGAACACGCCCACGGGACCGATCGTATCGATCGACGATCCTCGACTCGCTCCGGCACAACAGCAGGCAGCGCGCTCGCTGTTGGTGTCATCGCGCGCCGCGATCGCGTCACTTCCCAACGCTTCGGCGCTCAGCGCCGCCGGGTATGTGCCGGTCGGAGACAACTCGAGTGGCATGCAGCACTGGGTGAACGATGCCTACACCCACGACGGACGTGAACTCGATCCGAGTCACATCGAGTCGTTCATGACCAATCGTTCGACCGGCCGCACGACTGGGGCGATGTACATCCTCGAACCGGGCAAGACGATGGCCAACGTGCCGAACATCGCCGGCGAACTCACCACCTGGCATGTGCATCCGAAGATCTGCTTCAGCACCACTCAGATCTGGCACTTCGTCTCATTCGCCAGCAATGGCAATTGTCAGACGGGCTCAGCGGCACGCGATGTGCCGCCGATGATGCACGTATGGGCCGACGATCCACCGTGCGGGCCCTTCGTGGGCACCGAGGGCCACGGAAGCACCAGCTGCGCCCCGCATTCGCACTGATCGTTCCCGTCCTCCCCGGTAGTCGGAGGTCCTCTCCGTAGACTTCGGCCATGACGGATCAGACGGCACGCCTTCGCAACCTCCACAAGTGGAACCTCGGTGTCGGTGTCGTGCACTTCGCACAGGCCATCGCCATCCTTGCGCTCAGTTCCTCGTTCGCCATCCCGATCGTGGCGACGGTGCAGACCGGCCCGCCAGGTGCCGAGGGTTCGCTCTCGTTGTCGAAGACCTTCTTCGACTTCAGCTTCCCCATCACCATCGCGCTGTTCCTGTTCCTCGCCGCCGGTGATCATCTGCTCATGGCCGCGCCCCGAGTGCGCCAGTGGTACGAGCGCAACCTCCTCGCCGGCATCAACGTGGCGCGCTGGATCGAGTACTCGATCAGCGCTTCGATCATGATCCTGCTGATCTGCCTCCTCAACGGGATCAACAACCTCTATGCACTGATCGCGATCTTCGGCGTGAACGCGTCGATGATCCTGTTCGGACTCGTGATGGAGAAGGTGAATCAGGGTCGCGACACCGTCAACTGGTGGCCATTCATCTTCGGCTGCATCGCCGGAATCATCCCGTGGATCGCCATCGTCATCGCGCTGGTCACTTCCGCCACCGACTCCACGACGATAGATGGGGTCCCTGCCAACCCCGACGGCGTGCCGGGATTCGTCTACGGCATCGTGATCTCGCTGTTCCTGCTCTTCAACTGCTTCGCGCTCAATCAGTGGCTGCAGTACCGGCGCAAGGGTCGCTTCGCCGACTACCTCTATGGCGAGAAGGTGTACTTGGTGCTCAGCCTCGTGGCGAAGAGCGCGTTGGCCTGGCAGATCTTCGCCGGAACGCTCGCGTCGTAGGTCAGTCGAGCGTCGGCGGCACGGCGAGGCGCAGGGCCTGCATGTCGTCGAAGCGCTGCTTGATCTGATCGTGATAGCTCGGCTTGGTCGGGATCCAGAACCGACCGGCCTCGATCGCATCGAACACGAGTTGCGCGACCTCGGCCGGGGGCATTCCCGCCTCGGTCGTCGATGACTTGAGCATCTGCTCGACGAACTCGGCATCGGGGCCGGCTTCGTGCGTGCGGTCGATGAACTTCTCGGGACGATTGCGGCCCGACGTGCCGATGTCGGTGGCGATGAGGCTCGGTACCAGTACCGATGCCCCGACCGGCTTGCCGGTGGTGCGGAGATCCTGGGCGAGACAGTCGGTGATGCCGACCGCCGCGAACTTCGACGTGTAGTACGGACCCGAGTAGGCACCGGTGACGAGACCGCCCATCGATGCGGTGTTGACGATGTGGCCCGGTTCGCCCGAGTCGAGCATGCGAGGAACGAACGAGCGAACGGCGTGCACGATGCCGTAGAGGTTGACGCCCATCACCCAATCCCAGTCGGCAACGCTGCGTTCCCACATCAGACCGCCGCTGAACACGCCAGCGTTGTTGCACAACAGGTTGACCGCTCCGAACTCACCGAATGCGGTGTCGGCCAATCGCTGCACCTCGGCCCCATCCGAAACGTCGGTGCGCACGGCGATGGCAGTGCCACCAGCAGCCTCGATGAGCGACACGGTCTCGTCGATCCGCGGCTGCTCGATGTCGGCCGCAACCACTCGCATGCCACGACCTGCAGCGTGCAACGCGAGCGCGCGGCCGATGCCGCTACCAGCACCGGTGACGACGGCGACCTGCTCCGCCGCGATCTGCATGGTCAGCGATCCTGGTCGAGCTTGAACACGCGGATGGCGTTCTCACGCAGGAACTTCGGCCACACGTTGTCGTTGAACGGCACATTGGGCATGTCGCTGAACTGACGCTCGAGGCTGAGACCGGCAGGGAAGTAGCCGCAGTACATGATCTTGTCGCTGCCACGCGAGTTGGCGTACTTGATGATGTCCTTCGGATAGTGCTTGGGCGCGAACGCGCTCGTCATGTAGTGCAGACCCGGCCACTTGAGCATGAGCTTGACCGCGAGCTCAGTCCACGGCTCGCCACCGTGCATCATCACCATCGTGAGTTCGGGGAAGTCGTAGAGCACCTCGTCGAACTGCTCGACATGCTGCGGCCAGGAGGGCATGCGCGGACCGACGATGCCGCCATTGATGCAGATCGGGATGTCGAGCTCACAACACGTGGCGTAGATCGGGTACATCTTCTTGTCGCCCACGCCGACCTGGGGAACCATGCCGGAGGGGAAGGTCATGGCCGCGACGATGTTGTGGTCGCGCTTCAACTGCTTGAGACGACGAACCGTCTGCATGCCGAGATTCGGATCGGCAGATGCACACAGGTGGAAGCGCCCGGGGTGCCGCTCCTTCGCCTCGATCGAACGGTCGTTGAGACCGGTCATGCACTGCTCGATGTTGAAGGCGTCCATCTTCTCGACGATCCACTGCACGACATCGGTGTCGGGCGGCACCACATCGGGAACGTCCTTGAACATGTACTGCGCGGGAAACTCCATCTCGCGCAGCGACTCCTCATCCTTGAGGTTGGCGCGGAAGAAGTTGTAGGCCGCCTTCTTCTCCTCGACGCTGGTGTACGGAAAACCCATGCCCAGATCGACGATGCCCAGATCGGTCGGCATTCCCATGACTGTTCCCCCTTCCCGACGCCCCCCGGGGTCGGAGCGATGAGCATACGCCCGCTCCTCCCCTCGCTCTCCATGCCCATGGCGCCGTAGCGTGCGGCGATGGACGAGGCGTCGCTGTCTCCCGTGCTCGGGGCGATCACCGACCATCACGCGCATGGCACTCGCCCCGTGCTCGTGGGGCTCACCGGTGGCGTGGCCGTGGGCAAGAGCACGACGGCCGAAGCGATCGCCGTCGCACTCGCCGAACTGCATGGTCACGAGGTCACGGTCGTGTCCTCCGATGGATTCCTCCACCCCAACGCCGAGCTCGAACGCCGAGGCCTCACGTTGCGAAAGGGCTTCCCCGAGTCGTTCGACGAGGCCGCGCTCATGGCCTTCCTCGACTCACTCGCTGCGGGCCGAGTGGCGCTCGCACCCGTGCACGATCACCACACCTATGACATCCGCGACGAACCGACCGAGGTGCGGCCCGGCGACGTCGTCATCATCGAGGGCGTGAACGTGCTGCGCTTCCACCAGCACCTCACCGTCACCATCTATCTGCACGCCGACGAAGCGGACATGAAGCGCTGGTTCGTGGAGCGAGCGACCGCATTGCGCGAGCGGGCTCGCACCGAGTACTCGCCCTTCTTCGATCCGTGGACGTCTGCGCCCGACGAACTCTTCGCCGCGATGCTCGACGACGCGTGGGCGCTGGTGAACCTCCCCAATCTGGTGGAGGCGATCGAACCGACCCGATCGTTCGCCGATGTGGTCATCACCAAGGCCAGCGACCATACGATCGACTCCGTCGAACTGCGCGACCGCTCTCGAGGTTCCCGATGACCGATCTCATCTCGATCGCCACACCGGGATTCTTCGCGGCCATGGGCGCGGAGTACGCAGTGTTGAGGAAGCGGGCCGGAGCCGGCGACACCGAGGCGATCGGCTATGAGCGCAACGACACGATCGCCAGTCTGTTGATGGGAACGGCGAGCCTTGCGGCGCCGTTCGTGACGGCGGCGTTGTTGCGTCCCGTGCAGCCCGGTCGAGGACGCGGTCGGCACGTGCTGGTCGGCGGAGCGATCGCAGCGGCGGCCGTCACGACCGCGGCCGATGTGCTGGCCCGACGCGATGACGATTCCCGTCTCACGCGCTGGGCTCGAAGGGTCCGACCGTCATCCGGTGTGGCCGCGGTGGCGGGCGGAGTGTTGGCTGGCGCCACCGCGTTCAAGGCCCGGACCACTGCCACTCGTCTGTGGCGAGAGCACGGCTCGTCCCGGGATCTCGGAACCGGAGTGCTCGCTTGGTCAGCGGCGATCGTGGGATGGGACTTCCTCTACTACTGGAACCATCGCCTGCAACACGAGAGCCGATGGATGTGGGCCATCCATGTCGTGCATCACTCGAGCGAGCACTACAACCTCTCGACCGCTCTGCGTCAGCCCGTCGGAGAGGGACTCGGCATGTTCGTGCCGTACGGACTGCTCGCCTTCATGGGCGTGCGTCCGGAACTCATCGACCATGCCCGCGCCATCAACCTCATCTACCAGTTCTGGATCCACACCGAGGCCATAGACCGCCTTGGCGTGGGTGAGGAGATCCTGAACACGCCCTCACATCATCGTGTGCACCACGGTGTGCAGCAGCAGTACCTCGATCGAAATCACGGTGGCATCCTCATCCTCTGGGATCGTCTCTTCGGAACGTTCCGACGTGAGGACGAGCGCGTGCGCTACGGACTCACCACCAACATCGAGACGTTCAATCCGCTGCGCATCGCCGCACACGAGTACGTCGACATCGCCAGGGACGTCGCCCGCTCGCGCAACTGGCGGGAACGACTCGGCCACGCATTCGCGCATCCGGGGTGGCGCAAGAAGCGAAAGCGCAACGACGGAGTGCTCGCGCTCGCGTCGTAGTTCAGGTCTGCGAGAGGTTCGCCGGTCGCGACCGTGAGAGATGCGCGCCCGCGTCGGCGAGGATCAACTGACCGGTGATGCACCGTGCCAGATCGCTGGTGAGGAACACGGTGAGCCGGGCCAGTTCATCGAACTCGGTCTCGCGCCGCAATGGTGTCGCCTCGACCAGCGCTCGATAGTGCTCGTCGCCGAATGCCTCGCGCACCGTCTCGGTCATCGTCGTGCCCGGAGCGATGGCGACGACCCGGATGCCCTGGGGCCCGAGCTCGACCGCCATCGTGGTGGTGAGGTGATTCACGCCTGCCTTCGCCGCCGCATAGGCCGCTCCGAACGGCGCTGGCCGGGTGGTCTCGCCCGAGGACACGTTGATGATCACACCGCCACCCGTGGTGCCCATATGCCGAGCCGCTGCAGCACTGGCAAGTGCGGTGATGACGAGGTTCTGCTCGAGCAGACCGCGCCAGTGGTCGCCATCGAGCGTCGTGAACGGACCACTCCGGTAGCCGCCGTACATGCCGATGTTGTTGACGAGCACGTCGAGTCGGCCACCGAAGCGTTCGACCGCCTCGTCGATCATCGCCTCGAGCGCAGCGTCGTCGCGTGCATCGGCGATGACGGCGAACGCGTCACCACCCGAATCGACGATCGAACGCACCACCTCGTCGGCGCGATCGGCACGGACGTCATGCACCGCCACTCGCGCCCCGGCCTTGGCCATCCATCGGGCGATCTCGGCTCCGATGCCCGCCCCGGCGCCCGTGACGAGCGCGTTGTGACCGGAGTGATCGATCTCGATGGCCATGTCAGATCGTTCCGGTGAACAGCGCGATCAGGCGATCACAGGCCGCATCGGCCCATGACGAGAGCGTGGGTTCATCGGTACCGCCGATGGGATGCGGCAACACCAACAGTCGAGTGTCGGGAGCACCGAAGCTCGTCGACAACGTCTTGGCCACGGGTTCGAAGTGCGTCGTGGTGGTCACGACCGTGGGCACACCGTTCTTCTCGAGCTCGATGGCGTCGTGCACCGAATACGCCGTGCACGATCCGCAGTCGGCGGCACCGGTGATGACGAGATCGGCTTGGGCCAGCAACAGCTCGAGCCGATCGGGAGCGAGCGGGATGGCGGCATTGGCTGAGAGCCCCAACGGTCCCTTCTTCGTGATCACACTCACGGTGGCCCCGGTGCGAGCGGCGAGCGACTCGGCGGCGCGGGTCATCACCACATCGGCGTTGGGCTTGCCATTGTCGAGCACTGCGATGCGCAGCCCCTTGAGCGACTTCGGTGATGGAGCGAGCGAGGCGGTGAGCGGGCCGGGCTCCGAATCGGGCAGGTAGACGAGGGTCATCTCAACCTCCGAGGGGAAGGGTGGCGCTGCGGGTCATCCCCCACGACGGCACCACGAGCGAATGCTTTCCGGGACCACCACTGACGAGCACGCGGATGTTGTCGGCGTCACCGGTCATCGGCAATGGGGAGTCATCGTCGACGGCCTTCATCCAGTTGGCCCACGCCAACTCCTGGAAGTGACGCCGGAACACGTGTGCGGGAAGTCGTGCGGTGTTGAACAGGTAGTTGGAGACGTCACGTCGCGTCATCGCCCGTTCTGCGATCGAGGCCGCATGTTCGGGCCCGAGCACGATGAAGTACTCGGCCTGACTGATCGGCGCGTTGTTCTGTCCCAACGACGTCATCGCTGACGCGATCTTGTCGAGGATGAGCGCGGGATCGCCCGCAGCTTCGGCATCGTGCACGTTGTGGGGCCCCTCTCCGCAGTGGACGGTGACGGCACTCGGTGCATCGATGCCGAGCGACATCGGATACGACTCCCACGGCGTGGCCTCGAGGTTCTCGGCGGCGCAGAACGTGTACTTCGCCGGCTGTCCGTGGGTGGCGGCGTCACCGAACCCCGGCTTCGCACCAGCCACGTGCAGCATCACGAGACGCACGGCCCGACCCACGGTGGCGTTCGCTCGGTTGCCGGGACCGAATGCACCCACACCCGAGTTGAAGCCGGCGCGCTGCACGATCTCTCCGTGCACGATCACCATCGGAGCGACGAGATGCGTCGTCGCGTTCACTCCACGCAGGTTCACCTCGGGTCGGGCCAACGCGCGGATGGCGGTGAGCACCACGGGGAAGGCCTCGGGGGAACAACCGGCCATCACCGCATTCACGGCGATCACGCGACGAGTGACGATGCCCGAGCGGGGTTGCAACGTGCACAGCACCTCATCGGCATCACCCTCGGCGAACGTCAACATCGCCTCCACCCGCTCGCGTGTGGGCGCAACGACGGGAAGACCGTCACCGAGGCCCCGCGACTCGAGCCACGCGAACAACGCCTCGGGTGACTCGTCGAGCACCTCGACGAGTTCGGGTTCGTAGGTTCGTGACGACGCGTCGGTCATCGTTGTCCTCTCAGTCGGACGGCGGAGTCATGGAAGGCCGTAGCGGCCTCGCGCACTCCACGATCGAGGATGGCGGTGTTGAAGATCTCGGTGGCCACGTACGGCGTGGCGCCCTTCGCCTCGAGCAGTGAGAGCAAGCCGTCGAAGTCGACGACGCCCTCGCCGAGCAGCAGGCGCGCGGTCATCGCCTCTTCGAACACGTCGGCGCTCGCAGTCGGCGCGACATCGCACAACTGCAGGAAACCGATGCGGGAACCGTCGACGCGGTCCAACGTCTCGAAGTCGGGTCCTCCCGGTTGACGCATCCAGTGCCAGGTGTCGAACGTGAGACCGATGTTCGTCGCGCCACTTCCCTCCATGAGGTCGACCGCCGCGGCGATCGTGCCCATCGCCGTCCACGGCAACCATTCGAGGCACACCTGCACACCAGCCGGCGCAACGAGTTCGCACAACTGTGCGAGCCCTTCGATGGCTGCGCCGCGATCGAGCTGCTCCTCGAGCACGACGGTGAGCAACGCCTTCGCTCCGAGCGCCTCTGCCATCTCCACGACGTTCTCGGCTTCGAGCATGTTGTCCGAACCCGCGCCCCTCGACCACGCCAGAGCGGCTTCGAGTGCGCCTGCCCGCAATCCGCGATCGGCGAGGAGCGATGACACCTTGTCGGCACCATGAAGCGCGCCAAGGAAGGTGTGCAACGACACGGACGTCGCGCCAGCGTCTGCAACGGCATCGAAGACCTCAGGGAGGTTCTGCGCGACCGCGAACGGGTCGGGGCCGAGCGTGCCGATGCACACGCCGACCTCGTCGAGCAATCCGGACACTTCCCCTCCCCCTCGCCCACAGCGATGCGGGCTCGGTGCGATGCTATGGCGTGCGCACCTCTCCGTTCACGGTGACCCCCCGATGAGCATCATCGACACCCATACCCATGTGTCGTGCGGTGACGATCCCCGATTCAGGTTCACACCCACCGGTGTGGCGAGCGACTGGTGGCGCTCCGGCGGTTCGATCGAAGAGCTGCTGGCATCGGCCGATGCGATCGGCATCGACCGCATCGTGGTGGTGCAGGCCGTCGGCGCCTACGGCCACGACTGCTCGTGCTCGGGCCACTCCGTGGCGCAGCATCCGACGCGTACCGCGCTCGTGGTATCGGTCGACATGACGGCCAACGACCCTGCCGCAGCATTCACGGATCTTCTCGATGCGCCTCCATCGGGAGCGCGCATCTGCGGCGTTCGGTTGTTCGGGGTCGGCGGTGTCGATGCGTCGTGGCTCACCGACGGCCGCGGCGCCGAGGTGTGGTCAGTGGCGGCGGAACGCGGCATCACCGTCGTTCCCACGGTGTTCGCCGATCGCTTCGACGACCTGGCCCTGCTCGCCGATGCCCACTCCGGCGCGTCGGCGGCCATCGATCACTGCGGCTTCATCGACATGGTCGAGGGCGACGGACTCGCGTATCTGCTTCGGCTCGCTGACGCGCCGTCGGTGAATCTCAAGGTGACGTCGTACGTGCTCGAAGCCGCCGAGCGCGACGAGGGCGACGCGGCACCGATGGTCGAACGACTCGTCGATGCCTTCGGTGCCGGTCGACTGTGCTGGGGATCGGATCATCCTCAGGATCAGCGTCACGACTACGCAGACAAGCTCGCGCTGGCGCAGCACGCGGCCCGCAACCTCGACGACGCGCAACGCCGAGCGCTGTTCACGTCGACCGCCGAACGCCTCTTCTTCGGTTGAGTCAGCGTTGGTCGATCAGCCGAATGCGAGACGGAAACGCGACACCGCGTCGCTGTAGATCTCGAGGCACTGCTCATACCCACTCATCGCGCCGAACGTGACGCGCAGGTCGGTGACGCCGGCTTCGATCATCGGGCGTGACGCCTCGAACGTCGCATTCAGATCGAGCTCGCCCGACGCATCGCGCACCGGCACCGCATGCCCCTGGATCTGGAAACCGGGATCGCCACCAGCATCGGCGACGAGCTGACGCAGTCGCGGAATGGCGTTGGGAAGGTCGGAACCCTCGGGTCCCCATGGGATCCATCCGGCGCCGTAGTCGGCGAGGCGACGCACCACGCGCTTGTTGATCGTGCCGCTCACCCAGATCGGGATGCCACCGGACTGACGAGGCTTGGGCATCTGATGGATGCGCTCGAAGTGCAGTTCGGGGGAGTCGTAGTTCGCGGCCTGCTGTGACCACAGGGTGCGACACACCTCGATCGTGTGATCGAGCAGACGACCACGACCATCGAAGTCGAGACCGGCTGCGTCGTACTCCTCCTTCTGCCAACCCACACCGATGCCGAGATCGATGCGGCCACCGGTGAGCACATCCATCGTGGCCAGCGTCTTGGCCAGCACGAGCGGCCGGCGCAACGGAGCGATGAGGATCGCGGTGCCGAGTCGCACGCGCGTCGTCTGCGCACCGATGGCGGTGAGCACCGTCAACGGTTCGAGCCAATTGCCGTCGGAATCGGTCGGCTGCTTACCACCGGCCGAACCACCCTTCTTGGGATCGCCGTAGGCCTCGAGGTTCTCGCCGTATGCGACGTGATCGGACACCACGATGCGATCGATGCCAGCGACGTCGGCGGCGCGGGCCTGTTCGAGCAGGAAGCCCCAGTCACCCGGATCGTCCTGGGAGAAGGTGCGGAGCTGGATCGAGAGCTGGGGCGTCGTCATGCGTTCACTCTGCCACGACCCGACCACATCGGGCTCGGGGTACGGCATGCCCCGTGGCATCGGTCAGACTGACCCGATGCCTCTCTGGGCCAAGGTCTGCGGATGGGTGGCTGCGGGGGTAGGGATCTCCAGCATGCTCACGAACCTGCGCGCGATCCTGCGCGTCCGTTCGGCGCGGGGCGTCTCGTTCGGCACATGGGGACTGTCGGCGCTCGCCAACTACGCGTGGATCGCCTACGCATGGACGATCGTCTCGCCGACGCTCATGGTCGCCAACACGTTGCAGCTGCTCTACAACGTGCCGCTCACGTGGATGAAGTTGAGTGAGAGGAGCAGGTCCTTCGCGATCGCGGGTCTCGTCGCCTGCGCCACATATCTCGCACTCATGTTCGCACTCGCGCACGTGCACGCGTGGTGGCCGACGATCATCGCAACGCCCACCGGCCTCACCATCGCCATCCCACAGATCGTCTACGTCATTCGCAAGGGGCGGGGTCCCGGCGTCTCGGTGCTGGGTTGGACGATGGCCGGCGTGTCGGCCGCGTTGTGGCTCACCTACGGCATCGCCGGGAACTACGGACCGATCATCCTCAACGCCGGCATCCAGACCTGCCTGATGATCACCGCCGTGACGGTGCTCCTCGTCAAGGGTCCGAGCGATCCCGGACTCATCCCCTACGAGGCATGAGCACGATGCCTCTCTGGGCCCGCAGCGCCGGCTACGGCGCTGCCATCTTCTCCCTCGTCAGCGCCACCGCGCAGATGGTGCGCCTGTACCGCGCCAAGAGCGCCGACGGCATCGCCATCGGCTCGTGGATCATCGGCACCGTCTCGACCGTCACCTGGTTCGCATACTCGATCGCCGTCGCATCACCGCAACAGATCATCGCCAACGGATTCTGGATGTTCTACATGGTGCCGTTGACGTGGGTGATCCTCGCGCCGCGCGGTCGACGCGCGTCGGTGCTCGGTGTCACTGCGGTGGGCGCGCTGTTCCTCGCATTGCTCGCACTCGGACTCATCGCACCGAACGCGCCGGGCTTCATCGGTGTGCCCGCCAGCCTGATGGTGTCGTTGCCGCAGATCCGCTACTCGCTGAAGCACGGTCGCGGTGAAGCGGTGTCATTGCTCGGTTGGGCGATGCTCGCGTCGTCATCGACGCTGTGGTTCATCTACGGCATCGGAGCGGACGAGGCGCCGGTGAAGTTGAACTCCGGCGTCGGTTCGCTGTTGGCCTGGACGGTCGTGGCCGTGCTCGTCATCCGACCGCATCCCGTGAACGCGCCGTCGATCGTGCACGAGGCGTAGTCACTCCACGAGTCGGCGGGCGATGCTGAGCTCGTGGCCAGCGGGATCGGTGATGTGGAAGTAGCGCTCACCCCACGGCGCATCGGACGGCGCCATCGAGGGCCCGTAGCCAGCGGCGACGAACGCGTCATGCACCGAGTCGACGTCATCGACCCACACGATGAATCGCCCCCAGCTGCGACCGGGTGTCCATGAGCGATCGAGCTGCAGGTTGAGGAACGCCTCGGGCGCGAGCACGAAGGTCGTGAACTCCGCATCGGTGCCGCCGAAGGCGATGGGCGCGTCGAGCACTTCGTAGAAGGCGACCGAGGCCGCCATGTCGGCGGTGACGAGCGTGATCGCACTGAGGGCCTCGGTGGTCATGGCTCCATGGTGGTGCCACCATCGGGCCGACGTCGACCCCGCTGGTACGGTTCGGCGACCCCCGAGCAGGAGATCCCATGCGCCGACTCACCGCCGGTCTCGCTGTCACAGCAGTGCTGTGCCTCGTCCTCGCCGTCGTCGTCGTCCGTCGTGACGACGCAGGAGCAACGCTCAACATTCCATCGACGGCCGAGGATTGCCGGGGAACCGTGTGGGTCGGTAACTACTCGGAGCGATCGATCGCGACGATCGATCAAGGGTCGAACCTCATCACCCACACCGAGCCGTCGGCCGGATTCCCGGTGAGCATCTCGTTCTCGGCCGATGGTCGACTCGCCGCAATCCACTCGTGGAACGTCAACTCCACGAGCATCGTCCTGGGTTCGACCGGAGCGACGATCACGACGATCCCCCTCGGGCCAGCGACCGACACCACCGACGTGCAACTCGCACCGGATGGGCTGACGCTCTACGTCGTGCGCAGTGATGGCGCCACGAGCACCATCGAACGTCGGTCCGTGGCTGGTGGTTCTCTCGTCGCCGGCCCAACGACGCTTTCCCTGTCGTCGCCGTGGGGTCTCAGGGTCTCCAACGATGGATCCCACGTGCTCGTGAACGGTTCCCTCGCCGGCTATCAGATGGATCTGATCGACGCTGCGACGCTCACCGTGATCGACACCATCGTCGCTCCCAACAGCGGAACGATCTACCCCGACGGTTCCGCGTTCACTCCCGACGGCACGGCGATCTGGTGGATCGACGCTTCCACCCGCATCTTGTCGCGCTACGACATCGCGACCCAGGTCTCGACGCCGATCTTCTCCGCAACCGCAGTGTCGGCCACGGGCCTGTCGCTGTCCCCCGACGGATCGGAGATGCTCCTGTTCCAGAACTACGGAGCCACCGATCTGGGTCTCTTCGATGTCGCCACCCAACAGATCACCTCGACGATCACGCTCCCTCCGGCCTATTTCCAGTTGCGCAACGGCGGCTTCAACGCCGAGGGCACTCGCATCTATCTCGGCAACTTCGACTACGCGAACTCGGTGATGCTGGTGATCGATCGCGCCACCCTCGGGGTGCAAGCCGTGATGACCGGTGGCGAGACCCTCCTCGTCGAGCCGTGCCCGGTCGCCAACGACCCCTTGCCCACCACGACCACGACGGCGACGACGGCTCCCGAGCCGGTGGTGCCCAAGGTCACCGGCTGACCCTGCACCGATCGGCCCCTCGGCTGCGTTCCCCAGATGGGAAGGGGTGTCACACCCCGATCCCATGATGGGAACGAATCGGATCAGCAGGCCCGGTGCGCGAGCCCCGGGCCCGATCCCAAGGCGGGAGGGCCAGCATGGAAGCAGTCACGAAGGGTGAGTACGCAACACATCGCACGTTCCACGTGATCGACATCGAGAACCTGATCGGTGAGCAGCACGCCCTGCCGATCGACTCGGCATTCGCTCCGATCTACCGCCGAGTCACCGGCGCATCGCCCGAGGATCTGCTCCTCGTCGGTGCCGACCATCGTCACGCCTTCGGTCTGCGGCTCGCCTTCCCCTCGGCCCAGGTCGTGATCGGGCGAGGCACCGACGGTGCCGATGACGCACTCATCCACAGTGTCGACCTGCGCACCGTCGCCCGGGGCCACGACACCATCGTCCTCGCCACCGGTGATCACCGGTTCGCGGGTCTGGCCCATGGTGCACGACTCGCCGGCCTCGAGGTCGTCGTCGTCTCGAAGCGCCGGAGCCTCAACCGACTGCTCGCGGCCGAGGCCGACCGAGTGCTCGAGTTCCCCAGCATCGACTGGTCACTCCCCTTCGATCTCACCACCGCCGCATGAGCAGTCGTCGAGCGATCGAGCGCGTCGCACTCCCGTAGTGGTCAGCGGGAGCACGACTCCCGCCCGATCGTGCGTTCACCCCTCACGATCATCCACACGAGGAGCTGCCCATGACGCGACCCACCACCGATCCCATCGACGCACTGCACACCGGCATCGACCGTCCCACCGAAGGGGCGCGATTCGATGCCATCACCACACAACGAGCGATCGGTGCGCTCGTCGGCAGTGCCGTCGGCGATGCCCTCGGTGCACCGTTCGAGTTCGGAGCAGCGGGCCAGTACAGCGCCCGCTTCCCCGACGCAGTGGTGGGTGGCACGGGCGAGATGATCGGCGGCGGCGCGTTCCACTGGCAGCCGGGCGAGTTCACCGACGACACGCAGATGGCCGTCGCGCTCGCGCAGTCCCTCATCGAGTGCGACGGACTCGACGCCGACGACGTCTGGACCCGGTTCATCGCATGGCGTCGCACGGCCGGCGATGTCGGCAACCTCACCCGGCGCGCACTCATGGCCACCCGATGGAGCGGCGCGGCCCGCGCCGCACACGACGCGCTCTCCGGTCGTAGCGCGGCCAATGGTTCGTTGATGCGAGTCACTCCCATTGCGATCGCCTGGGCCGCGGCCGACGAGCGCACGCTCATCACTGCCGCCCGCGCGCAATCGGCGCTCACCCATCACGATCCCGATGCGGGTTGGGGCGCCGCCATCGGCGCCGCGCTCATGCGACGCGCCATCCTCGGCGACGACCCCATCGATGCACTGCCCGAGGTGCTCGCACTCGTCGACGAGCCGCATCGTGCCGAGTTCACCGCTCTCTGCGCGGAATCATGGCAACCGGGCGACGACCCTCGTTCCAACGGCTCGGTCTACACATGCCTCGCGCAGGCGGTGTGGGCCGTGCGTCATCACGACACGTTCGCCGATGTCGTGCGCGCTGCCATCGACCTCGGCGGCGACACCGACACCGTGGCGTGCGTCGCCGGCGCCATCGCGGGGGCCCGTGCCAGTGTGCAGGGCATCCCGTCGCGCTGGAGCACCTACGTGCACGGCCGACTCGACACTCCCACGGGCGAGATCACACTCGACAACGACGGTCTCGCTCAGATGGCACGCCAGTTGCTGGGCAAGGGGCCCGCCGTGTCGCAGCCACGCGAACACGTGGCCGGCCCGCTCGAGGTGGCACCCCGTCTGCACGCCGCCAACCTCGACGGCGCTGCCAACACACCCGACCACATGGCCGTCGTCTCGCTGTGTCGCACCCACGGCATGTTCGCCCATCGCCCGCTGCGACGTGAGGTGTTCCTCATCGATCGACCGGGTCCGGCCAATGCCGATCCGCTCACCGCCGTGCGCGATGCCGTCGACTCGATCGACGCCTTCCTCGCCGACGGTCACGAGGTGGTCGTGCACTGTCACGGCGGCCGCAGTCGCACCGGGTTGGTGCTCAAGGCCTGGGCGATGCGCACCCACGGGTTCGACGAGCGCGAGGCCCATTCGTGGCTGGCCGAGCGCTGGCCGCACTACCACGACCAGCAGGCGTCGTTCGTCGAGCTCCTGCGCACGGAGTGGGTGTGATCGCCGCGTAGGTGCCACCACGTGTTCCGGCCCGGGCCGGTTGGCAGGGGAACCACATGTGTGTAACTTGCCGCCCCCTCGCCGCTCCCCGGCACCGCCCCGGAGCACTGTCACACCCTCCTGTCACTCTGACAGTGGCGTCGGCGGACGTCTTCAGTTCCTCGAAATCGGAGGTTCCGCCACCTCCGGAAAGGGGCCGCCCCATGGCTACATTCCACTCCTCCCTTCCCTCCAACCCCCTCGGCGGCGAAGCCGATGGTGGGGCCACCGGTCACGCCGCCCGGGTCGCCCGGGTCGAGGCCGCCCGTCGCCGCCGGGCCGAGCGTCGCGCCGCCGAGCAGGCCGGCGACTACGCCGCCATCGTGCGTCGCGTCGCCTATCGATTCGCCGTCAAGCGGTTCGGTTGGGCCAAGGCCGACGACATCGCCCAGGCCACGTTGGAGAAGTTCTGCGCCGATCCGGTGGCGATCATGGCCCAGTATCCCGATCCGCAGGCCTTCGCCATCGCAGTCGCCCGCACCACTGGCATCGATCTCGATCGTCGCGAGCGGGCCCAGCGCGGCGAGGGGGCCAACCTGCGCCCCAATGCCGACGGTCAACTCGACGTCGCCCGCATCGTGATCTCCACCGACGAGGTCACCGATGTGCGCCCCGGCGCCGACATCGCCGAGATCGTGGTGGCCGGCCTCACGGTCACCGCCACCCTCGACCAACTCGAGCCCCTCGATCGTCTGCTGCTCGAACTGCGGTACGTCGACGACTACAAGGTCGGCGAGATCGCCACCCTGCTCGGCATGGTCTCCAGCACGGTCAGCCGTCGCATCACACGGGCCCGCGCCATCGTGGCCGAGTTCGTCGTGGCACGATGAGGGCGTGAGGCAGGGCGACGACATGGTCCAGATGCAGATGGAGTACCGGCCGATGGGTGACGTCCTGTCGGGTTCGGTGCCCTCCGACGCCCCCCTCGAGAAGCGCCACCACGCCGAGCTCGACGCCGACACCTTCGTCGAATGGGCTCCCGATCATGTGGGTGGCCGCCGTCTCGTGTCGTTCCGCATGCTGCACGCGCGCACCCGTACCACCGACGACCCGTCGCTCGATCGCCTGCCCGAGCCCATCAAGCGCGGTGCCCTCGAGTTCTTCCGCACGATGTCCGACTCACCAGCGACGAAGTCCCTCGAGTCACCCGATGAGATCGATCTCGGTGTGCTCGCGCTGCCGACGATGGAGTTCACGCTGAGCGACGTCGCGCCGATGCGAGGCTCGTCGCTCGATGCCGAGATGCTGGCCGACGAGTTCCGTCGTCTCGCCGAGGTGATGAGCGACCTGCCGGGCAAGGTCGACGAGTCGCGCATGCAGTCATTCATCTATTCCCTCAGCGAACTCGCCTCGGCCCTCGACCTCTCCGACGGTCTCGCTGCCCCCGGCGCAGCTGCGGCCGTGCGCGCCGCGGTGCGCGGCGGTGTGGCGCTCACCAGTGGCGAACGCGCCGAGCTGTTGCGATTGCTCGACCGACTCGATGATCCCGTCGCGTGGCATGGCCTCAGCGCCGAGCTCGAGGCCTTCATCGATCGACTCGAACCAGGGGCCACGATCACCGAGTGACCGATCCCCTTCACGAGCACCTGCGGCGGATGCTCACCGAGCGGGCCGACCGACTGGGTGATGGGGATCTGACCGAGCAGCGCCCCCTCGAGTGCATCGTGCACGGCGAGGCCATCAGCGCACGCATCTACCGACGGTTCAACGGCACGCAGGTGTTGGCCCTCGACGCCTTCGTCGACGACGTACCGGCCACACCCGAGATCGCCATGTGGGTGGCGACCCGCACTGGCGTCATGCCCTTCGCCACCATCCGCCTCGACCGCGACCGCAACGACCGCACCGGCACCGCCCGTCTGCTCGTCTCGGCGTCGCTGGTCGCCACCGCCATCGAGGACCACGAACTCGACGAGGTGCTCGGCACCGTCACCTATCTCACGCGCCGCACTCGCCGTCGCATCGAGGAGTTCGTCAATCCGTCGGGTGAGGTGCCGAAGTCGCTCAAGGCCAGCAAGGAGCGCAAGGGCGACGAAACTCCGGCGCCCCAGGACGAACTCGACGAGTTCGACGACGACATCGATGACGACGAGGTCGACTCCGGTGAGATCGCGGTGCGAAGCGCCGAGCAGTCACGTGATCTCGACGTGCTGCTGGCCGAGCTCGACGCCATGATCGGTCTCGAACCGGTGAAGCAGGAGATCCACGGTCTCGTCGCCATGCGCAACGTCGGGCGCCTGCGCGCCAATGAGGGCATGGCTGCCGCCAACCCGTCACCCCATCTCGTGTTCGTCGGCAATCCGGGCACCGGCAAGACCACCGTCGCCCGTCTCGTCGGCGAGCTCTACAAGGCCCTCGGCCTGCTGCCGTCGGGCCACCTCGTCGAGACCGATCGCGCCGGGCTCGTGGCCGCCTATCTCGGCCAGACCGCCATCAAGACCAAGGCCGTCTGCGAACGCGCCATCGGTGGTGTGCTGTTCATCGACGAGGCCTACAGCCTCGTGGGCGAGCGCGACGACTACGGCACCGAGGCCATCACCACCCTGCTCGCCTTCATGGAGAACCACCGCGATGACTTCGCCGTCATCGTGGCCGGCTATCCCGAGGAGATGATCCGGTTCCTGCTGTCGAACCCCGGCCTCAACGGCCGCTTCGACCTCACCGTTCCCTTCCCGGACTACAGCGACGACGAACTCGTCGAGATCTTCCGCGGGCTGGTCGACGCCTACGACTACGAACTCACAGCCGACGCCCTCGAGCGTCTGCGAGCGCTCATCGCGTCATGGCCCCGCCACCGCGGATTCAACAATGCCCGCGAGGTGCGCAAGTTGTTCCACGAGGTCGTGCGCAATCACGCCGCCATGCTCGACCACGGCACTCGCCACGACGCCGACACCCTTCGTCTGCTGCCCGGTTCGGTGATCCCCGGCCCCGTCGCCGTCGTGGTGAACAAGCCCACGCGCGACGGCTACGTCGGCTACCTCTGATCGGCCCGCACGACTCCCGTCGACGCGTGCGTTCCCTCCATGAACAACCTTGGAGGAAACCATGCCGATCGAGAATCCAGCCCTTGCGCAACTGAAGCACGTCGCACTCGGTGTACCCATCACGCGTCTCGGCGTATCGCTGTTCCCGCTGTACTCGACCACACGATCCAATCGCGTCGACTCGCCCGTCACCATCGCCTCCTCGGCCGAAGGTCTGGCGATCACCGAGCAGGGTTCGGCGGTGGTGCCCGGCATCACCGTCACCAATCCGCTCGATCGTCCCGTGCTCCTCGTCGAGGGCGAGACCATCACCGGCGGTCAGCAGAACCGCGTGCTCAACGTCAGCGTGCTCGTGCCCGCAGGTAGCTCGCTCACCGTTCCCGTGTCATGTGTCGAGGCCGGTCGATGGGGCGGCGACTCGCAGTTCTCACGCGGTCGCACCTTCGCCACCCGTCGCGTGCGACGTGTGAAGGTGGCGAGCGTCGGCGAGAACCTCTCCGTCGGTGAGACCCGCTTCAGTGACCAGGGCGCAGTGTGGAACACGATCGATCTCGAACTCGATCGCCTCAAGGTCGACTCCACGACTCGCGCCATGCACTCGGTGGAAGCACTGCTCGATGCACCGAGTGAGGTCGCCTCGCATGAACGTCTCGCCGAGGTCGTCGACGAGCTCGTGCGCCGGGGGCCACTTCCCGGTCAGTGCGGTGTGGTCATCGGGCATGGCAGTCGCATCGTGTCGTTCGAGTTGTTCGGTGATGCCGAGCTGCTCGAAGCCAACTGGTCGGCCCTCGTGCGCGCCGCGCTGCTCGATGCGCCCACGCACGTGACGGGCCGGCCGTCGATCGACCGCGCCCTGCGGTTCGTGCACCGACTCACACGAGCCCGCTCGTTCGACACCGAAGGTGTCGGGCTCGGTCGTGAGGTGCACCTGCGGTCGCCGCGACTCGTGGGTCAGATGCTGACCCTCGACGACGCGGTGGTTCACGCCAGTGCGTTCGCACTCGCCGCATAGGCGAGCACGTTCCGGCGGGAACCCGTGGGCCGTCCCCGGCGGAGGGGGCGGCCCACACTCGCGTCCGGACCCGGACGCGGAACGACCCGGCTGGCGGGATCAGCCGGGTCGTTCCTTGTTGTCGCAGGTGGATGGCCTCCTACCGGTGCGGGATCCGGATCGGTGCGCTGTCCACCCTGCGGTCCTCAGGCGCCAGGCGTCTGACCTGCGCCCGGAGTGGTCTGGCCGCCCGGGGCTTGCGGCATCTGGCCGCCCTTGTCCATCTGACCGCGGCCGCCCTGTTGGGAGCCGCCCTTGTCCATCTGACCGCGGCCGCCCTGTTGCGGACCGCCCTTGTCCTGCATCTGGCCGCCGCGTCGGTCGTCGCGGCCGCCGTTGCCATCGTCGCCGAGCAGGCCCCAGCCGACGCCGAGGCCGATCAGCAGGGCGACCACCGCCGAGATGACGGGGATGCCGATGGTGCGGAATCGACCCGGGCCGGAGGCGGAGGGGGGAGCCGCCTCGGCCGGGGTCGTTGTGGGGGGAGTTCCAGCCGCATCGTCGGCGG
>CAYVUO010000010.1:0-5652 GCA_964454715.1 uncultured Bifidobacterium sp. | reverse complement strand
ACCCCGGGAGGAAGCCCGCGCTCAAGACGGCCGGGATCTCGCTGGTGGGGTTCTCAGGTGCGTCGCTCATGGAACACATCGTGGTGGCCGAAGGTGAGAGCAACGTGAGAACCACCGACGAACTCGGTGAGAATCCACCTTCGCTCGATCGCGTGATGAAGGGACTCGACGACCTCAGCTCGGAAGCCGTGTGACCCGGGCGAAGCGCTCGGCCTCTTCGGCCATGCCCCGCCGCGAGAGGACCACATCGACTGCGATGTGGCGATCGCGCAACGCTCGCACGATGCGTGCGTCGACGCGCTCGATGCCGCCGTCGGTGATGATCACGATGTGACGAGTCGCCTCGTCGCTGAGCGCGTGCTCGAGCGCACACGAGACCGTCGTGCCGTAGGTCGTGGTGAGATCACCCTTCAACAATTCGGCGAGCGTGATGGGCCAGACCGATTCCGAGAACTGCCAGGCGGTCGCGAGTCGCTGGCGCACGAACTGCGCCACGGCCGGCAGCAACTGAGGAAGTTCTTCGTACATCGATCCCGAAACGTCGAGATACACCTTCGCCGTGCGCGGCGCGTCGTGGACGATCGCACTGCGCTGCAGCTCGCCGTTCCACATCAGTGACGGAATGCCGAGTCGCGTGCGGGCCACGCGCTGACGATCACGCGCCGATGGGATGACCGTGCTCGCCGAGGTGGCGACCGAACCACGCGACTGCATGCGATACCCCGCGCGCGAACGCTGTGCAGCGCGCCGCAGCACACGCTCGAGCACTGCTCGATTCGAGAGCGATGGTGCGATCGCCTCGACCGCCCACGATGTCTTCGACCCGCCGACGCCGCGCGAGATCACGGGATACGGAGGATCGGGCCAACCGATCGACACACGAGCGAGTTCGTCGCGCAGCACGACGCTGCCCTTCTCGTCGCCGTCCTCCCCGTGATCGCCCACGAGCACCGGCGCCCCCGCGCCACCACGGATCTCTCCGGTACGTCGATCCCAGTCGGCCTCGAGTGCGAGCACATCGGCGTCGGAGCGCAGCAGCTCGATGAGTTCGTTGTAGGTCGGCTCAGCGACCTCCTGCTTCCAGAGCGGATAGAGCCGCATCAGCATCGAGTTGGTGCCGGCGGGGCCAGGACCGCTGTAGTCGGTGCGATTCGGCCATCCCTCCGGCGCCCGCAGAAGACGGCTGGGGAACGAGTCGGCGGGGTTGAGTGCCTCGAAGAAGCCACGGAACTCCGGCCCGGGGAACTGCCGGGTGAGGGCGGCATTGATGATGGCATCGAAGGCCAGGTTCTCGATGAGCGACGTATGCGTGAACAGCGAGGTGTGCCCCAACAGCACGTGCCACAACTCATGCATCACGAGTAGGAACAGATGCTCGTCGGTGACGCAGCACCTCTCGATGAAGTCGGGGTTGAGCAACAGACTCGACCGCAGACCGGTGGTGACCGTTGCGGTGGGGACCGAATCGGTGAGTTCGATCTCGACGAGGGCCAACAACTGCTCGAGTTCGAACGTGGCACCGGGGATGCAGTTGATGAGGCGGAGTGCGATCTCCTCCTCGTCGGTGTGGGCGAAGACCTTGGCGACCGTCATGGAGAGCTCAGTTCGACGCCAGCGCCCGCGCCGCGGCGAGCAGGCGAGGATCGTCGGTCGACCACGGATGCTGGGGCTCGAACGACGGCTCGAGCAGCGGGAAATCGGCGAGCAGCAACCCGTCACGCTGACGGAAGTGCACGTTGATGCCGAGCAGCACATCCCGACACTTCATGTCGGGCACGATCTTACGAGTGTCCAACTCGAGTCGATGGAGCACGATGGCGCCCGACAGGTCGAGTGTCTCCCAGAAGGCCTCCGCCTTGCGGCGAAGAACGGGTGTGAGCGTGAAGCCGACGGGCGGCTGCACGAACGTGACCCAGTCGTTGCGCAATGCGGGCACGGTTCTATAGGCGGATGTCCTTCCGCGCGAACCCCTCACTGTGAGACCCCGAAGAGTTCACAGGTCGACAGGAACCGCGCCAACGAAACCTTGAAGTGTTCGAAATCGGCGAAGTCGGCCACCGCACAACCGCGGGCGAAGGCACGGGTGAGTCGACCCACGTCGGTGCCGGCATCGGTGGCCTCGTAGGTACGGATGATGAGCGAGTTGAGTTCGGTCTGACGTTCGACCGTGAGCTCCTCTCGCTCCATGCGCGGTGTGCCGATGGCACGGGAGTAGTCGGCGATCGGCACCCATGCCGCAGGCGTGAGATCGCGACCAGCGAGCACGCGCGACAGCACGAACGCCAACCCGTGACGATCGGGCATCGAGGGCTGAGCGCTGAGGGCCTGGGTGACGAGTCGGGCGAGGGCGCGATCCTCGACACCGGTGTCGAGTGCGATCCGCACCCGCTGCACGGGATCGGTCTCACTCAGCAACACGCGCCAGTTGTCGTCGACGGCGAGCTCGGTGGTCTCCCACGCCTGACGATGGGCCGCAACGATGGTGCCGAGGGCCGGGGGTTCCGACGTGGCTCGGCCGGGCAGCGCATGCAACAACGCGATCTCGGCACTCGCACCGAGATCGGCCTCGGCATCACCGAGCACGAGGCGAGCGGCGTGCACGGCGAGCACGACCTCGAACAGCACCCGAGCGCGACGGGGGCTGACCCTCACCGACGACTTGCCGAGCTCCTCGATGAGCACGACGAGGTGTTCGGCGATGCGATCGCCCACGACCTCCTCGAGCATCGGCAACTGTGCCGCAGTGGCCGCGACCAACGACTCGAGCGACACCTCATCGGGCGAGGGCTCGCACATCGCAGCGCCCTGGCGCACGAGTCGACGACGCACCGCCGCCGACAAGCCCGACCACGCAGGCACGGGAACCACGAACCAGAAGCGATCGAGCAGCGCGTCGTCGAGTTCCTCGACTCCGAGGTACTCGATGCGTCCGGCATCGGGTGCACTGGGCGGGTTGATCGCGGCCCAACGATGACGAAGAGCACTGAGGTTCTCACCGGCGATGCGGCGCTCGTGCACGATCGGGAACAACTTGTTCTGCAGGTCGGGCCGGCAACGATTGATCTCGTCGAGGAACACGAACTCGGCGTCCCACACCGCACCGGCGGTGCCGAGGTACTGCAGACCACCGGCATCATCGGGCACGGGGATGCCGACGAGGTCGTCGTAGTTGAGCAACGACGCGTTGTAGTGACGTAGATCGAGCCCGAGCGCGGTGGCGAAGCGTTCGACCACGAGGGTCTTGGCGGTGCCATGCTCACCGATGAGCAGCACCGGGGCCTCGAGAGCCAGGGCGCCGAGCAGCACGGGGTCGAGCTCGCTCCACCCGAGCACGCCGAGGCGTTCGGTGACGGGCGTGAGCACGGGGCGCTTGCGACGGGGGCGACGGGCCGGGGGCGCAGCCTCGGGGGCGGCGGTCCTCGAACTCGTCGTGGTGGTCGCCGGGGCCTTGGGAGCCTTGGCGGCGGCCTTGCGGGGCCGGGCCGGTCGAGCCGCGCGGGCTGCCTTGGGTGCGCTGGCGGAGGTCGGCTTGGGGGTGTTCGTGGCTGCCATGGGCGGACCTCCTGGTGCGCGAGGCGACGACCTTCGCCGCAGCAGGAGAACGCACGCGAGGGGCGCGATCCGTGCGCCCCTCCGCTCAGGAATCTCGAGGATCCGCCCGGCCCATGGGCCCGATCCGACCCCCTACATCCAGTAACCGAGCACGTCGATGATGAAGTTGGCCGATGCTCCCGCGGCACCATTGCAGATCACCTGCAACTGACGGGATGAGTTGAGCGTCAGGGTCACTCCATTCGCGAACGTCTGCCCTGCTGCAGTCCAGTTGATGATCGACCCGTGGGTGACGGTGTCGCCACCAGGGTTGATCGCCAAGTTCCCCACACCCGAGGTCGTGGTCACGGTGATGTTCGCTGAGATCGCCACTGCGCCCACCGGAACGAAGTCGGTCAATCCGGGGGTGGAACCCACGACCATCCGGTTCGCAACCGAGATCGTTCGGCTCGATCCCGTGCCCAGCACGCCCGGACCTCCTGCTGCCACCCGCGAATCGTGCACCCGTCCCGGGGTGACCGCATGGAACGCTCCCGCCGAATTCGCGCTCGACAACTTGCGCCAGGTGCCAGGGGACCCTGCAGTGACGCAGACCCAAAGTTCTCCTGACGAGTCGAACACGATCTGGCCCGCCCGATGTGCATTCACCCTCGTCGTCGGACGCGTGACGCCCGAGCCATTGAGCTCCAGCTGCACTGGAGCTGACGCACTGACGCCGACTGATGTCGAGTTCGTGTAGAGGCCCACGTCTCCCGTGGCCCAGATGGCGAAGCCACCAGTGAAGCCGTTCCCCGGATTTCCGTAGGCGAGTGCCCGGATGGCGGTTCCGCCCGCACCATCGTTCTCGAACCGCGACCCGTATGTACCGTTCGAGCTGTAGGCATCGACTGCGAGCCCATCGGCAGCCCAGGCCCTCACGGAATTCGCCGATCCGGTTGCGATGGCCGCGACGGCTGGCACGGCCGAATCGGAACTCGTGTACGAACCGGTGGCCGCTGCAGCGGGTGTGGCGGTGGCGAGCGCCGCCGCTCCTCCTGCGATGGCTCCTGCAGCGAGTACGCCGGCGGTGCGCAGCGCATGACGGCGCGAGATGGCGGCGTCCGGTGGAACGGGCTCTCCCACATCACCATTGACGCAAGCCGACTGCGGCACCCCTCGAACTTCCACCAAGGACTTCAGGTCTGCGATCTGCAGACGGAGGTCATCGATCATCTCCTGCAGTTCGTCGATGCTTCGATCGTTCATGGGATCCCCCTTGGTGAACCGGCTACAACCAGTAGCCGAGAACGTCGATGATGAAGTCGGTGGACGATCCTGCGAGCCCACTGTTGGCGATGACGGTCACCTGTCGATACGAGTTGAGCGCCAAGGTCACTCCATTGGCGATGGTCTGCCCATTCGCTGTCCAGTTGATGATCGAGCCATGATCGACTGCATCACCTCCAGGGTTGATGGCGAGGTAGCCGCGACCCACGGTGTTCCTGATGGTGATGTTGGCCGAGATCGCCCGCGCCCGCTGCGGGATGTAATCGAGTTGGAACGTGGTCGCACCGACCGGCAATCTGTCGCCGACGTAGATGAGGCGATTGGTGCCCGCAACCAGTTGACCCGCACCACTCGTTCGCGTGTCGTGCGCACGGGCCGGGGTGACTGCGTGGAACGAACCTGCGGTGTTGAGACCGGTCATCTTCCGGAACTGCCCCGGGGTGCCATCGGCCACGCAGTACCAGAGGTCGTCATAGTTGTCGAGGACGATGTCGCCAACCACATGCGCGTCATTCCTCTCCGCGGGGATCGATCCACCACCAGCCAATCGGATCGCGGAACGCGAACCGTTGGCATACACACCGATGTCCCCGTAGCCGGCGACTCCGGTGCTCCTCGATGCCGAGCCGGAGATCGCGATGTTGTCCTGCGAACTCGATGACACTCCGAGTGCGGTGGACGATGCGACGACCGTGAGGGCAACGCCCGAACTCGCATCGAACCCGCCTTGCGCGGCTGCAGCAGGAGCCGCGCTCGCAAGCACACCCACGCCTCCAGCGATGGCGCCTGCGGCGAGTACACCTGCGGCACGAAGAGCGTGCCGTCGAGAGACGG
>CAYVUO010000009.1:0-28419 GCA_964454715.1 uncultured Bifidobacterium sp. | reverse complement strand
CCGTCGACATCATGTGCCGAGACGCCGACGGCGTGGCCGTGGCCATCGAGATCAAGCGCCGCGGTGAGATCGACGGCGTCGAGCAGCTCACGCGCTACTTGCAGCGTCTCGACCTCGACCCCACACTGCGACCCGTGCGCGGCATCTTCGTGGCCCAGGAGATCAAGCCCCAGGCCCGGGTGCTAGCCGAGTCACGCGGCATCACGTGCGTCGAGGTCGACTACGACGAACTGCGCGGCATCGAATCGAACGAGCTGCGCCTGTTCTGACTCAGGCGTCGAAGGTGTGGCGGCCACCGGCGAGAACGATGCGTCCGTCGCCACCGCGGGTGACGAACACGCATTCGCCGTCGCCCACGTTCCACATGTCGACCGTGAGCGCCTCACCCGGGAACACCGGTGATGCGAAGCGACCCTCCATCGAGCGGAAGCGCGCGGGATCGGAGTCGCACATCGTGTGCAACAGCGCGCGCCCCGTGAAGCCATAGGTGCACAGACCGTGCAGGATCGGGCGATCGAAGCCGGCGAGCTGTGCGAACCACGGGTCGGAGTGGAGCGGATTGCGATCACCGGAGAGCCGATACGTGAGCGCCTGATCGGGACGGGTCTGGTAGGTGACCGAACGATCGGGAGCGCGGTCGGGCGGCGCGTTGCGGTCACCCGACGGACCACGGTCGCCTCCCCATCCGCCCTCACCGCGGATGAACACCGCGGAACCGACGGTGAGCAGCAACTCACCCGTCGCGTCGTCGATGCACTGCCCCTCGACTGCGATCACTGCGCCCGATCCCTTGTCGTGGATGCCGGTGATGCGTCCGGTGGCGGTGAGTGACCCCTCGACCGGCAACTCACGGTGCTGGATGAACGACTGCTCGCCGTGCACGAGCATGGCGAAGTCGAACGGACCGACCGCGGAGATGGCGCTGGCCACACCACCACCGATGACCGCGGCCATGGTGGGCAGCACGCGTTGGGTGACGTCGTGACTGTTCTCGGTGGTGAACGCCAGTTCGTCGATGCCGGCGCCCACGCCGACGGCGTAGAGGAGGGCGTCCTTCGATGTCCACGAGTGCTGCACCGGCGCACCCTCGGCGCCCACGACGTCGTGACGGATCGGCATCTCAGGCCTGCTTCCGATCGATGCCGAGCATGTCGGCATTGGGACGAGCCCGTCCCATCATCTCCTCGACCAGCGGGCCGACGGACGACGGATCCTTCACGTTGGTGACGCGCGGGCCCTGATGCCAACCCTCGCTGATGGCGAGCAGCTCACCGCGCACATCGAACACACGACCGGTGACCTCGGACGATTCGGTGCTCGCCAACCACACGACGATGGGCGAGATCCATGCGACCGACATCGCCTCCTTCATCTCGTCGGAGGCAGCACCCATGCCGAGGTCCTCGGTGAGACGCGTGAGCGCGGCCGGCGCGATGGCGTTGACGGTGACCCCGTAGCGCGCGAGTTCGTCGGATGCGATGATCGTGAACGACGCGATGCCGCCCTTGGCCGCGCCGTAGTTGGTCTGTCCGATGTTGCCGTAGATGCCCGACGGCGATGTGGTGTTGATGATGCGGGCGTCATTCGTCTCGCCCGCCTTCGAGCGATCGCGCCAGTACGCTGCCGCGAAGTGCGAGGGGCCGGCGGTGCCCTTGAGATGCACCTTGATGACGGCATCCCATTCGGCCTCGCTCATGTTGGTGAGCATGCGGTCGCGCAGGATGCCCGCGTTGTTGACGAGTACGTCGAGTCCGCCGTAGGTGTCGATGGCCTGCTTCACGATGCGCTCGGCACCGGCCCAGTCGCTGATGTCATCGGTGTTCGCGACCGAAGTGCCACCGGCGGCGACGATCTCGTCGACGACCTCCTGCGCCGGGCCGGCGTCGGTGCCGGTGCCATCACGCGAGCCACCCAGATCGTTCACGACGACCTTGGCGCCCTCGGCCGCGAGCATCAGTGCGTGTTCGCGCCCGATGCCCCGCCCGGCACCGGTGACGATGCAGATCCTGCCCTCACAAAGACCAGCCATGGTTCCCTCCCAGTTCGGTGGGGCGATCCTGCCACAGGGGCGTCGGCCGGGAACCGGGACCGCAAGCCCCGGGCAGCGTCCCGTGCACGGTCACACCCGATCGGTACGTTCCCCTTCCATGACCATCGTGATCGCAGTGCTCACCCTCCTCGCCGGCCTCGTCGCCGGAGTCGCCGTCGGCCACACCAGAGGGTTGGTGCGGGGCCGGGCCGAGGGCGTGGCCGAGGCCGAGACGCGCACCCAGGCCACTCTCGACGCCGCCCGCGCCGAGGTCGACCGAGCCCGCACCGATACCACGGAGGCGGTGAAGGCAGGCTTGAAGGAACTCATCGAGGCCAATGCCCGCCAACAGCGCGAACTGCTCGAGCGCGCCAACGCCGCCACGGCGCAGCAGGAGAGGACCGTCCACGGTCTCGTCAATCCCATCGACGAGAACCTGCGCCGTCTCAACGACAAGCTGGCCGAACTCGAGCAGAAGCGCACGGCCGACAGCGCGAGTCTCAGCACCACCATCGATGGCCTGCGCGAGCTCACCACCTCCCTGCAGCGCGAGACGCAGACGCTCGCCTCTGCGATGAAGGACAACAAGGCCCGCGGCAACTGGGGCGAACTCCAGCTCAAGCGCGTTGTCGAACTCGCGGGCATGACCGAGCACTGCGACTTCGACACGCAACAACACGTCACCGGCGATGGCGGTGCAGGGCGCCCCGATCTCATCGTGAAGCTGCCGCAGACCAAGGCCATCGTCGTCGATTCGAAGGTGCCGATGTCGGCCTACATGAACGCGATCAACACCGAGGACGGCGAGGCGAGGGCCCAGTTCCTCAAGCAGCACGCCTCCGATGTGATGGCCCACGTCGACACGCTCGCCAAGCGCGACTACGCCACCATCGTCGACGGTTCTCTCGACTTCGTCGTCATGTTCGTGCCAGGCGATACCTATCTCGCCGCTGCGTTCGAGGCTCGTCCTACCTTCTTCGAGGACGCGATCTCCCGCAACGTCTTCCCTGCGTCCCCCGGCACGCTGATCGCGCTCCTCCGCGCCATCGCGTTCGGATGGCAGCAGGATCGCATGGCGAAGAACGCCGAGGAGATCCGCGCACTCGGCGCCCAGATGCACGATCGCCTCGTCACGTTCGCCGACCACCTCTCGAAGGTCGGCACCGCCCTCACCTCGGCCACCAGGAACTACAACTCCGCAGTGGGCTCTCTGGAGGGAAGCGTCCTGGTCTCGGCCCGGCGCATGAAGGAACAGGGCATCGCCAGCACGAAGGTCCTCTCGACCCCCGACCCCGTCGACGACCCGATCCGCACCTTCTCGGCCCCCGAGTTGGTCACACCGATCCTCGAGCGCCCGACCGACGGCGCCGCCGAGGAGCCCTGACCGCCCGGTCGGCCCGATCCCTTGGGGCACTTGCCTACTGAACGGTAGGTAGGGGCGATAGGGTTGGAACGTGACCGCCACCGACACCACCCCCCAGACCCCCGACGGCCACGAGTCCGCGGAGACCGACGTGGCGGCGTCGGGCAACGAGCGGGGCTCACTCAAGCCCGTCCTCGACATCATCCCGGCCGAGGCCTACGAGAACCCCACATGGAAGGGCCTCGCCTACTTCGCTCGTGACCTCGTGCTGTACGGCGCGATCGTCACCGGTCTCATCCTCACCAACAACCCGTTCGCGCTTGTCGCACTGTGGGTGCTCTCGGCACTCGTGGTGTCGGGCCTCTTCATCATCGGCCACGACGCAGCGCACGGCGCGCTGTTCTCGTCGAAGAAGCTCAACCGCTTCATCGGCACGGTCTCGATGTTGCCCAGTTGGCACGTCTACGAAGGTTGGGTGCTCGGTCACAACCGCATCCATCACGGCTACACCGTGCGCGAGGGCTTCGACTTCGTATGGCATCCCTACACCGCCGAGCAGTATGCGGCGATGTCGACCCTCGGTCGCCTGCGCCATCGCTTCGAGTGGTCGTGGTACGGCGCTGGCGCTTACTACCTGCGCGAAGTGTGGTGGCACAAGATGATCGTCGGCGCTCCTCCGGCACGTTGGGCCTCGGCCGTGCGGCGCGATCGCTACATCGTCTGGACCTTCGTCGGCCTGGCATCGATCGCCCTCGGCCTCACTGGCTGGGCCATGCACGGTTCGGTGATCGCCGCGGTCTGGATGATCGTCAAGGTGCTCGTGATCCCGTTCCTGGCCTTCACCTTCGTGATCGCGTCGTTCGTGCACGTGCACCACATCCAGCCCGACATCAAGTGGTGGCGTCGTCGTGAATGGACGAAGTGGCACGGCCAGATGGAGGGCACCACGGTGCTGCGAGCCCGATTCGGACTCAACTTCTTCTTCCACTGGATCATGGTGCACGTACCCCATCACGTCGACATGCGCATCCCGATGTACAACCTCGAGAAGGCCACCGACGCCATCGAGCAGGCGTTCCCAGGGCTCATCCACGACGAGCCGCTGCGGTTCCGCGATTTCATGGCCAACACCCGCAAGTGTCGGCTCTACGACTTCGACGAGCAGGTGTGGTTCACCTATCGCGAAGCCGCAGCTCGCACGGCCGACGCACCGGCCACCTCTTCGGCCGCCTGACGGCGAGGGGTCACTGCAGCGCTGAGACGTCGACGGTGATGGTCTGCCCGTCGGCGTCGATCACCTGGTACTCGTAGCCGTCCTCGACGATCGCAGCATCGGCACCGAACGCGACCGCAACCTTGTTGGTGGCATTGCGCAGCAGGAAGCTCGTGAGTTCGACCAACTGCTCGGCGTCGAACGACTGGATGAGACGCCCGAACAATTCGTCGTCGAGATGGGGAGGGCCCACGAACGTGGCATCGACGAGATCGACAGCCGCTCGAGTGCGCGCATCGAGCGCCGCCGACTCCCGCGGATCGGCTGCATCGAGCAGCGCAGCATCGACCCCGGCGTTCAGCGCAGCAACACTGCGCACCGACTGACAGCGGCGGCAGTCGTGCAGTCGGGCGCCCCGCAGGCGCACGAGCTCACGGGTGACGGGATCGACCGCACCGAGGCGCCCCACGGCTGCGAGCAGCGTCATGACCGCTTCCATGGCGTCGGGTTCGGGCTCGGCGCCCCAAGCCCAGTCGTCGGAGATGACGGAGGCTCCGAACAGACGACCGAGCACCACGGCCACGCGTTGACCGACGTCGAGGAGGAACAACGACTGCACGAATGGCAGCAGCTGGTCGCCCAGCGCCGCCGCCGACGACCCCAGCGGGCCGGAGGCCACACCGGTGACGTCGATGCTGAACTGCTCGGCGAGCGCCAGAGCCGCCCGCTGACGATCGTCGAAGCACTCGGCGGTGACCCACGACGACAACGCCTCACGATGCACGGCGTCGAGCTCACCCCAGGGCAGCGCGCCGAGTTCGGCGTCATTGCCGAGCAACGTGGCGATGCGCAGACGGGCCAGTTCCAACAGATCGCCGTCGACCACGGCCCGCACCGATGCGCATGCCGCACGCAGCGACTCGAGCACCTCGGGTGCGTACTGGGCCCGGGGGTCGTTCATCGGGAACCGCCGGGCGTGAACGACACGGGCAGATGCTTGATGCCATTGATGAAGCTCGACCGCAGTTGCACGGGATCCCCGGCGAGTTCGAGATCGGGGATGCGGGTGTAGAGCTCGCGCAGCATGACGGCGATCTCGCGACGGGCGAGATGGGCGCCGAGGCAGAAGTGCGGGCCCGGGCCACCGAAGCCGACATGGGGGTTGGGGTCGCGCCGGACGTCGAAACGATCGGGATCGACGAACACCGAGTCGTCGCGATTGGCCGAGCCGTAGAACAGGAGCACCTTGTCGCCCTCGTGGAACTGATGACCGGAGAGTTCGTGGTCACGGGTGAGCGTGCGCCGCATCCAGACGACGGGCGACGCATAGCGCACGATCTCCTCGACGGCAGACGTCATCACACCGTCGAGGTCGTCGAGCAGGATGCTGCGCTGCTCGGGATTCCGCGACAGGTGCGTGATGCCATGGCTCAGACCCGTACGGGTGGTCTCGTGCCCAGCCACGGCGAGGAGGATGAAGAACGAAGCGAGCTCCTCACCAGTCAACTGCTCGCCATCGACCTCGGTGTTCACCAGGGCCGAGAGCAGATCATCGGTGGGGTTCGTGCGTCGCAGTGCGCCGACCTCGTCGAGGAGACCGGCGAGTGCCGCACCGGCCTCGAGGAACGCCACCACCGGATCGGTGCCCTCGGGGATGAACTCGGGATCTCCGCCCGAGAGGATGATGTTCGACTTCGAGAGCACGAGATCGAACTCGCTGTGGGGGATGCCCATCATGTCGAGGATCACCAGCAGCGGGAACGGCATCGACACATCGGCCACGAAGTCGATGTCGCCCTTGTCGATGACGGAGTCGACCACCCGGGTCGCCGTGAGTGCGACCTGGTCGAGCACCTGATTCAGCATGCGCGGCGTGAACGTGCCCGACACGATGCGGCGCAGACGGGCATGGCGCGGATCGTCCATCGAGATCATCGAGCCGAAGTACTCGTTCATCTCGGTGGGCATGTCGAGGATCGACACTGCGCCGGCACCCGAACAGAAGATCTCGGGATGACGACTGATCTCGAGCAGATCGCTCATCCTCGTGATGGCGTAGTAGCCGGGGCCCTTCGGGAACGGCGGCACCTCGGGCTCATCGAAGAAGGCGATGGGCCGTTCACGACGCAGCATGGCGAACGCCTGATCGCGTTCGGCCCAGGGTCGGGCCCAGAACTCGATGTCGGACAGATCGATGTCGTCGACGGTGCGGAACGGAGCGGTCGCCACCATGGCCTCCCGGGGGATGTCGTGGGCCGAACCTACCAGCGAGCCCCCGCCCGTCAGCCGGGCAGAGCGCCGGACCGATCGGTGGTCTCGATCAGCTCGAGACACTCACCGTTGGGGCCGGGCCAGAACAGCACCAGCAGCAGGGGGAGGTCGTCCCCCACCGAGAGTTCCTCGGTCGGCACGAACGGCACCGAGCCCGCGGCCCGCACCACCGCTTCATCGGCCACGCAGTCATCGGTCGACCACGCCATGCGGAACAGCCCGACCTCGTTGGCCCGACGCACCCTCACTCCGCCCTGCGGAGCGGGATCGATCCACTGCACGAGTGCCACGGTGAACACCGAGCCCGAGTCGGCCAGCATCGTGGCTCGCACCGTGATGTCGCCCTCGCGGCCGAACAATGGGCCCGACCACACATGCGTCTCGATCGGCCCCATCGGCGACAGACCCATGACGTCGCGGTAGTACGCGACCGATTCGTCGATGTCGGCGCAGTTGATGGCGACGTGGGCGATGCAATTGCGATCGCCCGACACCAGTTGCACCGGCACGCCATCGGGATCGCGCAGGATCGCGACGCGCACGTCGTGGCCGCCGGCGTCGATGGTGATCGGCCCTCCGACCAACGTGCCACCAGCCTCGACGGCACGCGTGATCGATGCGTCGAGATCGGTCTGGAAGAACACGAGGCGGTTGTAGCCGGGCTCACCGTCGAGGGAGGGCGGTGCGCCCTCGGGTTCGGGAGTGAGCCACTGCAAGAGGTCGAGCGAGAGACCGTGCAGTCCATCGTCGGACTGCAGGATCCATGCGTCCCACGCGACCTCGTCGAGGCCGAACGCCGACCCCGACTGATTGCGACTGGGCACGGTGCGTACGACACGACGAAGGCCCAGGGCCTCGTAGAACACGACCGCGCGATCGAGATCGATGCAGTTCGAATTGAGGTGATAGATGCGCGAACCGCGGATCGGCATCAGTACGACTCGGGATCGTCGATGACCGACTGGGGGATGTCGAGCGAGTAGAGCTCGGCCGCGTTCTGCCACGTGATGCGGCGCACATCTTCGGCGGGAAGACCCACGAGATCACGAGTGGTGATCTCCTGCGTGCGCGGCCACGTGGAATCGCAATGCGGGTAGTCGCTCTCGATGAGGATGTTCTCGATGCCGATGCGCTCTCGTTGCACGAATGCCGACGGATCCTCGACGGCGCAGAACCAGAAGTTGCGACGGAGCACCTCGGAGGGCGAGAGATCGCCGTACCAGGTGCCGTACATGTCGTGGTAGCTCTGCATGTGATCGAGACGGTCCATGAGACCGGCGACCCAACCGATGCCGCCCTCCGACAGGCACAGGCGCAGATCGGGGAACTTCAGCGGCAGCAGTGAGTAGAGCCAGTCGACTGCAGCGAACATGGCGTAGCCGAAGAACAGCACGCCCACGGTGTCGGCAGGCGCATCCGGGGCGGTCGCCGGCGAGGTGCCTGAGGAACCGATGTGCAGGTTCACCACCGTGCCGGTCTCGGCACACGCCGCCATGAGCGGATCCCAGTGGCCCGTGTGCAGCGACGGCAGACCGAGCATGTGAGGTGCCTCGGTGAACGTGATCGCCTTGAAGCCGCGCTCGGCATTGCGGCGCACCTCGTCGGCCGCCAGTTCCGGATCGAGCAACCACGGGATCTGACACGGGATCATGCGACCCGGATGGGTGCCCGCCCATTCCTCGATGTGCCAGTCGTTCCAGGCTCGCACCGTGGCGAGTGCGAGATCGGTGTCGTTCGTCGTGAGCTGCAGGCGCTGACCCGCGAACCCGGGGAGGAACGACGGGAAGTTCACCGACGCATACACGCCGTTGAGATCCATGTCAGCCACCCGGGCGTCGATGTCCCACGCGCCGCGACGCATCTCGTCGAACCGCGCCGGTTCGAACGAGTACTCCGACACGGGTCGGCCCACGACGGCGTTGAACCCCACGTTCGGGAAGTCGTTGCCGTCATAGACCCAGGTCTGCGCGCCATCGGCGGCTTCGACGATGCGTGGAGCGCGATCAGCCATCGCTGCGGGCACGCGCCCCTCGAAGGTGTGGGGGGGTTCGACGATGTGATCGTCGGCGGAGATGATGAGGTGATCCCGCTTCGCCCGAGGAGGTTCGGGCAGGAAGGTCACGCCACCGGTCTTCGACTTGCCACCGGTGGTGAAGCCTGTGTTCGCGGCGAGATCATCGAGACTGATCGACATGGTTCACTCCAGGACGTCGGGTTCTTCACGGACGAGCCGGCGCACTGCACCGGCCCAGTAGACCTCGGTGCCCCGCTCCAACAGCGAGGCCTTCATGGCCGGGCGCACGACCGGGGGCACGGTCGACGCCGAACGACCGGCGACGAGCACGTCGTACATGAGACGGCACTGACGATCGATCGTGGCCGACTTGTAGGTGGCCTCCTCGATCGTCGGCGCCGTGACGATCACACCGTGATTGGCCAGGATGACGCACGACTTGTCACCGACCGAATCGGCGAGCGCGGCGCCGAGTTCGGGGGTGTCGACCTCACCGCTGTACTCGTTCACGAACCCGAGGTCTCCGTCGAACATCGACGACTGCTGATGCAGGAACTCGGGGATCAGCCCCAGGGCCGCGAGCACGACCACGTGGTACGGGTGGTTGTGCACGACGACTCGTGCATCACGACGGCGGCGATGCAGTTCGGTGTGGATCTGCACCGCAGGGGTGACGTCCCAACGACCCTCGAGCACCCGGCCGTCGCCATCGACGCGACAGATGTCGGACGCCGACAACTCGCTCCACCACAGACCCCATGGGTTGACGAGCATCGTGTCGTCGTCGCGGTTCACCCACGTGATGTGACCGGCGATGTTCTCTGAGAATCCCTCGCGATCGAGGATGCGGAAGGCACAGGCCAGACGCTGTTCATCGGTGAGCGCGGGCACGGGCGGCGTCACGCGTGGCGACCACACGTCGGCTCCGCCCTTCGAGAGGGTCACGCCCTCGGGTATCGCTGTCTCCTTGGTGGCCATCGCTCCCCCTCCGGCCGATGTCGTCACGTTAGTGGGGCCCGACACGCACTGGTCCGAGTGTGCTCCACTGTGCCCATGACGATCATCCGCACCGCCTCGGGGGAGGTGCAGGGCAAGGACCTCGGCACCTGCTCGGCCTTCCTCGGCATCCCGTTCGCCATGGCCCCCGTGGGCGAGTTGCGCTGGGCCCCGCCGGTGGCGGTCGAGCCCTGGGATGACGTGCGCGACTGCACCATCGACGGCCCCGCGGCCTGGCAGCTCACCGGTGGCCCGCTCGACGGTCTCGTGCCCGGCATGGGCAGCGACCACCAGGCCGACGACTGTCTGAACCTCAACGTGTGGGCTCCGAACACCCCCGGTCCCCACGCCGTGCTGGTGTGGGTGCACGGCGGCGCGTTCCAACTCGGCGCCAACTCGCTCGGTGTCTACGACGGTCAGCGTCTCGCCTCGACCAACGATGTGGTCGTCGTCGGCATCAACTACCGCCTCGGCGCTCTCGGCTTCCTCCTGCTCGACGACGACTCCACCGCCCCCAACGTCGGTCTGCTCGATCAGTGCGCGGCCCTGGCATGGGTGCGCACGAACATCGCGGCATTCGGCGGGGACCCGCGCAATATCACCGTGTTCGGCGAATCAGCGGGCGGCGGCAGCGTCCTCTCGCTCCTCTCCATGCCCGCCGCACAACCGCTGTTCGATCGCGCCATCGTGCAGAGCGGTGCGACTGACCTGCTGCTCACCCGTGACGCTGCCCGCGAGGTCGCCGTCACGTTCGCGAGGTGCGCTGGTGTCGAAGTCGACGACATCGCCGCATTGCGCGCGCTGACCCCGGAGCAGGTGCTCGGCGCACAAGCGCAGGCCGTCGGCGAACTGTTCGGCACCGTCGGCACCATGCCGTTCCATCCGTGCATCGATGGCGACGTACTCCCCCGCTCGTGGCAGGCCGCCGCCGAATCTCGGACGTCGACGAAACCCGTGATCATCGGAACGACCCGCGACGAGATGTCGCTGTTCTCGTCGTTCGATCCCGCGGCCGCGACGCTCGACGATTCCGATCTCGACGCTCGCCTTGCGGCGTCGGGTCTCGACTCGGCTGCGGTGCGAGCGGCGTATGCCGCCACGGGCACGACGTCGCCTCCCGAGATCTGGGCCCGACTGATGACCGATCGGGCGATGTGGATGCCGGCGGTGCGATGGGCATCGGCACGTTGTGCTTCGGCGCCGACCCGCATGTACCGATTCGACTGGACCGCTCAGGCGGCGGGAATGGGGTCTCCCCATGGGGTCGACATCCCGTTCGCGTTCGGCACCATCGATCGCGATGGCTGGGACGAGTTCGTGTCCGACCCGCTCGCGGCCGAGACCCTCTCGCACACGATCCGCGCCGCATGGACCGAGTTCGCCCGCACCGGCGAGCCGACACTCGATGGCGCCGACTGGCCCGCCTACGTCACCGAGCACCGGGCCACGGCCATCCTCGGGAGGGACGTCCACGTCGTCGACGACCCCGAGGCAGCAGTGCGCGAGTTCTGGACATGACCGACGCGGCCGACCGATAGCGTCGCCGCACCAAGGGGGATCACATGAAGTATCAGTCACTCGGCACCACCGGAGTCTCGGTGAGCCGCTACTGCCTCGGCGCCATGATGTTCGGAGCGATGGGCAACACCGATCACGACGAATGCGTGCGCATCATCGACCGTGCCATCGAGGCCGGCATCAACTTCATCGACACCGCTGACGCGTACTCCGGCGGTGAGAGTGAGCGCATCGTCGGTCGTGCCATCGCATCGAAGCGCGACGACCTCGTGATCGCCACGAAGATGTACCACCCGATGGGTCCGGGCCGGAATCAGAAGGGCAATTCGCGCCGCTGGATGCGTCAGGCGCTCGAGGGCAGCCTCGAACGCCTCGGCACCGATCGCATCGATCTCTACCAGTTGCATCGCTTCGACGAATCGGTCGACATCGACGATTCGATGGGTGGCCTCTCCGATGCCACCGCTGCCGGTCAGATCATCTACGCCGGACATTCGGCCTGGCCCGCCGAGCGCATCGTCGAGGGTCAGTGGAAGGCCCAGCAACGCGGTCATGTGCGATTCCGATGCGAACAGGCCAACTACTCGATCCTCAAGCGCGGCATCGAACGCAGCGTGCTCCCCACTTGCGACCGCTACGGACTCGGTGTCATCACCTACAGCCCGCTCGGCGGCAGTTGGCTCTCGGGCCGCTACCGCTCGATCGGAGATGTGCCCGCCGAGTCGCGCCTGGCGACGATGGCGAAGCGTTGGGGGGGCGACATCGCCTCCCCCGACAACCTCGCTCGCCTCGAAGCCACCATCCGCCTCCAGGCACTCGCCGACGAGGCGGGGCTGTCACTCGTGCACATGGCCATGGCCTGGGCCCTCGAGCACCCGTTCGTCACTTCGGTGATCATCGGTCCTCGCACGATGGAACAGCTCGACGACCTGCTCGCCTGCGCCGACCTCAGGCTCGACGCCGACCTGCTCGATGCCATCGATGCCATCGTGCCCGCCGGCGGCGACGTCGTCGTCGACGATCCGAGTTCCGATCCCTCCTCCCTGCGCGCCACCTCGCGTCGCCGGAACCGCTGAGCCGAGCCATGTCGATCGAACGCGTGCACTACGACGAGTTCTCCTACTTCCGAGACAACGCCGACGAGTACGGCATCGAGTGGAAGGGCGACCCGATCGTGCGACGGATGCGCGTCGCACTCGAAGACGGACGGTCGCTCTCCGCACTCGTCTGGGGCACTGGTGAGCCGGAGATCGTGCTGCTGCACGGGGGTGCGCAGAATGCGCATACTTGGGACACCGTCGCTCTCGCGCTCGACCGATCACTCGTGTGCATCGACCTTCCCGGGCACGGACACTCCGACGGCGGCGCCAACGGCAGTCTCGATGTGCGATCGAACGCGCGCGATGTGGCAGTGGCCATCCGTTCGCTCGCTCCACGGGCCGAACTCGTCGTCGGCATGTCACTCGGCGGCATGACCGCGCTCGCGGTGGCCGACCACGACGCGTCGATCGTGCCCCGTCTCGCCCTCGTCGACGTCACACCCGGTGTCGACGGCCCCAAGTCACAGCAGATCGCCGCGTTCATCGACGGCCCCGAGTCGTTCCCCAGCTTCGACGAACTGCTCGCCCGCACGATCGAGTTCAACCCCACTCGCACCGAATCGTCGTTGCGACGCGGCATCCTTCACAACGCGATGCAGCTCGACGACGGTTCCTGGGTGTGGCGCTATCGACGCATCGCCGAACCCGGCGGCACGCGTCCCGACTTCACCGATCTCTGGGATGCCGTGAGCGCGACCACCATGCCGCTCATGCTCGCTCGCGGCCTGCGCCCGCAGTCGGTGGTCGACGACGCCGACGTCGCCGAGCTGACGCGACGCCGCAGCGATGTGCGCATCGTCCCGTTCGCCGAGTCGGGTCACAGCATCCAGGGCGATCAGCCCGTCGAACTCGCCGCCGCACTCATCGACTTCCTGGAGTCCTGAATGTCCTGGTCACTCACCGACATGCCCGATCAGACGGGGCGATTCGCCGTCGTCACCGGCGCCAATGCGGGTCTCGGCTTCGAGATCGCCAAGGCCCTGTCCCTCGCCGGCGCCCATGTCGTGCTGGCATGCCGCAACGAGCAGAAGGCCACCGCTGCCGCCGATCGCATCCGCGAGGCGGGCTCGAGTGCGCGGGTCGAGACGATGCACCTCGATCTCGCCGATCTCGCCTCCGTGCGGGCATTCGCCGCTGCGCTGCCCTCGCACACCGATCGCCTCGACATCCTCGCCAACAATGCCGGCCTCATGGCCGTCGATCGCTCCACGACGGTCGACGGGTTCGAGACCCAGTTCGGCGTGAACCACCTTGGCCACTTCGCCGTCACCGGTCTCGTGTTGCCGCTCCTGCTCGCCACGCCGCGTTCTCGCGTCGTGTCGATGTCGAGCTTCGGTCATCGCCCCGGCAACTTCCATCCATCCGACCCGAACTACGAGCGCCGCCGCTACTCGCGCTGGGGCGCCTACTTCCAGAGCAAGCTCTCCAACCTCCTGTTCACCGCCGAATTGCAGCGCCGGCTCGCGGCCTCGGGCGCTGACACGATCGCCGTCGCCGCCCACCCCGGCGCGAGCCGGACCGACCTCGGGGTCGAGGGTTCGTCGCTGCTCAACAAGGTGTTCGGCCCGCTCGGTTGGATGTACACGCAGTCGGCGGCGCGCGGTGCACTCCCCTTCCTGCTCGCTGCCACCGACCCCACCGTCGATGGCGGCAGCTATTGGGGACCACGCACGATGATGTGGGGCGCACCTCGACGCGAGACCCCCACCCGACGCGCACGCAACCCCGAACTCGCGGCCGAGTTGTGGAGCGTGTCGGAGCGACTCACCGATGTGCACTACCTCGATCGATGAGTGACGACACCGAACCGATCGAGCCCGGCCCCGACGCCGCCGAACGCTTCACCACGAGCCTGTGGGTCGTGACCGAACCACTCGACCCCCAGGCGGTCGAGGAACTGAGGGAGTGGATCGACGCCGACTCCCCCATGATCGAGACACTGCTGACCCGCGGCGAGGTCTCGGAGCACGGCATGTGCGTGTTCGGATCGCCCGTGCGGCTCAGCACCGAGTCGGCTCCCGAACTGCTCTGCGTGCTCGCCGTCGCCGACCTGCGCGGCGCACACGCTCCGGTGGTCGATTCACCGAACGGCGATCGACCGATCGAACTGTGGGCCGGTCAGGCGTTGTGGGCCCGTCCCGAGGTGCTGGTCACGACCGGCGAGGCCGGCGTGCTGGTCGTCGCGTACGCGTCGTACTGAACGATCAGCTGTAGTGCCAGTCGCGTGCCGGCGGTTCGGTGTACTCGATGCACTGCACATCGAACCAGATCGGAAGCAGGTGCTTGACGTAGAACGCATGCACCGTGCTGGCCGGATTGACGAGATCGTCGTACTCCTTGAGTCGGATCTCCGGCTCGTCCGCCTGCATGGCCTTGATCCGGTCCAGCAATGCGTCGACCTCGGCGCGCGTGTCGTGCAACAGGCCCAGGTGGTCATAGCCCGGCGATGAGAGGGGCTTCGGACTCTCGGCCAGGAGGATGAACTGTGTGGCGCGCTCGTCGAGCATGAGCAACAGCCCCGTCTGGCCGAGGATCTCGGTGTCGCGACACTCCCATCCGAACACGTCGCCGTAGAAGGCGCGCACTCGCTGGCGGAACTCGGGCGTGAGCGTGCCCGGTTCGAAGGTCAGTTCCATGTGGTTGAAGCGCATCATGCGCCGGACACTACGCCGGTCAGGGCAGGAAGATGCCGGTGAGTGTGCGTTCGGAATGTTGGGCCCGCCATGCCAACAGTGCACGCGCCTCGGCCCAGGCCCGCACGGGGTCATCGAGCATCGTGCGCCAGGTCGGATCGGCGGCGAGGTCGTACACGAGAGCCTCTCCATCGGAGAACTGCACGTACGCCACGTCCTCGCCACGACGAACGGTGACCTGATGCGATGCACTGCGACGATCGGCCGGCCATCCCGCGCCGTCTCGACCCGGAGTGAGGAACCGCCAATCGAACTCCCAGACCGCGGCATCGCGCCAAGATTCGGGCTCGGCTCCATCGACGAAGGGCAACAGCGACCGACCATCGCACTGTCGGGGGATGTCGAGACCGAGCAGGTCGCACAGCGTCGGGAACACATCGACCGCCTCGGTGAACGAGTCGACGACGGAACCATGGGCGTCGGCTCGGCGCGGGTCGCGCACGAGCAGCGGGACGTGGAAGCTCTCCTCGAACCAGCACATCTTCTGCACCATGCCGTGATCGCCGAGCTGCTCACCGTGATCTGAGGTGAGCACGATGATCGTGTCATCCCACTCACCCGACTCGCGAAGAGCGGTCCACACCCGACCCATCTGCGCGTCGACATCGCCGATCATCCCGTAGTACTGCGCTCGCATCTGGCGCAGTGCATCGTCGCCGGCCGGTGCCGCGAACCATGGGAGTGCGAGCATCGCCTCGTGCACGGGATGCAGATTCTCTCCCGGTGCATTCGGCAGTACGACGTCGGCCGGGTCGTATGCGGTCGACCACTCACCGGCAGCGGCGAACGGTGGATGCGGTCTGAGGTGGCTCAGATGCGCGAACCATGGCTCGTCCTGTGCGTCGAGCCACTCGAGGAACCGATCGGTGAGGAACGCGCTGATGCCGACGTCGGCCGGTCGATCCGACTCGGTGGCCAGTGCATGCTCGGGATCCTCGGGGATCTCGAACCCCTGCTCGCGCACCCAGTCGGCCCAGGGTTCGCGCCCACGAGTCAGATCGACCTCGCAACGGAAACCGGGGAGCACTCCCTCGTAGGTGTCGAGGCGCGGGTCGTCGGGTTCGACGGTGCGGGGATCGATGGCCTGATCGGTGTAGCCGAACAGCACCGGGTCGTAGCCGTTGCGGCGGGCGAGGCGGGCGATGTTGTCGAACCGGTCATCGAGGGGCGAGCCGTTCATGACCACCCGATTGTTCATCTGATAGGTGCCCGTGTAGAGCGCAGCACGACCGGGAGCACACGGTGATGCCTGCGCGTAATGACGAGCGAACCTCACTCCGTTGGCTGCGAGGTCGTCGAGGGCCGGCGTGCGGACGACGCGATGACCGGCGGACGAGAGGCACTCCGCCCGGAACTCGTCGAGTGTCACGAACAGCACGTTCGGCATCCGGGGCATGCGGCGAGCGTAGGGCACCGACCTACGATCGTTGCGTGCCCGCACCGACCCTCGATCCCTTCGCCCCCGGGGCCGACGCCCGTCAGCACTTCGCCGAGTTCGGATGGGTGCTCACCCGACCCCTCGACGCCGACGGCGTCGTTGCGCTGCGCACGTGGATCGACGAGTTGATGTCATGGCCCGATGACGGCCCATGGCTCCAGTACCGCGAAGCCACCTCGGCCGGGCCGCGACTGTGTCGTTCCGAGAACTTCGTTCCGTTCCACGACGGGCTCCGCGCACTCCTCACCGAGGGCGCACTGCTCGAGACCGCGTCGACGCTCCTCGACGAGCCAGCCGTGCTCTACAAGGAGAAGGTCAACTACAAGGCCGCGGGTGGTGCCGGGTATTCGCCCCACCAGGATGCACCTGCGTATCGCTTCATCGAGTCCCACGTGTCGTGCATGGTGGCGATCGACGACGCGTCGATCGACAACGGATGTCTTGAGGTCGTCTCCGGGATGCACCACGAGTTGCTCCCGACCGACGAGCGCGGCTGCATCCGCGCCGATGTTGTGACGTCGCTCGATTGGACACCCGCCCCCGTGCGCGCGGGCGATGCGCTCTGGTTCCACTCCCGCACACCTCATCGAAGCGCGGCGAATTCGTCGACCGACGACCGGCGTGCGATCTTCCCCACCTACAACGCACGTCGCGAGGGCGACCTCCGTGACGCGTACTACCGGCAGAAGTCGCTCGAGTTCGCCGAGGCGGGCGCCGCCCGCGTGTCACTCATCGGTGACTTCGAAGGCGTGGTGCTGCCGTGAGCACTGCCGTCGACGAGATCGCCGCTCGCTATCTGGCGTGGGGCGATGACCCGTACGACGAGAGGGTGAGCCAACTCGACCACGCGCTGCAGTGCGCAGCGCTCGCTCGAGCGAACGGGGCCGACGACGCTCTCATCACAGCCGCATTGCTGCACGACATCGGCCATCTGTTCGAGATCGAGAGGTCGGCCGCTCCCGACCACTCGCGGGATCTCCGTCATGAGTGCGTCGGCGCCGAGCACCTCCGCCCCATGTTCGGTGACGATGTGGTGCTCCCGATCGAACTGCACGTCGAGGCCAAGCGGTATCTCGCCGCGACCGACTCCGACTACGCCGCTGCCCTCTCCGAGGGGTCGACTCGCAGCCTCGTGGTGCAGGGTGGCCCGTTCACGCCCGAGCAGTGCGAGGCGTTCCTCACCCGTCCCGGTGCCGAGGCTGCGATCCGTCTGCGCCGCTGGGACGATGCCGGCAAGGTCGTGGGAGTCGAGGTGCACGACCTCGAGCACTGGCTCCCGATCGTGCGTCGTGTGGCGACGGGCTGAACCTCAGGCCAGTTGGTGCGAGCCGCTGATCGGTGGCAGATCACGCGGATGCACGGGCCCGGCCGGCGCGTCGCACACCGCGGGAATGGCGTTGACGATGCGATTGGCCGCAGTGGCGTTGCCACCACCTGCCGCGCCGGGCTCGCCGGGTTCGGTGCCGTGCACGATCACCTCGAGATGCGGGTGACCCTTCAGTTCGACCCGGTGTTCGCCTCCGGGCATCACCGGCTTCTTCCAGTCGGGTGCGCACTCGTCGTCGATGCGGGTGACGTGCTCGACCACGAGGAGCGGACGGCCGTCGACATGGCCAGTGACCTCGAATCGGAACGCGCCAAGTGTGCCCTCCTCGAACGTGCCCATCCCGTCGACCTCGATGGTTCGTTCGAGCGGACGCATCTGCACCGACGTCGTCACCTCCTCGACCGTCACACCGAGCAGGTCGCCGAGCACCCAGATCATGGGTGCCCACACCATCATGAGCGACATCTCCTCGAGCATCTGCGGCACGCGATCCATCGGACCGCCGAGACCGATGACATTGCGCACGACATCGGGTGCGTCGTAGAGCGCGTAGTTGAAGATCTCCTGCACGCGGATCTCGGTGATACCTGCACCGACACCGCTCACGAGTGCGGGCAGGATGTCGAGCGCCCAACCGGGATCGATGCCCGATACGAACACCGAGGCGCCGCTCGACTCCCACGCCGGCTGCAACAGACCCACGAGTTCGGCCGGGGCCGACGGCGGGTGCAGCAACGGGTAGAACGAGGTCGACACGACGTTGCGACCAGCGCGGAGCAGCCGCTCGAGATCGAGGTACGCCTCCATCGGACGGGTATCGGCGGTGGCGGCGTAGACCACGCAGTCGACATCGTCGGCGAACGCGATCGACGTGTCGTCGGTGGCGAGCACGCCCAATGGATCGATGCCCGCCAAGTCGCCCGCATCGCGACCGACCTTTGCTGGGTTCGAGACGACGACGCCCACCAGATCGAGGCCGCTATGGGCCGCCACCGCCCTGATGGCCGGTCGTCCCACGTTGCCAGTGCCCCACACCACGACTCTCTTCGTCATGACGCGAGACCCTACCGAGGTCTTCGCCCCGGCGCCGGACCTGCTCAGTCCTCGAACGTGGCGCGGCTGCGGGCCCGACCTCCGGGGCCACTCCACGCGAGCCCCACTCCGGGTTCGGTCGGCCACTCGACCGTCGGCATCGACGCGATCGCTGCCCTCCATCCGGCGATGAGCGCGTCCTCGGCGGCGTAGTCGAACGGATCGGTCAGCACGAACTCCTCCGGGGCGCCGGGAGCGATCGGGTTCTCCACCAACCACCGAGCCGTGCGCTTGACCGCCTCGCGGGCCGGGACGGGATCGCGATACCCCAACACCTCGTGCAACAACGAGGTGTCGAGCACGCGATGGGTGTTCGCCGGTTGCGCGAGCAAGGGACGTGCAGGGGTGGCGACCTCGAACGGCATCGACACGATCTCGAGCTCGTGCCCCAGTTCCGCACAGACGAGTTCGATCACCTGACGGATCGTGAGCACCTCGTCGTCGCCGCAGTTGAATCGATGGCCGGCAGCGCGCTCGGGCTGATCGATCCCCAGCAGCACCGCATGGGCGAGGTTCTCGGTGTAGCCGTGATGATGGAGCGTCAGTCCGTCGTCGGCGACCACGATGGCCCGACGTCCATCGAGGATGCGGCGCACGACGCTCCACTCGCGCGGCACCACTTGCAACGGCCCGTACGCGTAGGGATACCGGAAGTGCGCAGCATCGGGATGGTTCGCGAACACGTGGTCCTCGGTGGCAGCGACGCGGAAGCCCTTCTCATCCTCCGCTGGTTCCGCCACGACGGGCGCGCGTTCGTCGACCGGCACGGGAAGTCCGACGGGATCGAACAACCACGGGTTCATCCATCCGCGGATTGCGGGTACTCCGCCGACCGACACGAACTGGCCGACACGACCGCGCAACAACTCGGCCAGGCGCCGGAGTCGCCCGTACATCACGACCGCACCGTCGAACTCGCGACCCTCGATCGCAGCAGCCACCGATTCCACGTCATAGGGGTCGGCATGGATGTGCTCGACGTCGAGCGGGGTCTCGGGTCGTTCGTGGAGGCCGCGGTGGAGGATGACGACCTCATGGCCGCGCTCGCGCAGCCCGTTCACGATGTGGATCCCGGTCGGCCCGGTCCCTCCGATCACCAACAGCCTGCGAGTCATGGCCCCTCCCCACGACGATCGTGGCACACGCGACCGAGGGTCCCACCACGAGGAGCCGCTCACCCAGGAGCGTGCGCACCGTGGCGACCCATGGGGCAGACTGTCGCCACACTCGCACCGCAGGAGGAACGATGCCGACCGATCAGTACGTCGAGCAGGAGTGGGAGACCCCCACCCACGAGGAGATCATCGGGCTCACCAAGAGCCACGTCGAGGCCATGGAGGCACTCGACATCGACGAGGTCTGGATCCAGGCGGGCATGCACCACGTGATGCTCACCACGATCGGTCGCAAGTCGGGCAACACCCACAAGATCGCTCTCCCCTTCTGGCGCGATCCCGACGGCGTGCGAGTGGTCGTTGCGTCGTACGCCGGTCATGAGAAGCACCCGGCCTGGTTCATCAACCTCCGCGATCGCAACGCGAACCCGGAGATCCTCGTGAAGATCCAGGGCGGCGCCTACTGGTGCGTGCCGGAGATCCTCGACGAGGGCCCCGAGCACGACCGCATCTGGGAACTGCTGTGCGAGGACCGCGCGTGGTACCGCAACTATCAGGCCCGCACCGAGCGCACGATCCCGCTCGTGCGTCTGCCGGAGACCCGCCCGGCCTGAGTCAGCAGCAACCGTCGATCGAACACGTACCGCCCTCGGCCTCGGTGCCGGGGGCGGTTCCGCGTGAGCCATCGGCGCGCTCGTGCCACGCCTGCTCGAGCACCTGCAGCAGCATCTCCGGAGGCTGGGCTCCCGCGACCGCATAGCGCCGGTCGATCACGAAGAACGGCACACCCGTGACCTGCAGCGACGCCGCTGTTGCCTCATCGATGCGAACCTCCTCCGCGTAGGCGTCGGTGGAGAGCACCGCGGCCACCTCGTCGGCGTCGAGACCAGCGTCGATGGCGAGCCGCTCGACGACCTCGGGGAGGCCGATCGCCTCTCCCTCGCACAGGTAGCCGCGCAGCATTCGCTCCTTGACCGCGGTCTGCATGCCGCGCGCCGCGCCGAGGTGGATCACCCGATGCGCGTCGAAGGTGTTGCCCGGTTGCACGATGTCGAACCGGAACGGCACACCAGCCTCACGACCGCGGTCGGTCATCTGATCGATCATCGCCTGCGCCTGTTCGGGCGTGGTGCCGTACTTGCGCGACAACATGCCGACATAGTCGCCCTGCCTCGCCGCGGGCGCGTTGGGATCGAGCTCGTAGCTGTGCCACACCACCTTCACGTCGGCGGCGTGGGCGAACGACCCGAGCGCTGCCTCGAGATTGGCCTTGCCGATGGCGCACCAGGGACAGACCACGTCGGACCACACATCGACGTGGAACGGCTCGGAGATCGGCTCGGTTGCGCTCATGGAGCGACGCTACAGGTGTCGCCCGGTAACGTGCCCCGATGGACGGGGACGAGCGCAGCACATCGACTGCGGGCGAGCAGTCGACCGCCGCAGTGGCAGGCGACCCCACCGACCGGTCGAATCCGCTCTCCCGTCGCCTCGTCTCGCTCTATCTCCTCACGGCACTGTTCTCGCTCGGCTACGGCGGCATCTACACGTTGCTGGCCGACATCCGCGATCGCTTCGGCTTCTCCGACGCCGGTGTGGGGCTCATCGCGTTCGCCGGTTTCGCAACGGGATTCACCAGTCAGGTGTTCCTCTCGCGCTTCGCCGATCGGGGCCACACCGCTCGCATGATGCGCATCGGCATCGCGCTCGCCGCCGTGGGCATGGCCGGCATGACCGTGACTGGCCCCCTGTGGCAATGGGTCGGCGCCCGACTCGTGATCGGCCTCGGCACCGGGATGGTCACCCCGTCGATCCGTCGGCTCGTGATCGCACATGACCCGCAACATGTCGGTCGCAACCTCGGTCGCCAGACCGCGTTCGACGTGACGGGCTTCGTGCTCGGCCCGGTCATCGCCGCCATCGCGGCGCAGTTGTTCGGTCTGCGAGCTCCGTTCGCCATCCTCGCCGTGTTCTATGCGTTGGCCCTGTTCGCCGTGGGACGCCTCGTCGTCGACACGGGCGCCACCGGCACCACCAAGCGCGCGGTCCGCGATCTCGTGCGTCTGCCGGCCGTGCAATCGGCCCTCGCTGCCGCGATCGCCTTCTATCTGACCATTGGCATGTTCGAGTCGTTGTGGTCGGTACTGCTGCGCGATCTCGGTGCCGCGACATGGCTCATCGGCGCCACGCTCAGCATCTTCACCATCCCGATGATCGTGTTCGCTCCGCGGGGAGGAGCCCTCGCCCAGCGCCGCGGACCCGCGGTCGTGATCACCATCAGCATCACCGTCGCCGCGCTGTGCACCGCTTCCTACGGCTTCGCCCCGCTCTGGCTCGTCATCGTGATCTCCGGGGTGCACGCGATCAGCGACGGCTTCACCATGCCCGCGAACCAGGTGGCCGTCGCCGTCTCGAGTCCCCCCGATCAGTTGGCCACCGGCCAGGGCCTTCTCGGCGCCACCGGTCTCGCCGTCGCCGCGTTCGCCGCCATCGCCGGCTCGTGGGCCTACGACTCGTTCGAACGCCCCGTCGTGTTCGTCGGTACCGCGGTGCTGATGATGGTGTTCGTCGTCATCTCGCGCTGGCGGTGGCAGGTCGGGCGCCGAGGGGCCATCGACCACCCGACGGCCTAGGTTTGCCCCGTGGGTGAGCTGCTCTCGAAGGTCATCCCCCTCTCACTGGGGGCGGCGGTCAGCCCGACCGTGCTCGTCGTCATGCTGCTGGTGCTGTCGGGGCGGCGGGCCATCGCCCGTGGCGCTGCCTTCCTCGTCGGCGTGCTCGTCGTGCTCGGAGGCCTCACCGCGCTCGGCCTGCTCATCTCGCATGCCAGCCACGAATCGACGATCCAGGTCGAGATCACGCACGCCATAGACGTCGCAGCCGGCGTGCTGTTGCTGCTCCTCGCCCTAGCCACCGTGCTGAAGGCGGTCGCCGCAGGCCGAGCCGGCGCTGTGACCGTGCCCGCCGACTCCGACGCCGAACCGGATCCCGAACGCACCGCAGGGATCCTCTCCGCCTTCCTCATCGGCATGGCGATGATGGCGTCGAACTTCTCGACGATCCTGCTCTACCTGCCGGCGATGCGAACCATCTCCGCCTCGACCGTCGCCACGGGCGACAAGGTCATCGCCGTCATCATCGCATTCGTGATCACGTCGGTGCCGGCCACGGTTCCGTTCGGGCTGCGCGTCGGATTGCCGACGGCCTCGGCGAAGTTGCTCGAACGGATGCGCGCGTTCACCCAACGGCACGCGAAGGAGATCGGCGTCGCCGTCGAGTTGATCTTCGGCGTGTACCTGGTGCTGAAGGGGGTTCGCTGACCTACGCGGTCACGAACTCCTCGGATCGACGCCCTGCGGGATCGACGGGGATGTCGCCAGCCAGGGTGATGCGCTCCATCGAGCGGTGCATGCCCGGCGGTACGTCGGTGGGCACGAGATGCGCAGTCGCGCGGTTGTCCCAGAAGGCGATGCTGCCCGGCTGCCAGCGGAAGCGCACCGTGTGCTCGGCCCGCATGAGCTCCTCGTAGAGCATCGCCAACACATGCCCACTCTCCTTGCGGGACAGCTCGACGATGTGGCTCGTGAAGTTCGGGCTCACGAACAGCACCTTCTCGCCCGTCTCGGGATGCACGCGCACCACGGGGTGGACGGACTTGATCGGCGTCGAGGCGAAGGTCTTCGCCAATGAACTCGGCAGTTCACCGCGCTCGATGGGCAGGTCGTTGTGATGGACCGCATGCAGACCGTCGATGAACGTCTGCACCTCGGGCGAGAGGCGTGCATAGGCACGAGCGAGGTTGGTCCACTGGGTGTCGCCGCCGTAGGGCGGCACGACCACGCCACGCAGGATCGACGCCGACGGCGGCGCGAGCGAGAACGTGACGTCGGTGTGCCAGCGGTTCTCGACGCGTGGCGCCTTGCCTGCATCTTCGCCCTGGTTGCGAGTGGCGCCGCTCACGTTGTCGAGCAACAGGATCTCGGGGAACTCGGGATACATCGCCGGCAACGTGGGATGACCGGGGATCGGATCACCGAACTGACGACAGAAGGCCAGGTGCTGGGCCTGGTCGATGAACTGATCGCGGAAGAACACGACCTTCCACTGGAGCAGCGTCGCCCTGATCTCCGCCACGACCTCCGGATCGAGCGGACGGGTGAGATCGACACCGAGGATCTCCGCACCCGTGTAACCCGACATCGGCCTGATGTCGAGACCCAGCTCGACGGCCCGTTCACTGATCGCACCACTGGACATGACTCCCCCTTCGTCTCCCGTGAGGGTAGTACCGGTGGCCGGTACGCTGACCGGACGATGGTCACGCACGAGCCCGCCCACGGATCCGGAACCAGCGACCTCGGAGCGACCCGCGAGGTCGTGCTGTCATTGCTCGATCTCGCCATGGTCGCACCCGGCGAGACCATCACCGAGGGACTCGCCGGATGTGTCGAGACGGCGCAACTGGCCGAACGGCTCGGCTACCACCGCATCTGGTACGCCGAGCATCACAACATGTCATCGATCGCGTCATCCGCCACCGCGGTGCTGATCGCCCACGTCGCCGCGCACACCGAACGCATCCGCATCGGTTCCGGCGGCATCATGCTCCCCAACCATTCACCCCTTGCGATCGCCGAACAGTTCGGCACGCTGGCCGCTCTGCACCCGGGACGCATCGATCTCGGCCTCGGGCGTGCCCCCGGAACCGACCAGGTGACGGTGCACGCACTGCGCCGAGATCCACGCGCCTCCGAACAGTTCCCACGCGACGTCGTCGAACTGCTCGGCTACTTGTCGGATGAATCACGGGTCGCTGGCGTCGAGGCCATCCCCGGTCGCGGGTCGCATGTTCCCGTGTACATCCTCGGCTCCTCGCTGTTCGGCGCCGAGCTCGCCGCGATCCTCGGCCTGCCGTTCGGCTTCGCCTCCCACTTCTCACCGCAGGCGCTGCAGCAGGCCGTCGCCCTCTACCGCGACCGATTCGAACCTTCGAAGTACCTCGATGAGCCGTGGGTCATCGCCGGCGCCAACGTGATCGCCGCCGACACGACCGACGCAGCCATCGACGAGTTCGAACGCACCAAGCGTGCACGGGTGAAGATGTTCCTGTCGCGCCGCGGGCAGGTCATCGACGACGAGACGCTCGAGGCCTTGCTGGAGTCGCCACAGGGCCAGGGCATCGTCGACATGATGCGCTACACGGGCGTGGGTTCGCCGGCCGACGTGTCGGCCTGGATCGACCGATTCGCCGAGTTCGCCCGAGCCGATGAGTTGATGCTCGTCTTCCAGGGCACATCTCGCGAGGCCCGGTTGCGTTCACTCGAGCTCACCGCCCGCGCACGCCACCTCGTCACCGCCGGGTGACGTCACGACTCCGCATCGGTGTCGTAGCGTTGAGCGGGTGCATCGCCCGCTGACGCCCCGCTCGCTCTCGCTCGCCACCCTCGCGCTCGTGCTCGGCGCAACGGTGTTCACCGCCTGTGGTGGCGGCACCTCCGCCGGCTCCAAGCTCGGCGCCGAAGCGACGACCACCACCGAGGCTCCCACGACCACGGTGGCTCCCACGACCACGGTGGCTCCCACGACGACGACCGCTGACCCCGGCACCCTGCCCCAGACCGAGGAGAAGCCCGTCGCCTCCGGTACCGGGTTCGACGCTCGCATGCGGGCCCTCGCCGATGCGATCGTCACCGATGAACCCACGAAGGGGCTCACCTCGTTCTTCCCGGTGAGCGCCTACAAGCAGGTCAAGAAGAACACCGACCCCGCCGGCGACTGGAACAACCGCCTCATCGCGCAGTTCAAGGTCGACGTGCACGACATGCACACCCGGCTGGGAGCGAACGCATCCGCTGCGAAGTTCATGTCGGTCGAGGTTCCCAACAGCGCGACGTGGGTGAAGCCGGGCGAGGAATACAACCTGCTCCCCTATTGGCGGGTCTACAACACCAACCTGAAGTTCGACGTCAATGGCACGACCAAGTCGATCCCGGTCGCCTCGATGATCTCGTGGCGGGGACAGTGGTACGTCGTGCACCTCGGCCCCATCCGCTGACGATCACTTCTTGCCGGTGATGCGCTCGCGATACGAGCGCATGAACTCCTTGACATCGGATGCGTGGTTCATGAGGTTCTGATTGCGGATCTCGAGCGCCAGCGCCTGCTCGAGGCTCGAGGCCTCGGTGTTGAGCCACAGCACCTCCTTGGTGCTGCGCAGACCCGAACCCGTGTAGCCGGCCATCCGACGGGCGTAGTCGAGAGCGAGCTCATCGAGCGCACCCTCATCGGCCACACGCGAGACGAGACCGACACGCAGTGCCTCATCGGCATCGATGTCTCGCCCCGTGAGGATCAGGTCGAATGCGTGCGCATTGCCGATGAGTCGCGGCAGCAGATAGGTGATGCCGATGTCGGTGCCCGAGAGGCCCGTGCGGATGAACGCGGAGCAGAACCGGGCCGACGGCGCGGCGAGACGGATGTCGGCGGCACACGCGATGGCGAGTCCGCCGCCGAAGGCCGGACCGTTCACCGCGGCGATGACGATCTGGGGAAGGTCACGCAGACGCACGGTGAGGTTCGACATGAACGTCTGGCCATCGATGCCGATGTGCATGTGGCGATGGGTGCCCGGTTCGGGCGGGGTGCCGAAGTCCTTCAGATCGAGACCGGCACAGAAGGCGCGGCCGGCACCGGTGAGGATGACGACCTTGCAGTCACGATCGGCCTCGAGTGCGTCGAGTGCGTCGTGCAGCTCGGCCACGAGGTCGAAGGTGATGGCATTGAGGCGATCGGGACGATCGAGCACGAGACGCGCGATGTGCGGTTCGACCTTCTCGAGCGTGACGGTGGCCATGGCTCAGCGCGGGATCTGCGACCAGGGGACGTCGGTGTCGACGCGCACGTCACCGGGCAGGCCCAGCACTCGCTCGCCGAGGATGTTGCGCATGATCTCGGAGGTGCCGCCCTCGATGGTGTTGGCCCGAGAGCGCAGGAAGCGCCCGGTCGAGGTGCGCATGGAGTCCGATGAGCGGGTCATGGGATAGCCCGGTGCGTGGAGCATGCCGTCGGCGCCCTGGATGTCGATGATCGCCTCGTGCAGACGCTTCGACAACTCGGCGGAGGCCAACTTGCTGACCGAACCCTCCGGGCCCGGATTGCCACCGACGGCTGCGGCCTTGGCCCGCGCATTGGTGAGGCGCACGATCTCGGCCTCGACCCACAGCGACATCACGCGATCGCGCCACAACTCGCGCTCGGTGTCGGTGAAGTCATCCTTCTTCTTCTCGTAGAGCGAGACGAGTTCACTGATCGGGCCCGAGCCACGCGGCGACGGGCCGCCGGCGAGCGCGACGCGCTCGTTCATGAGCGTGGTGATCGCAACGCGCCAGCCGTCACCCTCGGCGCCGAGACGCTGCGAATCGTCGATGCGGACGTCGGTGAGGAACACCTCGTTGAACTCGGCCTCACCGGTCATCTGGTAGAGCGGCCGCACCTCGACCCCGGGAGCGTGCATGTCGAGCACGAAGTAGCTGAGGCCCTTGTGCTTCGGCACCTCGGGATCGGTGCGGGTGAGCAGCATGCCGTAGTTGGAGAGGTGAGCGAGGGTGGTCCATACCTTCTGACCGTTGACGATCCATTCGTCGCCGTCGCGCACGGCGCGGCTCGGGATGCCAGCGACATCGGAACCATGCGTCGGCTCGGAGAACAACTGACACCAGATGTCCTCACCGGTGAAGATGCGGCGCAGGTGCTTGTCCTGCATGGCCTCGTCGCCGTAGGCCAAGACGGTGGGTGCGCCCATGCCGATGCCGATCGGGTTGATCTTCAGATCGTCATAGTTGGCGCCAGCGGCCTTGAGGATGGCGTCGATGATGCCCTGCTGACCGCGATTGCCGGCGAGGCCGCCCCGACCCCCGGGGAAGTGCACCATCGCCAGGCCGGCGTCGAACTGCGCTCCACGGAAGGCGAACTGGTCGTCGATGAGATGTCGGTACTCCTCGACGAATTCCTCGGTGCGCTTGGCGATGTCCTGGTCCTCGTACACGGATCCTCCTCGGGGTCACCGGGACTCTACGCGCTCCCAACGCCCCCACGACAGGGGATCAGCGTCGGAGCCCGGCCACCCCTCGGCCGCCGACGTCGACCGGAACCCGCAGACTTCAGACCGAGTCGTCCTCGTTCCGGTTGCCGTTGCCGTTCACGTTGCCGTTCCCGTTCGAGTTCCCGTTGCCGTTGGCGTTGCCGTTGCCG
>CAYVUO010000008.1:0-28783 GCA_964454715.1 uncultured Bifidobacterium sp. | reverse complement strand
CGGGATCGGTCATCGCGTCGTCGAGCCCCATCGCCCGCCAGTCGAGCAGATGGATCTGCGCCAGTCGGTCGTAGATGTGGTGCGCGAGGGTCACGCGTTCGTCGAGGGGACGGTCGCCATCGAGGGCGAAACTGTCGCACACTCCGGGGACGAGCTCCATGACCAGGCACGGTCGGTCGCATCGGCTGCCGTCGAGATCGACCCACAGCAGCGGCGGTGAGGGGACATCGGTGCGTTCGAGCGCACGCAGCACGGCCGTCTCGACGGCGCGATCGGTCTCGAGCACGCTGCCCACGGGATCGCGACGAGCGATCAGTGCACGCGTCTCACCGTTCCACGTGGCGTCGAACACCCAGTTCTCACGAGAGAACCCGGTGGACGTGCGCTGGAGACGACCGATCGTGACGGGCGCCCCGACCTCGTCGGAGAGCCACGCCGCGAGCTGCTGCTTCATGCCACGCGGTACAGGCGGGCAGCAGTGTTGTGGATGACGTTGTCGCGCACCTCGGTGGGCACATCGCTGAGCGCAGTGGCCAAGTAGGGCTGCACACCGGGGGCGGGCGTGGCCGGGCCGGGGTGCTGGCAGGTCGGGTGCGGATAGTCCGACTCGAACATCATGTTCTCGGGGTAGGCGAGCAGTGCGGAGGTGAGCATCTCGTGCTCGTACCAGAAGCATCCGTAGATCTGACGACGGAAGTACTCCGACGGAAGCAACTCGTACTCTGGGTGCTCCTCGCGCACGCCGCCGTTGCGCCACTGCCAGTCCATTCCCTCGAGGGCGGACGGCAGATAGCCGACACCGCTCTCGACCGACACGAAGTCGACCTCGGGGAAGCGATGGCACACACCGCCATGGATGAGATCGGTGATGCAGCTCAGGTTGTCCATGAAGATCTGCGAGGAGATGCGGGAGAAGTTGGCGCGCCAACCCATCTCGCCGCCGAACGCGAACTCCTCACCGATGCGTCCGCCACCGATGTGGAAGTTGACGGGCACGCCGCAGTCGCGCGCAGCACTCCAGATGGGATCCCAGTGCTTGGCCCAGAGGCGCGGCTGCCCGTACTTCTCGGGCGCGTTGCAGAAGTTGATGCCGCGATGACCAGCAGCGACGCAACGTTCGATCTCGTCGACCGATGCGTCGACATCCCAGAACGGCAACGACGTGATCGGCAGCAGCCGATCGGGTGCCACCGATGCGAAGTCGGTCTGGAAGTCGTTGTAGGCGCGCACGGCGTCGAGCGCGAACGCGGGCTCGCCGTGGTCGAGCCAGGCCCCGGCGCCGAAACCGCCGAGGTTGGGATAGAGCACGTGCGCAGTGACACCGTTCGCGTCCATGTGCGCGAGGCGCGCCACAGGGTCGTACGCGGCATCGGGGATCTCGGCGAAGGTCTTCGGCCCGTCGGGCAGCACGCCATCGAAGCCGGCCATCGCCGTGTTGCCGGGTTTGGCGTAGGGCTTGTCGCCGATGAACCAGTAGTCGAACCCGTCGAAGTTGGCGATGTGGGGCACGAGGTCGCCCCACTTGCTCGACATGCGGTCGGACCACGTGGTGGGTGGTTCGGTGATGTGCGTGTCGACGTCGATGATGCCGGTGAACGTCATGGGGGACGTGGTCGAAGTCATGGTGTACAGTGTAGACCATGACTGCCACCGACGCCCCCGTGAAGGGCCTCAAGGATCCCGGCGCCCGCCTCGCCGCCGCCCGCTTCTCCGATCCCCTCACCGGCGACCTCGTGGGCCCGGCCAACTACCTCGCTCCCGAGCGTCAGCGGTTGTCCGAGCTCACGTTCAGTGGCTTCACCGTGAAGCGCCTGTCGTCGACCATCGGGGCCGAGATCTCCGACATCGACCTGCGTGAGGAACTCGACCAGTCGGTGGTCGACGAACTGGCTCGCGCCCTCGCCGAGTTCAAGGTGCTGTTCTTCCACGATCAGCCCATCACCTCGGCGCAGCACGTGGCCTTCGCCCGACGGTTCGGCGAGCTCGAGATCCATCCGTTCATCCCGCCCAACCCCGAACTACCCGAACTCGTGCGGTTCGAGAAGAGTGCAGAAGTGGCGGGCTACGAGAACAGCTGGCACAACGACGTCACATGGCGCGAGTTCCCGTCGAAGGCTGCGGTGCTGCATGCGATCCAGGTGCCGGAGGTCGGTGGCGACACGCTCTTCAGCGACATGAGCGCGGCGTATGACGGTCTCGACGACATGACCAAGGAGTTCATCGCCGAGCTCGATGCCGAGCATGACTTCATGCGTTCGTTCGGCGGACAGATCGCGCCGGAGCAACGTGACGAGATGCGCGAGCGTTATCCGCTGATGGTGCATCCCGTCGTCATCACCCATCCGGTGAGCGGACGCAAGTGCCTCTACGTGAATCGCAACTTCGTCTCGCGCATCATCGGGCTCGACCAGGACGCCAGCGACGAACTGCTGCGTCGTCTCTGTCGTCAAGCGATGTACCCCGAGCATCAGGTGCGCATGGTGTGGCGTTCCGATTCGATCGCCATGTGGGACAACCTCGCCGTGCAGCACTACGCGTCGAGCGACTACTGGCCCGAGATCCGCATCATGGAGCGAGCCAGCATCACCGGGCCTCGTCCGTCGCGCTGACGTGACCTCGGTCGCGCGTCCCGGGCGCGCCACTCCTCTCAGTCGTGAGCGCATCCTCGAAGCAGCGGAGGCCCTGTTGCGTGAGGAGGATGCGAGCGCGTTCAGCATGCGTCGACTCGCGGCCCGCCTCGATGTCACGCCGATGGCCATCTACAAGTGGTTCGACAATCGCGACGAACTGCTCTCCGCCCTCACCGAGCGCGCACTCGACGTGGTCGTGCCGACCTCCGATCCCGATGCATCGTGGTCGGACCGCGTCGTCGCCGTGGCGAGCACGCTGCGCGCGGCGATGCTCGAACATCGCCAGTTGTTGCGTCTCGTCGGTGCACCGCAGCGACTCGACGGCCTCATGGCGGTGAGTTCCGACCGCTTCCTCGGATTGGTGCGCGAACTCGGTTATGACGAGGTCGATGCGGTCGAGGCCTATCGCATCCTCTTCTGGACCGTCGTCGATCACTGTCTCGTCATCGATGCCGGCGACGCGATGCCGGCGGTCTCGGGTCACTACGAGGCCGGTCGAGCAGTGCAGTCAGCGGTCGATTCCGCCGGTGTGGAGGTGCCGAACATCGAGGCGCTCCGTCCGTGGTTCGCCGGTGTCGATCGCGACGTGTTCTTCACGCAGATGGTGCGCACCGTTGCCGCTGGTCTCGAGGCGAGAGCGCCGGCTCGAAGGTGATCGCATGAGCCGCTTGCGCGAGGCCAGCGGGCGATCGTTCGAGGCGTTGCGCATCAACAACTTCCGCATCTACTTCATCGGTCAGCTGCTTTCGATGATCGGGGGTGGCATGCAGATGCTCGCCCTCACGTGGCTGGTGCTCGAGCTCACCGACAGCGCGTGGCAGTTGGGGTTCGTCATCGCGCTCATGACGATCCCCAATCTGTTGTTCGGCCCGTGGACGGGAACCATCGCCGACCGAGTCGACGATCGACACATCCTGGTGGTCACCTCGATCACCCAAGCCGTCTTCGCCGCTGCACTCGGTGTACTCGTCGCGACCCAGCACGTGAACCTGCCGGCCATCTGGGTGCTCGCATTCCTCGGTGGCTTCGCGGCGACCTTCGAACGCCCTGCCGGTCAGGCGCTTCTGTTCGAACTCGTTGGTCCCGAGACGCTCTCGAGTGCAGTCGGTCTCAACAGCACGCTCACGGCCGCGAGTCGATTGCTCGGGCCTTCCGTGGCAGGTGTGCTGATCGCGACCGTCGGCATGGCCGCCTGCTTCTTCGTCAACTCGATCTCGTTCTTCGCAGTGATCATCGCCGTGCTGATGCTGAAGAAGGACCTGCTCCATCCGCGCCGAGATGCGCATTCACGGGTGCGAGCGCGTGACGGTCTTTCCTACGCGTGGAGCAACCCCGTCGTACGCCGGGCGCTCATCGCCATGGCGGTCATCGGCATGCTGTCGTACAACTTCGCCCAGATGGTGCCGTCGATGATCCGGTTCGTCTTCGACGCCGGCCCGGGTGCACTGGGACTCGTCCAGGGGATCAGTGCTGCTGCGAGCATCCTCGGCGGATTCGTGGCGGCATCGGTCACGCGGCCCACGATCCGTGTCGTGGGCCTCGCAGCATTGGGGTTCGGCGTGATGATCATGGCCGCTGCGCTGTCGCCGACCCTGGTGTTGTTCGCGATCATCTGGTTCCCGGCCGGCCTGGGCTCCGGTCTCTACCTATCGATCACACAGGTACTGCTGCAACGGTCGACGGCGCCGGAGTATCAGGGGCGAGTGATGGGTCTGTTCACGATGGCCTGGATCGGCACGACGCCGTTCGGCGCGGTCATCCAGGGCTTCATCATCGAGCGATGGTCGGCACGGGTCGGTCTCGGTGTGGCGGCCACGACCGCAGCGTTGACGGCACTCGTCCTCGTGGTTGCGAGGACTCGAGGTTCATCCGCCCGCATCATGACCGATCGGGTGGCGAACTGAGGATCGCCCGAGCACGACACCATTTGGTGGGATGGTGTCCCATAGGATCCCAGTCCTAGTTCGGCCCTGCGCATCGAACGCGTAGCGGGAGCATCGGGAGCAGAGGTCGTGTCATCTCTTCGTCGTGGAATGTCGGTCGTCGCCGTCGTGGCGTCATTGGCTCTCTTGGCCACAGCCTGCTCGGGTGAAGCGTTCAAGGGTGCCGCCGGTGGCGGTTCGCCTGCCGATCTGCCCGCGCTCCCGGGGACGACGGCCACGGGCCCGTTCGCTCCGGCCTACACGGGCGCAGTGCTCACCCCAGATTCATGGGTTTCCACGTCGCTCACGCCGACACTCTCGGTTCCTGGTGGCACGGGTGCGTGGAAGTTCACGGTCACCGATCTCTCCGATGGCAAGTCGTCGTTCGGCACCAAGACCTATGACTCGTCCGGTTCATCGATCCGCGTTCCTGCGGGCGCCGGTCTCGCCCACGGAAACGTCTACGTCTGGCGAGCCGAGTCTCCGGGAAGGGGTGTGGTCGGTGGCACGTTCAACGTCGACGTTCAGATGGCCGATGTACAGGAACTCGACGCAGTCGGCGGCGTCGCCGTCTCCCTTGCCTCGGGCGAGGCGAGCGTGGCGTGGTCGTCGCATGCGATGGCCTCGCTCGCCGGCGGTGTCGGTTTCGGTCTGCGGTTCCAGGCCTCGAACCTCCCCGAGAAGGGCGTGCCGGCCGGGTGGGACCTCCAGGGAGCGACCTCGTCGCCCTACACCTATGTCGTGTCGCGTGAGGATGGGTCCGTCGGCCTCGTCGCACAGAACGGTGTGATCTCGAACTACCGCAAGTTGGGCGACGCCTACTCGCCCGTTCAGCTCTCGGGCTCCGACGTCAACACGAGTGGTCTCGCACCCGTGCTGCAACGCAACGAGGACGGCACATGGTCGGTCACGTCGAAGCAGTCGACGGCCAACTTCTCGGCCCCCGATGACACCGGTACGTCGTACCTCAGCGGCATCGCGAGCGCCGACAAGCCGATGCTCTCGCAGAAGTGGTCGAACGGCGTGCTCGAGTCGATCACCGACCCGGTCTCGAAGCGGTCGGTCACCTTCGTGTACGGCGGAGGTGCGTGCCCGGCCCCTGCTGCAGGTTTCGTCGCCGCGCCGGCCGGGATGTTGTGCCAAGTCAAGTTCTGGGACGGTTCGACCACCACGGTCATGTACGTGAACACCCCGGCGGGCGCGTCGTCGATCGGTCGCATCATCGAGTTTCCCGAGGCCAAGAGCGGTGCGCAGGTCTATGACTTCGCCTACGACGCCGCCGGCCGGATCAGCACCACCCGCGGTCCACTCGTCGCTGCGGCTGCAGCCGCCGGTGTGATCGACGGTGCGGATGCCCAGTACTGGTCCGCGATCACCTATGACGACGAGGGTCGCGTCGCCTCGATGACCGACTTCGCTGCATCAGCAGGCGCACCTCGCTGCACGCGCACCTACGGCTACACGAGTACGCAGTTCAGCACCGTCTCCGACTCGTGCTCGAAGAAGGTCGTCTCGCAGGTGCTGTTCGATCCGACGACGTTCTTCACCAAGCAGTTGACGAACGTGTCAGGCCAGGTCTCGACGAACGAGTGGGACTATCGCACGGGCCACCTCCTTCGGTCTGTCTCGTTCGATGGACTCGTCACGACGAACACCTACGAGAACGGGCAATTGGTCGAGACCCGCGGCCCCACGAAGGCGTCGTTGGCGAGCGCGCAGATCACCCAACGTTCCTACGACCAGGAGTTCGATTCGAGTCCCGATGGTCGGGCGTTGACGGGGCTCGACGTCACCTATTGGCCCTCGACATCGGGAACGACGTCGGGTGCAGTGCAGGAACTCGGCCCGCGACGGGGCGGAATCGTCGCGCCTTCGCTATTGGTGAACTGGGACGCATCACCGGCCGGCAATGCATCGGGTTGGTCGGCGTTGATGACCGGTGCTCTCTCGGTCGAGAAGGCGGGCAAGTACTCATTCACTTCCTCCAACTCCACGGCGAAGTTGCGCATCAACAACCTTCTGTGCACGGCTGACGCGTGCAAGGACCTCGATCTCCCCGCTGGTCTCCAGCAGATCCGCGTCGATGTGCTCTCACCTTCTTCGGCCGCATCGATGAACCTCACGTGGAGCGGCCCCGATACGGGAGACGTCGTGCAGTCGATCCCAACGGCACGACTGCGGCCGCAGTACGGCTATGCGACGACGACCAAGTCGATCGATCCGACCGCCGTGGCCAGCCCGGCCGAGACGTTCACGAAGTCGACGTACGCCGATCCCTCGTCGGGTCAGGTGACGAGTCGCGTCAACCAGGGTGGCGCGGTGACGACCCTCGGTTACGAGGCGGTGAAGTCTGGTTCGGCGTGGGGCCGACAGGATTCGTCAGTGCAGCCGGCGGGCAACGCCTACCGCATCGTCTATTGGGGCAACACCGAATCGGCCACGGCTCCGTGTCCGGGTGCCAAGAGTGCGAACCAGGGTGGCATGAGCCGCTCGACCATCACTCCCGGTGCCGACGGCGGGGACGGGCCTACCGCGACCAAGTGGCTCGATGCCGCTGGTCGCACCGTCGCCGCGCAGGTGTCGGGCGGGGCCACGACCTGCACGACCTACGACGCAGCCGGGCGTATTGCGGCGGTCGAGACCTTGGGCTTGGGTCAGACCACGCGCACCACCTCGACCTACGCCGTCGACGGCAACCCACTGGTGAACGAATCCACCGATGTGATCGGCAAGACCAAGTTGGTGACCCGTTCGGAGGCCGACCTCAAGGGCCGCAGCGTGCGCACGACCGACCCCTACGGCGTGGTCGTGACCACGGTGTACGACACAGTGACGGGCTCGGCCAAGACGATCACCACGACGGTGCCGGGTGCGGCGCCGTCGGTGCTGGCCATGGCGTACGACGACTCTGGGCGCCTCGTCTCGACGGCGCTCGATGGTCGTGTGCTCGCGACCACGAGCTTCAACGACGACGGCACCGTGAAGGGCAACGCCTACGGCAATGGTCTCTCATCGTCGATCACCTACAACCAGTCGAATCTCCCGATCGCGACGACATGGACCTCGCCGAGCGGTTCGTACGCGAACTCGCGTACGATCTCTGCCGCAGGAAACATCTCCTCCGCGTCGTTCACCGCTCTCGGGCGAACATCGACCTTCGACTACGTGCATGACGCGTCGGGTCACCTCTCGTCAGCTTCGGTCTCGTCCGGTCTCGTCGATGCTGCGAAGTCATGGTCGTACACCTTCGACGCCAATTCGAACCGCACCTCGCAGACGGTGCAGACCAATGGCGCGACGACAGGTAGTTACACCTATCGCTACAACGGTGCCGATCAGTTGGTGTCGTCGGATGATCCCGCGGTAGCCGGAGGCATCGAGTACGACGCTCGCGGCAACGCCACGAAGGTCGGTCCCGACACCTTCACCTACGACGCCGCCAACAATCTCATCGCCGCCACCGATGGAACGATCACGGTTGCGTACCTGCGTTCCGCCAGTGGGTCGATCCTGTCGAAGACCACGACCGGAGGACCGAACCCCGGAACCGTGAACTACGCGATCGGCGGCGTGACCTTGGGAGCGGACGGTACGCCACTGGTGCAGGAACTCCCGTTGGCGGGTGGTGCGACGTTCGTGCGTCAGTACTCGAGTTCGGCGATCACATGGTCGTACATCGGTCTCAATGGATCGAAGTTCTTCGTCACCGACGACAAGGGTGCGCCCCTCGGAGCGCCGCAGGTGTACGACCCGTTCGGCACGCCGCTCACCGTTCCCGTTCCGACCGTCGCCGGTCAGAGCACAGCAACATGGCAGGCCGGTGCCGGCAACGAGACCGAAGCGCTGAAGACGCAGTACGTGATGATGGGCGCTCGCGTGTACGTGCCGGCCCTCGGCCGATTCATGCAGCTCGACCCGAAGGTGGGCGGCGCGGCGAATGGGTACGACTACGCCAACCAGGACCCGGTGAACCTCGGTGATCAGTCGGGCCGCTCCTTCCTCGATTGGGCCGTCACGCTCGTCGTCGCTGCGGCCACGATCGCGGCATCGATCCTCGTGCCGCCCGCGTCTGGCTTCATCGTCGGTGCGGTGGTGGGTGCCGTCATCGGTGCCGCGGGCTACGCCCTCAATTGGGGTCTGCAGAACGCCGTCGGCAATCAGACCGAGTTCTCGCTGGCCCAGTTCGCGGTCGCAGTGGTGTCATCGGCGGTGATCGGGGGCATCTCTGGGCGGGTGCAATGGGCCAAGGCCCAGCGAGCGAATCAACAGCCCCAGGCACCCGCTGTGAACGCCGTCAATCAGCCCGCAGCGCCGGTCGCCCAGAATCCGGCGGCGGTGAACCAGGCGCCAGTCGCGCCAGCGCCCCAAGCGCCCGTGCAGCTCCCGCCTCCGCCGTTGAGGCCGCAGTACGCGGCCCGCATGTCGATCGTGAGCGAGGCATCGGATGAATCGGCCTATGGCCTCAAGTCGATCTCGTCGAACTTCTCAGCCAAATCGGCGGGCGCGTTCCGAAACGGCACGTACCGCTACAACGACATCAAGATCCCGGGCGAGCCGAAGGATTGGGGGGGTGGAGCCTGGAAGCAGACCGACGACCAAGTCTTCAACTTCATGATCGTTCGCGGTCAGGAGAAGAGAGGCATCCTCGTCGGCCTCGAGTTCAACTGATGGTCCTCAGTTCGTCGTTCGGGTCGCCGGGAAGGCCGGCGGCCCGAGCGCATCGCCGTCGGCGCATCCCGTGTGGTGGAGTTTGCTCGGCGCGCCAGCCCTCGTGCGGAACACGACCTCGTCGCCGGCGTAGCGCACGCTGATCGCGCGCCGTCGACGCTCCGCACTGGTGTTCGCGCCTGCACCGTGGATGGTGCGGGCGTGGTGCACGGTGAGGTCGCCAGGTTCGGTGTCGAACGAGATGACCCTCGCCCCGCTCACCGTGTCGTAGTCGGGCACGTCGGCGCCAGAGGTGCCGGGGATCTGCATGTCGGAGACGAACATGTTGGGTCGATACTCGGTGTCGTCGAGGTGTGAGCCCACGACGAAGCGCACTGCGCCGGTCGATGCGTCGACCACATCGAGTGGCACCCAGGTGGTGCACACGCGATCCCCATCGAGATGGAAGTACGCCATGTCCTGATGGAATCCGGTGCGCTCCTGCGTTCCCGGTTCCTTGACGAGCACGCTGTCCTCGTAGAGGAACACGTGTTGCGACCGCAGCAACTGGGCGACGATCGTCGGCAATGGCGATTCGACGGCGAAGGCCCTGAACGCGTCGTGCTCGACCCAATGATCGGTTCCGGCGAGGAATCGGCCACGTGCAACTCCGGATTCTGCGATCGAGGCATCGGCCAGACGTGTGGCGCCACCTGCCTCGAGCGCATCGGCCATCTGTGAGAGGTCTGCTGTCGTGTTCTCGTGGAGGATCTGCTCGACGGGTGCGACCATCGCGTCGAGCAGCTCTACCGGCAGGATCTGGCGCAGGCACACGACTCCATCGCGCCAGAAGGTCTCGATCTCGTGGTCGGTGACGGCTCGACGCGCATCCATGGATTCGAACATCCCCTCATCGAATCATGTCCAGAGCCACTGATGTCGGGGATCGCGCCGTTACCATCGGAATCGGCGGCCCCCTCGGCGACACGATCGGATTCGAAGATGGAATCGAAGAGAGTTTCCACAGCGAGATCGATCCGGTGTCTGCCGGTGTCGATTTGAACGCCGATCGATGGGACGAGATCGCAGCCCAACTCGAAGCGGATGCGACGAGCCCGACGGGAACCCGCATCTGTTCGGTGGCGCGATCGCTGCTGCAGTCCGACCCGATCGGGCTCCTCATGATGCGAGGAGGGGGATCGACCCCGGTCGAGGGCACCGATGGATCGGGTGAGGAACTCGATGAAGCCCAGACGATCCTCGGCGAAGGGCCTACGGTCGACGCGATGACGTCGATCTCACCGGTGGTGGCCGAGGACCTCGCCAGCACCGCCTCGCTCATGCGATGGCCCGGCTTCGTCGCTCGAGCGGCGGAGGCAGGCGTGGCATCGGCGTTCGCCTTCCCGATGCGGGTCGGTGGAGTCCGCGTGGGAGTGATGACGGCGTACCGCACATCGGCTGGTCCGCTCACCTCGACCGAGTTCGCCGATGCGCTCGTGCTCTCGTCGTTGGCCACGTTGTTGTTGATGGAGTCGGGTCAGGCCATCGATCTCGAGTCGGCTCGTCTGGTGGGCGAGGAACTCGAGAGCCACTCACGCCTGCAGATCGCTGCCGGCATGGTTTCGGAGCGTCTCGACGTTTCTGTGGCCGATGCCCTGGTGCTCGTGCGCGCCCATGCGTACGCCAACGATGCACGTCTCGACGACGTCGCCCGCGCCATCATCGACCGCACCCTCGAACTGGACCATTGGGAGGAACCGTGACCACGAGTGACCGAGATCTCCTCCTCGATCCTTCGAGTGCTGTCGAGTTGGCGCGCACGTTCGTCGATCTCGCCCGCGCCGTCAACGAGGGCGCTGATCTCGTCGACGTCTATTCGATGCTCTCCGATCGTTGTGTGCAGTTGCTCCCCATCGAGGCGTGCGGGATCCTTCTCATCGATCTCCGCGGCCAACTGCGGGTGATCGGTTCGTCGAGCCACGCCGCTGAGTTGCTCGATCTGTTCCAGGTGCAGAACGACGAGGGTCCGTGTCTGTCGTGTTGCCGAAGTGGTGAGAGCGTCGCCGATGAATCACTCGACTCCGATGGCGACTGGCCTCGCTTCGCCGCTCTCGCCCGTGAGCACGGTTTCGGTGCGGTCTATGCCATTCCGCTGCGATCCCGCGACGTGGTGCTGGGCGCCCTCAACCTCTTCGCCGCGACGGCGGTGAACGACGAGCAGCTCGCAGTCGCCCGATCGTTGGCCGATGCGGCGACGATCGCTCTACTGCAGGCCGATCCCGATGAGGACGCGTCGACGATGACGCGTCGGGTGCATCTGGCGATCGAGACCCGCGCCACGGTCGATCAGGCCACGGGTATCGTGGCCCAGCGCTTCGATCTCTCGGTCGATGACGCGCTGACACGGTTGCGGTCCGCGGCCGACGAGACGAGCACGCGACTCGTCGACGTGGCCGGTGCGGTAGTGGCTCGCAACGACACCGAACCCGAGTCACTGCGCCGAACCTCGAACTCCTGAATCACCTCACAGGGCGATGCCGGCGCAGTGACGCGTCCGTAGGTTCGCCGGCATGACGACGGAACGGTCGGTGGAGGCTCATGGCTCATCGCGGGGCGTGCACCGTTCGCTCACGGCGGCGGTGGCTGTCGCACTGGTGGTCGCCCTGATCGCACTGCTGCTGCATGGCTGCGATTCGAAGGGGACCACCGGCGCGAGCGCCTATGACATCTGGATCGCTCAGGGCAACCAGGGGAGCGAGCAGGAGTTCCTCGCATCGCTGCGCGGGCGCGACGGCATGAATGGTCGAGATGGTGCGTCGGGTGCGAGTGGTTCGAGCGCCACGGGTGTCACCGGCGCGACTGGAGCCGCAGGTGCGCAGGGTGCGATGGGACTCACCGGGCTCACCGGCGCGCAGGGTGACTCGGCGTATCGCATCTGGTTGTTGTTGGGGAACACGGGCGATGAACAGGCCTTCATCGATTCGCTGCGCGGTGCAACGGGTGCAACGGGTGCAACCGGCGCAACCGGCGCGCAGGGCCCCGTCGGTCCGCAAGGTCCCATCGGAGCGACCGGCGCGACGGGGGCAGCAGGTGCGCCCGGTGCTGACGGTGCGACCGGTGCCTCTGGCGCGCAGGGCCCGCCCGGAGCCGACGGAGCTCCCGGTGCCACTGGCGCCCCGGGTGCCGATGGCGCGACCGGTCCCCAGGGTCCCCCCGGCCCCGTCGGATTCGGTGACGTCGCCACCTTCTGGGATCAGACGACCCAGGGAGACGTGAGCATCAACCCCGGCTTCCTCGCGAACACTGCGTATCCGATGACCTTCGACCACGCCGACACCGCGAACAATCGCGGCATCTCGATGGTCGCCGGTTCGCAGATCACCTTCACCAATGCCGGGCTCTACAACATCCAGTTCTCGGCCCAGGTCGAGACCAGTCAGGGCGGTTCCGGCAATACGCTCACCATCTGGTTGCGGGTGAACGGCATCGACATCCCCTGGACCGCCACCGACTTCACGCTGCAGTCGAACGCACTCCGACTGGTGACCGCTTGGAACTTCTTCGTGCCCGTCACCTGCAACGCGGGCGTGTGCGATCACTACGAACTGGTCTGGTCGTCGCAGAGCCAGTACACAGGCCTCATCGCAGCCGGTCCGCAGCTCAACCCGACCCGGCCCGAGATCCCCTCGGTCATCCTCACGGTGAATCAGGTGCAGTAGCTGATGACCGGTCGACGGCGGGCCGATGGCCCGTTGTTCGCCCCGAGCCATTGATGGATCGTCGGCCGAGCGGTGGCGAGCAAGCCGACGGTGTGGGAGATTCGCCCGAACGAAGGGGGATCTCGTGCACGATCTGATCATCCGCAACGGACTCGTCGTCGATGGCACCGGTGCGCCGGCCCGTCGGGTCGACATCGCCGTCACCGATGGCATCATCACCGCAGTCGGTGAGGTGGCGGGCGAGGCCGCCGAGGAGTTCGATGCCACCGGCCTCATCGTCACGCCCGGTTATGTCGATCCCCATTCGCACTACGACGGACAGGTCACCTGGGACGACCGTCTCGCACCGTCGAGTTGGCATGGGGTCACCACGACGGTGATCGGCAATTGCGGTGTGGGCTTCGCTCCGGTGCGACCCGATCGTCACGAGTGGTTGGTGCAGCTCATGGAGGGCGTGGAGGACATCCCCGGCACCGCGCTCCACGAGGGCATCACGTGGACGTGGGAGACGTTCCCCGAATACCTCGACACGCTCGAACGCATGCCGCGCGCCATGGACATCGCAGCGCAGATCCCTCATGGCGCGTTGCGCACCTATGTGATGGACGAGCGCGGCGCGAACGACGAACCCGCCACCGACGACGACATCGCCCGCATGGCTGCGTTGGTCGAGGAGGCGGTGCGCGCGGGGGCCGTCGGGTTCTCGACCAATCGTCTCCCCTCACACATGTCGAAGGACGGTCGCCCCGTGCCGGGAACCAACGCGGCCGACGAGGAGCTCTACGCCATCGCTCGTGCAGTGCGCGACGGTGGTGGACGAGTGTTCCAGTCGGTGTCGGCCGAGGCCATCGGTTCGAACCCCGGTGGTTATCGAGACGAGGTCACGCGCCTCACTCGCATCTCGCTCGAGACCGGTCTGCGCACGACGATGTCGCTCAGTCAGAACGAGGTGAACCCGGAACTCTGGCGCGACGTGTTGGCGTGGGTCGCCGAATCGAACGAGCAAGGTGCCGTGCTCGTTCCCCAGTTGGCCGGTCGACCGCTCGGTCTGTTGCTCGGCTTCGCCACTCGCAGCCAGTTCGACGGTCGTCCGTCGTACGACGAGGTCTCCGCGCTGCCATTGGCCGAGCGCGTCGTGCAGCTGCGCGACCCCGAACGTCGGTCCCGCATCCTCTCCGAGGCCTCGTCATCGGGGCTCGCGTCGTTCATCTCGATGATGGGGGCCAAGCTGTTCGCGCTGTCCGATCCGCCGGTGTACGAGCCGGCGCGTGAGGACAACCTCGATTCGGTGTCGGCTGCTGCTGGCGTGTCACTCGACGAGTACTGCTACGACCTGTTCCTCCAGCGCGACGGTGAACAGCTGGCGTTGTTCACGCTCAATGGTTACGCCCACTACGACACCGAGCACATCCGCACGCTCATCGAGGATCCCAACACGATGCTCGGTCTGGCCGATGGCGGTGCGCACTGCTCGCTCATCTGTGATGCGTCGGTCTACACATCGATGCTGTCGTACTGGGTGCGCGATCGCGCTGCCGGCACGCTTCCCATCGAGCTCGTCGTGTCGAAGATGACCGGCATCCCGGCCGAGGTCTATGGCTTCGCCGATCGTGGTGTGCTCGAGCCCGGTCGTCGTGCCGACATCAACGTGATCGACCTCGACAGGCTGCAGTTGCTGCCGCCCTACGTGGCCCACGACCTCCCCACCGATGCGCCGCGCATGCTGCAGAGGGCCAAGGGCTATGTGCGCACCTATGTGAGGGGTGTGGCCGTGACCGCCGATGACGAAGACACCGGTGCGCGCCCTGGTTTGCTCGTGCGCATGGGTGGCTACAGCCGTTCGTGATCACTCGATGGATGCTCGTCGTGATGGGACCTGAGTCACTTAGGGTTGCGCCATGAACCTCGTCGTTCCCGATGTCGACTTCGTCGAGTTCCACCGATCGCTCGCAGCCGGGCCGCGGCGCGTGATCACGAGCCCGCTCGTCATCGAGGTCGCTCCGATCGCGTTCGTGCTGCCCCACGACCGGGCCGTCACCTATCGATTCGTCGACGGCGAGATCACCTTCGAGATGCATGTCGCCAACGATGCCGACACCGTCGTCGAGTTCACCGATGCATCGTTCGCCGCATTCGCGAGCGAATACCTCTCCGCCCCCGGCGTGCACATCCAGCAGTTGGTTCGCTACTCGCGCGGTGGTTTCGGTCTGCTCGACGAGTGGGAACCCTTGTTGCGGTTCCTCTACAACGGACGACCGGTCTACGACCCGACTCCCTTCGCGGAACTCGACACGACCACCGAGTTCGTCTGGGGTCGTGATTCGCTCGACGACATCGCCAAGTTCTTCCGGGCCAATGGCTACGCCGTGGTGCGCGAGGTGTTCACCGCCGATGAGGTCGAAGTGTTCGATGCCGAACTCGATCGCCTCGCTGCCGCGGCCTCGCCGACCGATGGCGAATCGTGGTGGGTGACCGGCCCCGACGGAGTCGACCGCGTGTGTCAGCTCCACTACACGAGCCTGTCGTCGCCGAGCATCGCTGCACTCGACACCGATGCCCGGGTGCGGGCACTCGTCGACTGCGCCGATCCCTCATTCGTCGCCCATCCCGATCACGGCAACGGACACTTCGCGGTGCTGAAGAACCCCGGTGTGCAGGGCGGACTCACCGACCTCGCATGGCATGTCGACTGTGGTCTCGGCGGTCACCCCGTGCTGTGTCCGTCGATGCATCTAGGGGTGCAGGTGCGAGCGATGAACGTCGAGACCGGTGAGATGCAGTTCCTCGCCGGCTCGCATCTCGCCACCGCACGACGTCCCGCTGGCAACGAGGCAGTGTCACTCCCGATCGTGCGGGTGACCGCCGAGCCGGGTGATGTGACGCTGCACTTCCCCGACGCGATGCACGCCGCGCCGCCGCCTGCGGGCGATGGTCCCGGTCGCCGCACGATCTACCTCTCCTACGGCCCGGCGTCGCTCAACGAGGTGTTCGGGCACAAGGAGGGGTACGACCAGATGCTGTTCAAGGGTGACGGTCACGTGGGGTTCGACCACTCCGACAACGCTTGATCTCGCCCGCGGCCGAGCGCGTATCGGCCGGTTAGTCTCCTGCTCGGCCGAGGGGCCGCTCACCGAGGGGGAGATTGGAAATGGCACGTCTCGCAGGCAAGGTCGCCTTCATCACCGGTGCCGCACGCGGCCAGGGTCGCTCGCACGCCGTTCGCATGGCCGAGGAGGGCGCTGATGTGATCATCAGCGACATCTGTGGTCCCGTCGGCACCAGCGGTGTCGAGCCGGCGACGCCCGAGGATCTCGCCGAGACCGTCCGCCTCGTCGAGGCCACCGGTCGACGTTGTGTGTGGGAGCGCGTCGATGTGCGCGACCCCGACGCGCTGAAGGCACTCGCCCAGCGCGGCATCGCCGAACTCGGCTACATCACGACCGTCGTCGCCAACGCCGGCATCCTCAACTGGTCGCGCACGCACGAGCTGACGCAACAGCAGTGGCAGGACGTCATCGACGTCAACCTCACCGGCGCGTTCAACACGGTGCAGGCCGTGCTCCCGCACCTCCTCGAGCGTGGTCAGGGCGGCAGCATCATCGTGATCAGCTCGTCCGCCGGCCTCAAGGGACAGCCGTTCACGCTGTCGTACACGGCGGCAAAGCACGGTCTCGTCGGCATCGTCAACGCGCTGGCGATCGAGTACGGCGAGTACAACATCCGCGCCAACTCCATCCATCAGGCTGGCGTCACCACGCCTATGGGCAACGTGCCCGGTCTCGGCGCACTCATCGAGGAGCGGGCCTTCACCGTCGGCCCGGTGTTCATGAACACCATGCCCGTCGAGTTCATCGAGCCCGTCGACGTGTCGAACGCCGTCATCTACCTCGCCAGCGACGAGGCGCGCTACGTCACCGGTCTCCAGATGAAGATCGACGCCGGCCTGGTCGGTCGCTGATCCGGCCTCCACTGCAGGGGGCCATTCGAACTCAGCCCGTGAACGTCGGAACGATCGGGCGTTCGGGCGTGAACTGCGCCTCGAACGCTCCGATGTCGAGGCGTCCGCCGAACACGCGTGAGAACGGCGTACCCCGCTGATCCCATTGGGAGTTCGGGAACACTGGCAACTCCGCCGGGCCGGCATCGATGGCCGGTGAGTCGGCGAGCAGCGCCATCGTTCGGGTGGGACCACCGTTGTCGGCAAGCGGCGCGAGCCTCGGGTCGAGTCCGAACACATCGGTGGATCGGTCGGCGATCGTCACATCGTCCGTGATGGCACCGAGGAGCGAACTCTCAGCCCCGACGATGACGGGCGCCCACGCGGAGGCATCGTTCGGGGTCGTCCCGCCGTTCGAGAGGTTTCCGGCGAGGATCGTGCCGACCAACGAGAGGTTCGGGTTGCCGTCGGACACGCTGACCTCGATGCCGCTTGCTCGTGGTGAGGCGGACGTGTTGAGCGAAATGGTCGACTGGATGAATCGCACTGGCGCACTCGTGGCAAGGAAGACGGCGGCGCCGATCGTGGACTCGTTCTCGGCGATCGTGGTGTTCGCCACGGTGATCGCAGTGCCGCCGGGGACGCCCGAGTACATGTTGATCGCGCGGATTGCGGAGCCGGATTCTGCCGAGGAGTTCCCCGAGATCGTCGAGTCGTAGATGGCGAACGATTCGCCGCCCATGACGAGCACGCCCCCGGCCAGGTTGTCGGAGATCGTCGTGCGAGAGATCGAATTCGACCTTCCCTGACGCACCACGACCGCCGTACCGGAGTTCCTGGTGATGACGCTGTCGCTGACACTCTGATCGATGTTGCCCGCCAGATTGACGGCTACCGGTGCCGAATTGTCGGAGACCTCGGTCCGGATGAGCTCGGCGTCGTCGAATCGTGCGTCGATCTTGATTGCGGCCGAACCATTCGAAGAAACGACGTTGCCGCTCACCATCGAATCGATGAATCGGACTCTGCCGTCGGCTCGAATCCCGATCGTGTTGCCGTTCGTTTCGTTGTCGATGATCCGGCAGCGATCGAAGGTGACGTCACCTTGAGCCCACATGTAGACGGCACCCGAGCTGCCAGCAACGGTTCCGGAAATCACGACATCGGTGAAGCGGGTCTCGTCGAGGGCCATGTAGGAGTAGAACGCAGCCGCTCGTCCGTACCCGTTGAGGAGAGAGATCCCCTCGATCTCCAGCGAACCGTGGATGCCTCCTGCGACGCTGAGGACTCCGGAGAGTCCGTGAGCATCGATGGAGATCGATGACGAGCCCGGTCCGTCTATCGTGATCCCGTGGCGGATGAGGAGTACGCCGTCGGTGAGCGAGATCGTGCCGGTCAGGCCCGGGGTGAAGGTGATCGTGTCGCCGTCGTCGGCGGCATCGAGCGCGTCTCGGAGTGAACATGAGAGTGCCACCGGGGTGGTGCAATCGGTCGGATTGGCAGCTCCGTCGGTGAGGGTGTCGACCACCAAGGTGTTGGGAGGGACGGCAACGGCGTCCGTCGCACTTGTGGCGAGCAGCGCTCCTGCTCCCGCTGCACCGACACCGAGCACTCCGAGCGCTGCCGCTCCGCGTCGCATCCGCATGGCGCGAAACTACTCCTCCGCCGAGCGGTGACGGAGTTCAGATGCGGAAGTCGGTGACCTGCGTGTCGTCGGTGCCGAGATCGCTGAAGTTGTCGTAGGCGCGCGCCGCCATGAACTCGCGCCATGCGAACGGTCGGTAGTGCGGGCCGTCGGCGGCCAGTTCGGGGAGCGGTTCGATGATCGTGTCGCGCGGGGGATTGCCGAAGTAGGGGATCGAGAAGCGACGCTGCGTCGTCATCGGTACGACGCGGTGCACTGCTGCCCGATAGCGATCGTTGGTCCAGGCCTGGGTGCAGTCGCCGAGATTCACGACGATCGTGCCCGGCTCCGGAGGAACGTCGATCCAGCCGGCGTCGTGCGACAGTGCTTGGAGACCACCGGTGTCGTCCTGCAGCAGCAGTGTGAGTGTGCCGGGATCGGTGTGATGGCCGAGCGCGACATCGCCGAGTGTGGCGAGGCCCTCGCGTTCGTCGTCGGGCACGGGGTCGCCCACCGTGTAGAGGTTGAGACGCACCGTGCTGCCCGGGCGAGCGCAGGCGAGAGCGGTTCGTGAGGCGTCGCCGAGCCCGAGCACCTCGTGCAGCAGGGTGAGCGTTCGGGTGGCGAGTGCACTCATCGCATCGAAGTGCTGCACCATCGCATCTCGGAAGCCCGGCAGGTCGGGCCAACGGTTCATGGAGTCGCCGGCGGCGGGGTCGACGAAGTCGAAGACCTCCTTGTGGTCTCGCATGCGCTTCGTGAGCTCGCGATCGAACCAGCCCAGAGGGTTCGCCTCGTCGCGCATGATGGCGGTGCGCACCGAGCGGGGAGCGTCGAACAACCGCTCGGTCGCGGCCCACGTCTCGGAGATCACATCGTCGAGGCCGTGACCGACCAACAGGAAGAACCCGTGGTCGCGGCAGGCCCGATCGAGCTCCGCCCGGGATGTCGCGTCGGGATCGGAGATGTCGACGATCGGAACGATGGCCATGCCCGAGTCTGCCGCGGACTCGGCCGCAACGAGGTCACGGGCGGCTGGACGGTGGCTCAGCCGGTGAACGTGGGCACCACGGGCGCCAGCCCGATCGTGGTGCTGGTCGTGCTCGTGCTCGAGGTGGTCGAGGTGCTGGTAGTGGTCGTGGTGGGACTCTGGGCGAGGCTGTCGCCGGAGATCGTCCAAATGCGGTTCGTGGCCAGCACGTTGCGTGCTGCCACGGCCGACTGGTCGTAGAGCAACCCATTGGCACCAAGCGTGACGTTGTTTCGTGTCGACTGTCCGCCCCAGCCGATCAGGGTGTTGCTGTAGTTGCTGGTGGAGAGCCCTGAACCATCGAGCATGCGAAGCATCGTGGTGACCCGGCCGATGTTCCAGTTCGCCAGGTTCTGATCGAATGCGGAGTCGCCACCGAACATGTCCTGCATGTTCGTGACGTAGCTGGTGTCCCAGTTCAGGCTCTGATTGAACGCGAATGCGTTGTAGAACATTCCGCTCATCGAGGTCACGTTGCTGGTGTTCCAGTTCAGACTCTGGTTGAACGAGGGCGCATAGGCGAACGTCGCGATCATGTTGATGACGTTGCTGGTGTTCCAGTTGCCAACTGGCTGGTTGAACGCCGTGGCTCCATAGAAGGTTCCCTGGAGGTAGACGTTGCTGCTGGTGTCCCAACTGCCGATCGGCTGGTTGAAGGACGTGGCTTCACGGAACATCTCGAAGATGCTGGTGACGTTGCTCATGTTCCAGTTTCCGATGGGCTGATTGAACGAAGACGCCTCCCGGAACATCAGGCTCATCGTTGTGACGTTCGATGTGTTCCAACTGTCGATGTCTCCGTTGAACGCCGTCGCCCCGTAGAACATCATGTCCATGTCGGTGATCGCCGACGTGTCCCACGCATCGAGACTTCGATCGAATGAAGTGGCGAAGCCGAACATGGATCGAGTGGTGGTGACGTTGCTGACGTCCCATCCACCGATCGCCTGATCGAATGCCGCCGCGTAGGAGAACATTCCCTCCATCGTGGTGACGTTGCTCGTGTTCCATCCCCCGATCGCACCGTTGAACGCACTCGCTCCGCTGAACATGAACGAGAGGTCCGTGACGAGCGTCGAGACAGGGAGTGCGGCGGGCACGGACGTCAATGACGAGGCATTGGCGAAGGCGCAGGAGAGGTTGGTGGTGCCGTTCAGGCCCCATGCTGTGACCGAAGTGATGAGGTCTTGACCATCCGGTTCGTCGCAGGAGCCGTAGTGGCTGAACGTCCCGAGGATCACGATGGTGTAGGTGCCGGTGGTGACGTAGGTGTGGGCGACGTTGGCGGCGGCTGAGACCGAAGTCGTGCTGCCATCGCCCCAGTCGATGACCACGATTCCGGTGAGATCGCCGTTGATCGGGATCTCGATGTTGGTCGAAGGATCGGTGATCTCGACCGTGAGGGTCATGTTGTCATCGGGGCTCAGCGTGTCCCCTGTGATCGTCCAGCTGTACGTGGTGATGAGGGTCGATCGGGACGTGGCAGCCGATGCGGGGTAGGAGAGCCCCGCGGCGCCGAGTGCGACTCCGGTCTGGGGCGTCTGCACAGCCCAACCGACGAGGGTGGCGCCGTAGTTGCTTGCGGACAGGCCCGCGTTGTGCAACATCATGTCCATTGTGGTGACGCTCGAGATGTCCCAGTCCCCGAGGTCCTGATCGAACGAACTCGCAGCTCGGAACATGTGGCCCATGTTGGTGACTGCACTCGTGTCCCACATGCCTCCGGAGGGAACGAGCGGTGCTCCACCGTTGTTGAAGCTCGTCGCATCGAGGAACATGAAGCTCATGTCAATCACGGACGAGGTGTCCCACGCGCTCAGATCCTGATCGAACGACGTCGCTCCCTTGAACATCCAGTTCATCGCAGTCACATTGCCGGTGTCCCAGGCCCCGATGTCTTGGTTGAAGGCAACGGCATCGCGAAGAGCGGCGTTCATGTCGGTGACGTTGCTGGTGTTCCAGCCACCGATGTCGTGATTGAACGAGGTAGCCCCTGCGAACATGCCCGTGATGCTGACGACGGAACCGGTGTTCCAGACCCCGATGGCCTGATCGAAGGCCGCCGCGTCATTGAACATGTAGGCCATCGTGGTGACGTTGCTGGTGTTCCAGCCACTGATGTCCTGGTCGAAGAGTGGGTCGCCCTTGAACATCGACTGCATCGTCGTGACGTTCGAGGTGTTCCATCCGCCGATGTCCTGATCGAATGCCACGGCCTGCAGGAACATGTAGGACATGTCGGTGACGAGCCCGGTGTTCCAGGAGTTGCCTACGGTGTCGAGTGCGACGCCTCCGTTGTTGAAGGAGGTCGCGTTGGCGAACATGAATCCCATGCTGGTGACTGATGCAGTGTTCCAGTCACTGATGTCCTGATTGAACGAAGTCGCTCCACTGAACATCTCGTTCATCGCTGTCACATTGCTGGTGTCCCATGCGCTGATGTCCTGATCGAAGGCCGTCGCATTGCGGAAGACGGCGAACAGGGCGGTCACATTGCTCGTGTCCCACGATCCGATGCCCTGATTGAACGATGATGCCCGGTCGAACATGGCACTCATGTTGATCACGCTGCTCATGTCCCATCCGCTGATGTCATCATTGAACGACGTCGCCCCCGTGAACATGGCGTACATGTTGAATACGGGCGTTGAGGTGGGAAGCGCGGAGGGAACGTCCACCAGCGAGCTCGCTCCGTAGAAGGCGCAGCCGAAGCTCGACGTTCCATTGCTCCCCCAAGCGGTCACTGCCGTGATGTACTCGGCTCCCGTGTATCCGACGCAGTTGCCGAAGGCGCTGAAGGTTCCACTGATGGTGATCGTGTAGGTGCCTGCGCTCGCATAGACGTGGGGGAAGTCGTTACCCGTGGAGAACGAGTCGCTGGTGGTGTCGCCCCACGCGATGGTGACTGTGCCGGTGATTCCGCTGATCGGCATCGTCACGGTGGTCGACGGTGCTGGCGTCGTGACAGTGAGTGTCATGTCGCCGTCGGCGGCGCTGGCCATCGAGGTGTTGGGCCCCACCGAGAGGCCGACGAAGCTCAGGGAGGCGATGAGTGCGGCGACTGCGAAGGTTGCGAACGCGCGACCCCTCCGCTCGGACTTCCTTGCGTGCTTCATCGCCACCCGTTCCAGTCGAGGTGATCGCTCTCGAGAACGACGATCACAGCGCCGAACGGTCCGGTCGGGCGCCGCTCGAACGCAACGGAGCGTAGTCGGATGTGTTCCTTCGATCGTGTGCCGAGCGAGTGGTCGTCGCGCTGACTACCTTGCGGCGTGACGAGGGGGCGAGAGATGGACTTCAAGCACGATCTTCCCGAGGGCACGGTCGAGTGGATCGCCCAGGTCGGCGGCGGAGAGATCACCCGGTTGCAACGCCATGTGGCCCGACGCGAGGCGTGGGTCGTCGACGTCACCCGACCCGATGGCTCGGTTCTAGAGGGTTTCCTGCGGCTCGAGCGCACACCTGCCGGCCTGCGATCGTCGACCTCGCTGGTGCGCGAGACCCGGATCATCCAGGCGCTCGGCGCCACCGACATCCCCGTTCCCGACGTCTACGGGGTCAACGACGATCTTCACTGCACATTGTTCGAACGGGTGAGAGGCCGATCGGACATCGACAAGCTCGATGATCCCGTGCAACAGCGTGCGGTGATGGAGGACTTCATCCGGGTGATCGCTCGCATGCACACCCTCGATCTCGACGCGCTCGGGCTCGCTGATGTGATGCCGTACATCCCGACCACGCCCCAGGAGGCCGCGCTCAACGACGTCGACCTCGCGCTCGAGCAGTGGTCGGGATTCCTCGAGCACTACCGCGACCCGCTGATCACCTTCGGAGTGCGCTGGTTGCGTCGCAATGCGCCGGACTCAATGGCTCGACTCTCGCTCGTGCAGGGCGACACTGGGCCGGTGAACTTCATGTTCGACGGCGACAGGGTGAGCGCCATCATCGATCTCGAGTGGGGTCACTTCGGTGACCCGCTCGAGGATCTCGGCAACATCTGTGCTCGCGAGTTCTGGAATCCGAGCGGTGGACTCACCGGCCTCTTCCACCTCTACCAAGAGGTCTCGGGAATCCCGTACACGAAGTTCGCAGCGCAGTACTACCGAGTGCAGCAGAACGTGCGGGGAATGATCCCGATCCATGCCATCTCCGTGAACGCGCACCCACGTGAGTCGCTGGCGTGGTTCCTGTGTTACCGCTACCTAGGTGACAGGGCGACGTGTGAGTCACTTGCGGAGGCGGCTGGGCTCGTCGTCGAACGCCCGCTGATGCCCGAGGATCATGGCACCAAGGATGTGTTGGCCGATGCGGCCATCTGGTCACTCGAGAAGGACGTGCAACCGCATCTCGCCGATGCATTCGCCAAGTCGCGCGCTGGCGACGCGGCGATCCTCATCAGGATCATGGATCGCAAGCGTCGCTACGGCGCGCTGATCGACGAGATCGAATGCGATGAACTCGAGCCGCTGCTCGGGTTCCGTCCCGCGTCGCGTCAGGAGGGCATGGACGCGCTCGATCGACTCATCGCTGACGATGCGGCCGACGATGACGCAGTGATCACCTACCTCACGCGCCGCGCGTACCGAGATGAATGGCTGTTCGAACCGGCCGTCTCGCTCTATCCGACCCGCTCGTGGTCGGAACTCGACGACTGAGGGTCGTCAGCGGCGACGACCCGTCGAGACCTTCGTCTTGAACGCGTCGGCCAACTCGGCCTGGGTGAAGGCCCCACCATTGGGGAGACCGACGGCGAAGCGGTAGAGCGCAGTGCGATAGATGGCGCCAAGAGCGGACATCAGGCAGCCGATGACGACGATCCAGATGAGCAGCAGTGGGATGCCGGCGAACGGAACGGCGAAGCTGAGTGCGCCGAACACGACGATGCCGGGGAGCATGAGCAGGAAGCCGATGAGGCCGATCCCGGCCTGCGCGAACAGGTTCTCTCCCCATGTCGACTTGAGCAGGGTCGCCGACTTCTTGATCGCAGCGATTGGGCCGATGCCCTCCACGACGATGATCGGCAACACGAGCCACGTGATCACGTTCCACGCAGCACCGAAGAGACCAGCAGCGATGTCGCCCAACAGCCCGGCCTTGTCGCGGATCGTCTGAAGCACGAGACCGACCGTCGAGTTGATCGCCGACCACCCGAGGATCGACGGCATGCGAGTGGTGGCCTTCGAGAATGCCTGACCCATCGTGAGGCTTCCGCCATCGAGTCGCTCATTGGCGGCAGCGATGAGGGCGGCTGCGAACATCTGCGCGACGAGTCCGATCACGAACAGACCGACGATCCCCACCACCCACGACACCGGTGTCAAGGAGAAGTCGTCCTGTCCCGGGGCCGGGTTGGAGACGAAGTCGGCAGTGAGCGCCATGCCTCCGCCGACTGCGACTGCGATGACTCCACACGTCACGGCCGAAACGACCGGGATGGTGGCGAGCTTCTTGTCGCTCCGCAACACGCCGAGGCTTGCACCAGCGAGAGCCTTGCTATTCGCGAACTTTCCCATGGCGAGAGCGTACGTCGGTCGGCTGATCGACGCGTGTCAGAACTTGGCGGCGAGCCACTCCCGAGCGTGGTCGATCGAGTGGTTCGGCAGCGCGAAGTGATCACACGCCGGGTAGACGGTCTCGGAGATGTCGCCGCCCAGTGCCTCGATCGCCTCGATGTAGCCGAGCTGCCAACTCGTGGGGCAGGGCCCGTTGTCGTCCTGAGCATCGCGCAGAACGAGGATCGGGGCATTGGGTCTGCGGAGCGTGGCCGACGCCTCGGTGAAGGCCTGCAACCAGGCCGGCAACTTCGACTGATCGATGGCCATGACGGGCCCCTCATGCTTGAAGGCGCGCGCGAGTGAGTCGTTCATGTGGTGGGTCGGCTGCACGTTCCAACCGGTCTCGAACACCTTCTTGCCGACGGGTGTGAAGACGTCGTCGAGCGACAAGGAGTCGGGGAACGCCGCCACCATGCCGGCCAGGATCATGAACAGGTGACCGTCGGGAGGGATGGGACCTCCACCACCGACGGCTGCACCGAGGCCGGGTTGCTTGAGCCCGATGATCGGAACGCCCGGCGACATGCAGGCCGTGCCGACGATCGTGAGGTCGCCATAGTCGGCGTCGTCGAGTTCGACGGCCGCAGCAGCCGTGCCCCCGCCCTGCGACCAACCGATCACGCCGAAGCGCGTGCCGGCGCCGACGGGAAGCTCGCGCGTGGCGTGCACGATGGTGACGGCGTCGATCGCGTTCGTGCGATTCACGGTGTACTGGTGCACACCCGGCGGGCCGAGTCCCTGGTAGTCGGTGGCGACGACCACCCAGCCGTCGTCGATCGACCTCTGCAGTCCGGGGATGCCGTAGTCGATCTGCGTCGTGCTTCCGGGCGCGTAGTAGAGCGTGAGTTCGCGCGCAGGATCGGGTTGTGCCGACGGGCACGCAGCATCGCCGATTCCGGTGGTGCCGTGGGCCCACGACATGACGCGTCGATCGACACCGTCACCCTCGGGTGCGATCACGAGACCAGTTGATTCGGTGGGGCGACCCTTTAGGTCATGCGACGCGTAACGGATGCGGTACGCGACCGCGCCCGTGATCGAGGTCGGGATCCTCTCGTGATGGAGTAGCACGCCGGTCACTGACGTCCTCGTCGTTCGTCGGGAGATGAGCGGGTCGTCCGCCGCTCCGGTGTCGGAGCGTACTCAGACTGCATCAGCACACGGTCGGACGGGCCAAGAGCGGCGAGACGACTGCGTCATCGAAATCCGCCCGAATCGCAATGAGAGAGAGGGCGTTCGCGGCCTGGGGGTCGGGCGGCGCCTCGATCACCTTCCGCCGCCGGCCGACCACCTGCACCAGCACCGATCGTTCGCCGTGTTCGTCGACCACCCGAACGAAACCCTTCGCCCGAGCGACCGAGGAGGGCAACTGGTTGATCGCGTGCATCAGTTCGTCGAGCGGCACCGGCGCCGAGAACCGACGGACCCAGGAGATGAAGATCGACGATGCGTCCTCATCATTTGCATGCGGGTGAAGATCGGTCGTCGAGGCGACGCCAGACGATCGATCGTTGTCGAACAGGATCTCAGGGTCGATCTCGCCGTTGCGGGCATCGATCACGACGGCATTGGGCGCGATCGATTCGATGTGGGCGTGAGCGCGTGCGATGCCGTCGGTGTCGAGGAGGTCGATCTTGTTGCAGACGATCAGATCGGCGGCGCGCAGTTGGGCGACGACGAGATCGCCCACCCAGCGATCTGCGCTTCGCGCCTCGATCGATTCCGCATCGACCACGCAGATCGACGCATCGAGCCGCAGCCCCGGCAGCGCGGCATAGTTGGCGATGGTCGACAGTTCGCTCACACCGCTCGCCTCGATGAGGATCCGTCGCGGCCCGGGGTCGAGCGCTCGGATGCGGTCGAGAGCAGCGATGAGGCCGTCGGAGAGATCGCAGCACACGCAGCCGTTCGTGAACGACACGACATCAGCGTCGGTCGATGCGATGAGTGACGCATCGATGTCGAGATCACCGAAGTCGTTCACCAACACTGCGATCGGTTCGCGGGCTTGCGTGAGCACATGGTTCACGAGCGTGGTCTTGCCAGCTCCCAGATAGCCACCGATGACGGTGACCGGGAGTCGTGTGTCGCTCACGAGCGAATGACGCCGCCGCGGGCAGTCGCGACCACGCCGATGTCGATGATCTCGTCCGGTGCGACCGCGAGTGGATCGGCATCGAGCACTGCCAGGTCGGCGAACTTTCCGGCTCGGAGCGAACCGATCTCGTGATCCATTCGCAGCATGAATGCACTTCCGAGCGTGAGGGCCTCGAGCGCCTGGGCGGGAGTGATGCACTCGTCGAGTCCGAGCGGTTGACCGGATGCCGTGAGTCGGTTGACGGCATGGTGCATCGAGGCGAGCGGAGAGATCGGCGTGACCGGTGTGTCGCAATGGAGGGAGATCGGCACGCCGAGCGAGAGCGCAGTTGCGGCCGCGTCCATTCGGGCGGCGCGATCGGGGCCGATCGTGATGTCGCGATGCTGGTCGCCCCAGTACCAGATGTGGTTCGAGAAGATGTTGGCGCAACCGCCGAGCGCAGCGAGGCGCGCGTACTGATCGGCGGTCGTGAGCTGCGAGTGGGTGACGGTGTGGCGATGATCCCAACGCGGATGGCGTTCGAGGGCCTCGGCCAGCACGTCGAGGAAGAGTTCGGTGGCCTCATCGCCGTTGCAGTGCACGTGGATGAGCGCACCGGCGGCGTGGAAGGCGATGAAGACCTCGCGGAACGTCTCGGGTGCGGTCACCCAGATGCCGCGTCGATCAGGATCGAGATAGCCCGGAGGCAACAGGCGCGCCGTGCCCTGTTGGATGCTGCCGTCGAGCACGATCTTGATGTGCCCCACGCGGAACGCGTCGCTGCTGTGGCCGCGCAGATCGTCGATGAGTGACCGTGCTCCTTCGGGATCGATCGCACGTCCGGCCATGAGGAAGGACGAGAGTCGAACCGGGAAGCTCGGGTCATCGACGATCGCTCGAGTGGTGGCGAGCAGGTCGGGAGTGGTGGGAGTAGCGGTGCCGAGATCGACGACCGTCGTGCACCCGGCGTTCGCTGCCTCGCTCGCGAATCGATGCAGCACTGCAGCCGGGTCGGACCCACCGAAGATCTGGGCGAGCCCCGGCACGAGCGACATCGCTGCCGGTTCCTGCAGTTCGCCGTCGGGTCGTCCATCGCGATCGACGACGACACCGACGACCCCGGTGTGCGAAGCGACATTCCCGATCTCGAGAGCGGCACTGTTCACCGTCGCGACATGACCGCTCGCATGCAGTACGAAGATCGGCCGTGAGCGTGAGACGAGGTCGAGATCACTGGCGGAGAGTCGCGCGCCGCCGAGGTAGACGGCGTCGAATCCCCACGCGACGAGCAGTTCATCGCCATCGAGACGCGACTCCGCCTCACGCAAGCGATCGATGACTGCAGCGATGGACGTGCAACCCTTCCAACGCCGGCCGTCGGGGTCGGACCGGTCGTAGAAGCCGACGTAGGGGAAGTCCCACAGTCGCGCACCGAACACATGCGTATGCGCCTCGACGAAGCCAGGGGTGATGACGTGATCGCGGAATCGGTCGTCCATGCGTGCGGCGCCGTAGGCGGCGAGCTCTTCCATGGTGCCGACGGCGAGCACGCGATCACCACGCACGGCGACAGCCTCGGCTACGGGACGACCACGATCGAGCGTGCGCACGAGCCGAGCGGGATAGATGACCGTGTCGA
>CAYVUO010000007.1:21398-28850 GCA_964454715.1 uncultured Bifidobacterium sp. | reverse complement strand
GCTCCTGCTCTCGCCGCATCGCTCGGCGGAGCGCATGCATCGCTCGTCTTCGCCGCCAGCATGTCGGGCTATCGCCTCGGCTTCGACCTGCTCCGCAAACGGGGTCTGTTCGTCGCCGTCGGACTGCCCGCCACCGATCAGGGTGTGTTCGGAGTCAGTCCCTTCGAGCTCTTCTACAAGGATCCCACGATCATCTTCTCCGCCGTCGGCACGGTGCAGGACATGCGCGAACTCGTCGACCTCGCAGCGCGCGGAGTGGTTCGCAGCCACATCTCACGTGTCGGCTCGCTCGACGAGACGGCTGCGGTGTTCGATGAACTCGAAGCCGGGGCGTACCTCGGTCGAGCCGTGATCGAGATGCGATGAGAGTCGCCACTGCCGACGGAGTCGCGATCGCGTTCGACGACCGCGGCGACGGGATCCCCATCGTCCTCATGCACGGCTGGTGCTCGAACCGGCGTGCCTGGGATGGCGCCACCGAACTCCTCGCCGATCGTCGGCGCATGGTGGCACTCGATCGGCGTGGCCATGGCGAGTCGGATGTGCCCGACGACGGCTACTCCCACCACCACCATGCGTCCGATGTGCTCGCCGTGCTCGACACGCTCGACATCGACCGGGCCGTCATCGTCGCCCACGCTGGCGGCGGTCCGGGGGGCATGGAGTTCGCCGCTTCGCACCCCGACCGCACGTCCGCTCTCATCCTCGTCGACACGATGCTTCGGGACGGCCCGCTCGAGACTCCCGACGGTCAACCCTCCCCCCTCGAATCACTCGTGGCCCTTCTCGAGAGCGAGGGCGGCGACGCCGCCTTCGCCACGATGTACCGATCGTTCTTCGCCCGACCCGATGCGCCGGCCGCAGTGCGTGCCGTCGAGGACGCTGGCACCGTGCCCAACCACGTTCGTTGCGCAGAACTGCTCGCGATCGGCATCGACACCGTCTCCATCTGCTCGCAGATCTCCGCGCCGGTGCTCTGGATGCACGTCGCCGACCTCGACGATCGAGTCGCCACGACGTTCACCGATGTCGAGATCGTTCGACTCGAGGGCGTGGGGCACTTCGCGCAGATCGATGACCCGGTCCTCGTGGCGGGGCTGATCGACGACTTCGTCTCGCGACGCGTCGCCTAGAACGGTTCGGGCGAGCCGGGCCCGGCATAACCGGCGGTGAATCCGCCATCGGCCACGAATTCGGAGCCAGTCGAGTAGGAACTCTCGTTCGAGGCCAGGAACACCGCGAGCGACGCGATCTCCTCGACCGTGCCCGGTCGTTGCATCGGGGCGAAGCGCTTCACATGGGCGGTGATCATCTCGTCGAGCACCTCCTGGGGCACGCGATCCGACGATCCCAGTTCGGTGAGGATGTGTCCGGGATGGATGGAATTCACGCGGATGTTGCGCGGTGCCAGTTCCATGGCTGCCGACTTCGTCATGCCGCGCACCGCCCACTTGCTGGCGATGTAGGAGATGATCCGCGGTGTCGAGGTGAGGCCATCCATCGACGACATGTTGATGATCGAACCGCCGCCCGATGCCGTCATCGGCTCGATGGCCGAGCGGAGCCCGAGGAACACCCCTGTCTGGTTGACGTCGATGACCCGCTGCCAACTCTCGAGCGTGGTCTCGGCGAGCGGTCCTCCCTCGGCGATCCCCGCATTGTTGACGAGGATGTGCAGGCCGCCGAATCTCTCGACGGTGGCGGCCAATGCGGCTGACCAACTCCCCTCGTCGGTGACATCGAGCGCGATCGCATGGGCCGCATCGCCGAGCTCAGCTGCGAGCGACTCGGCCTGATCGAGTCGGAGATCGCCGATGACGACCTTCGCCCCCTCGGCCACGAACGCCTGGGCGATCGCGGCACCGATGCCCCGAGCTCCTCCACTTATGAACGCGACGCGCCCTTCGAGTCGTTGCATGTGCTCCCCCTTCATGAGTCCGCCACGCGGACGACCGTCTTGCCGATGGCCCCACCATCGGCAATCTGTTGGATCGCCGATGCCGCATCGTCGAACGAAACGACACGCGCTGCAGGTGAGATGAGCCCTCGATCGACCAGATCGAGCAGTCGGGCCTGATCGACCTCGTTGTCGCTGCGACCGATGGCTCCCGCATAGACACCGATGAAGGACCAGTTCCCCCTCACCATGGCCGCAGTGTCGGGCGTCGCCCATGCGCCACTCGCGAAACCGACGGCGAGGAATCGCCCGTCGGACTCGACCGCCCGCATCGCGTCCGAGGCCACCTGACCGCCCACGGGGTCGTACACGACGTCGGCGCCGCGGCCATCGGTGATCTCGCGAACCGCCGATGAGATCGGCCCCGCACTGCGATCGATCACATGATCAGCGCCGAGCTCTCGGACGAAGGCGGCCTTCTCCTCGCCCGACACCACCGCGATCACGGTGGCACCGAGAGCCTTCGACACCTCGATCGCCGCGGCACCGGACCCTCCGGCTGCACCGAGCACGAGCACCGTCTCGTGTGGTTGCACCGCCGCCCTCCGGACCAGACCGATCCACGCCGTCGAGTAGCCGATGCGGAATCCCGCAGCGGTGACGTCGTCCATCGTGTCGGGGACGAGGAACGCCGTCGCCTCGCCCATCAGACAGTGTTCGGCCAGACCACCGTGACCATCGAAGAAGTCGGTCACACCCATCACGCGTGTGCCGACGGACATGCCGACTCCGTCGCCCACTGCGTCGACGACGCCGCACACCTCCTGGCCGGGCACGAAGGGCATGGGAGGAGAGAACGCGTAGGACGCGCTGCACATCATCGCGTCGGGCATTCCGACCGCTGCGGCGAGCACGCGCACTCGCAGTCGGCCCGGCAACGGTTCGGGCACGACGCGCTCACCCACCGTGAGCACGTCGATCGGCGCACCGTGGCGTGCGACCTGCCAGGCCCGCATGTCAGCTCGTCATGCCGCCGAGACCGACGAACCCACGAGCGAGTTCGATCTCACCCATGTGCCGCAGTCCGTGCTGGTACATCCAGCATTCGAATCCCTCGAGCACGGTGATCCCCTGTGGTCCGGCCACTCGAGCGCTGTAGGTCTCGGATACGAGTGGCGGGAACGGTCGCTCGATCAACACTCGGGTGAAGTCCGCGGGATCCATCGTGGCGAGATGGGCCTCCGTGCGGTCGTAGACCGCTCGCATGTAGAGCTTGAACTCGTCGAAGTCGCCGACGCGCTGGTGGATCATCTCGTCGACGGTTCGGTGCTTGCCATGATCGGCGATCGCCATCTGCACCCGCTGCTGCCACTCGTCGTTCCAGATCGGCGGTTCTCCCGTGATGAGGAAGAACGAACCGTCCTCGATGTTCACGTAGTGGAACAACGAGAACGCGATAGGCAGCACACCCTCCCGCTCGAAGTGATTCACATGCTCAGGGCCCATCGAGTCGCAGGCCTGGTAGTAGAGCCCATGCATCACCGCCATGCGGCGCTGCAACGAATCGAGCATCGGATCGGTCATCGGTTCCCCTCCCGGTGATCCGAGACTACCGATGCACGCCCACGGCGGGGGCCATGAACCGCGGGCGGGTACGACATCGATCGCCTACCCTCATGCCATCGATCCTGAGGAGGAGCAGATGAGCAACGATCGTCAGTGGGACCGCATCGTCGACGTCATCATCGTGGGTTCGGGTGGCGCCGCGCTCGTGGCCGCGACCATGGCCCGCGACGAGGGTGCCGAGGTGCTGGTCGTCGAGAAGGACAAACTGCTCGGCGGCACCACGGCGGTGTCGGGCGGCGGCATCTGGTTGCCCAACAACCACGTGATGGCCGAGGCCGGCATCCCCGATTCCCGAGAGGCCGCGCTCACCTACATCGAACGCGTCTGCGCTGGGCGTGCCCCCGATCCCGAACTGCTCGAGGTGTTCGTCGACACCGCTCCCGAGATGCTGCGCTACCTCACCGACAACACCCCGTGCGACTTCCACATCCAGCCCCTCCCCGACTACTACACGCCGTGGGGGTGGGAGGGTCACCTGCCTCGTCCGGGTCGCACCGTCGAGGCCAACCCCTACCCCGTCGGCGAGCGACTGCCCGAATGGCGCGACCGCATCGTCAAGCGCGGCACGTTGATGTCCCTCGGCGCCGCGACCACGCTCACCGAGGACTTCATGCCCCGCACCCCCGAACTCGAGGCCGAGTTGGCGCGACGCGAGGCACAGGACATCCGGCCGAAGGGCGCGGCGCTGATCGCGGCGCTGCTCGAGGGCCTGCTCGAGCGCAAGGTCGACATCTGGCTGTCGTCACCGGCCAAGGATCTCGTACTCGATGACGACGGCGGAGTGATCGGCGCCGTCATCGACCGCGAGGGCACGCTCACGCGAGTCGGCGCACGGAAGGGCATCGTCCTCGCGTGTGGTGGGTTCGAATGGAACCGCGACATGGTGATGACCCACATCGGCTACGACGTGAAGCCGCTCAGCCCCGGCGGCAACACCGGCGACGGTCTCCAGATGGCCATGCGCGCGAGTGCACAACTCGGCAACACCACGTCGTACTGGGGCACGCCGGTGATGTTCGATCCCGAGATCACCCGCGATGGCGAGATGGTTCCGCAGTTCGAATGGGGCCGAGGTGAGCCCACATCGTTCATCGTCAACCAGGACGGTGTGCGCTTCGCCAACGAGGCACTCCCCTACAACGACTTCCCCAAGGCCTTCGGTGTGTTCGACCAGGACGAGCAGCGCTTCCCCAACGCAGGACCGTGCTGGCAGATCTTCGACAGCACCGTGCGGGCCAACACCCGCGTGCTGTCGATGTTCCCCGGAGAGCCCGACCCCGACTGGGCGATCAAGGCCGACACGATCGAGGAACTCGCGAGGCTCATCGACATCGACCCCACCAGGTTGCGATCCACGTTCGACCGCTTCAACGAGCACGCTGCGCATGGTGAGGACGCCGACTTCGAGCGCCATGCCAAGGGCCTCATGGGCCCCGGCAGGGTCGCACCGCTCGAGACCGCACCGTTCTACGCCGTGCGGATCTGGCCCGGCATGCTCGGCACGAATGGCGGGCCCGCGATCACCAAGGACGCCCAGGTCAAGCGCCAGGGTGGCGGCGTGATCGACGGCCTCTATGCCGCCGGCAACACCGCAGCCAACGTGTTCGGATGGGCCTACCCGAGTGGTGGCGGCACGATCGGCAACGGAACGGTGTTCGGCTACCGCGCCGGTGTGCACGCCGGCTCTCGCCCCGCCCGCGACATCTAGGTCACAGCGTCGGCTGCACCGCCGTCGAAGCGGAGGTGCGCGCCGGTCAGGTGCCATGCCGGTTCGCCCACGACGAACGCCACGAATGCTCCGACCTCGTCGGGCGTGACCACGCGTCCGGTGAGGTTGCGCATCCCCTCCGTCAGGATCAGTTGCTCCACTGCGGCGCGATCGGTGTCGAGTCCACGTCGTTCGGCCAACTTCGTGTAGCGCTCGAGGATCTCGTCGGTGGCGATGAGCCCGGGGCTCACACAGTTCACCGTGATGCCCGTGCCCTTCAGATGCTTGGCCAGACTCACCGTCATCGACGGGAGCGCGCCCTTGGCGGCGTAGTACTCGGGCAGGCGATCGCCCGGACGAGTCGCGCCGACGGTCGAGACGAACACGACCCTGCCCCAGCCAGCGGCTCGCATGTCGCCGACGAATGCATCCGTGACGCGCACGGCACTCACCACATTGGTGTCGTAGCTCGCATGCCACGACGCGGCATCGGCGTCATCCCAGGTCGAGCCGTCGGCAACGCCGTAGTTGTTGACCACGATGTCGACACGATCCACCACCGCGCGAACCGACTGCACGAGTTCGGCCGCGCCTGCATCGATGCGGATGTCGCCGTGCACCCCGAACGCCCGACCACCGGTCGCGACGATCGTTCTGACCGTCGCATCGGCCTGACCGGGTTCGAGACCATGCACGAGCACGGTCGCTCCCTCAGCGGCGAGAGCACGCGCGATGCCGGCACCCGTGCCCCGCCACGAACCCGTGACGAGCGCGGTGCGCCCGGTGAGGCCGAGGTCCATCCCTAGTGCGAGGCGCGGACCAGGCGTCCGGGACGCGCCCCGGTATCGGTGTCTGCCCGACGCACGACCACGCCGTTGACGATCGTCGCCGCGTAACCATGCGCAGCCTGGAGGATGCGACGACCGCCAGCGGGCAGGTCGTCCACCGGGCGCGGAGGGTCGAGTCGGAGGTTGTCGAGATCGATGACGTTGAGATCGGCCCGCTTGCCCACCTCGATGGTGCCGCGGTCGGTGAGTCCCACCACGGCGGCAGTGGCCGCGGTCTGCTTCTGAACGATCGATTCGAGCGGGAGCGTGTCGCCCCGCGTGCGGTCGCGAGTCCAGTGCGTGAGCATGTACGTCGGCAGCGACGCATCGCAGATGAACCGCACGTGGGCGCCGCCGTCGGAGAGCCCGACGACCGTGTCGGGATGCTCGAGCATCACCTTGAGGTGATCCTGTGAGGCGTTCGCGTAGTTGGTGAACGCGCCGAGCAGGAGGGCGCCCGACGCGATGACGTCGTAGAGCACCTCCCACGGGTCGGTGTTGGTCGCCTCGGCGATGCCGGCGATCGAACGATCGCGGGTCGGTTCGTAATCGGGCGGATCGCCCAGCACGAAGAGGCGCTCGAACATGAAGGCCATGCTCTCGGCGATCCCCTCGTACTGACGATTGGGGTCGGCGGGCAGGTCCTCCTCCGAGAGGATCGCCGTCCTCACCTCGGGCTTGCGCAGCTCGACGAGGAGATCGTCGTAGGAGAGTTCCTGTTCGAGACGACGGAACGTCGGACGACGCATCAGCCCGTGGTAGGTCGCGGCCCCGATGAGCATGCCGCCCGGTCGGCCGGCGACCTGGGGAACGAGACTCGCACCCTCGGCGTTGAATCGACGCACGAGATCGAGCTGCTCGGCCCAGAGGTCGGGGGCACCGCTCGACTGCACCATGAGGAACGACACGGGAGCACCCGTTCGCTTCGAGACCTCGGCCAGGAGTTCGATCTCACCGACCACCATGGCTCGGTCGTCACCGGTCTCACCCGACGGAACCGCTTCGAACAATCCGCCTCCGGCATCGACCATCGCCTGGGCGAGTCCGACGAGTTCGTCGGAGTTGGCGAAGGTGCCGGGCACGAGCTCTCCGTCGAGTGTGCGGTGATTGAGCGAACGCGAGGTCGACACACCGATGGCACCGGCGGCGATGGAATCGCGCACGTGCGCAGCCATCTCGGCGATCTCCTCATCGGAGGGTTCGACATCGAGAGCACCCCGCTCGCCCATCACGTAGACCCGAAGCGGCGCGTGGGGCACGAACGCCGCGACATCCATCGAGTACTCACGCGCTCCGAGGGCGTCGAGGTACTCGGGGAAGGTCTCCCACGACCACTGGATCCCCCCGAGGAGCGCAGTACCGGGGATGTCCTCGACCCCTTCCATGAGCGCCAC
>CAYVUO010000007.1:19340-21388 GCA_964454715.1 uncultured Bifidobacterium sp. | reverse complement strand
GAGCGCCACGAGCCAGGACTCCGAGCCGGGGCGCACGGGAGCGAAGCCGACGCCGCAATTGCCGAGCACGACGGTGGTGACGCCGTGACTCGCCGAGGGATCGAGCAAGGAGTCCCAGGTCGCCTGTCCGTCGTAGTGAGTGTGGATGTCGACGAATCCGGGCGTCACGACGAGACCGCTCGCATCGATCACCTCACGAGCCTCGCCCTCGATGCCGGGGCCGACGGCAACGATCACGCCGTCGGTGATGGCGACATCGCCCACGAACCGAGCATTGCCGGTGCCGTCGACGATGGTTCCGTTCACGATCTTCACATCGAACATGGCTGCGACGTTACGCCTTCGACGCCTACCGTTCACCCATGTCCGCACTCACCGACAAGCGCCTGCTCATCACCGGCCCCGCCGGCCAGATCGCATTCCCCCTCGTCGAGCACCTCGCACGTGAGAACGAGGTATGGGGAATCGCCCGATTCCGTGATGCCGCCAGTCGGGAACGGGTCGAGGCCGCCGGATGCACCACGCGGTCGGTCGACCTCACCGACCCCGACTGGGGTGACCTCCCCGACCATTTCGATCACGTGTTGCATCTCGCGATCTTCCAGTCACCCGAACCCGACTACGAACTCGCCCTTCGGGTGAACGCCGAGGGCACCGCCCTGCTCATGTCGCGATTCGCGAACGCGACATCGTTCCTCGACGTGTCATCGATCGCCGTCTACGACCGCAATGCCGACCCGGCACATCTCTACCGTGAGGACGACCCCATCGGAGAGACCAAGCAGGTCTATTCGGCGACCTACAGCATCACGAAGATCGCGCAGGAGGCCGTGGTGCGTTCCATGGCGCGTGTGCTTGGACTCCCATCGACGATCGCGCGCATGAACGCGTCGTATGGCCCCAAGGGCGGTCTGCCCGCCTACCAACTCGACATGATCGTGAGCGACGTTCCGATCCCGGTGCGCACCGGTGGCTGCTGGTTCAACCCCATCCACGATGACGACATCATCGATCAGGTCCCGAAGTTGCTCTCGGTCGCGTCGGTTCCCGCAACGATCGTCAACTGGGGAGGTGACGATGCGGTCGAGACCGTCGAGTACTGCGACTTCCTCGGATCGCTCGTCGGTCACACGCCCACTTACCTCCACCTCGACGGCGGCATGGCGGGCACGGCGGTCGACAACACCCGCCGCCGTGAGCTCATCGGCGACTGTTCGGTGAAGTGGCGTGACGGATTCCGTGACATGGCCCGCAAGCGCCATCCCGATGCCTACGTCGGCGATTGACTCACAACGTGACGGTGAGGAACTCGAGAAGATTGCCGTCGGGGTCGCGGAAGTAGACCGACACCGCACGCGAGGAGTCACTGGCGATCCGCGGTACCGGCCCCTCGATCACCTCGACTCCCTGTGCTTCCAGATGGGCGATGGCCGCCTCGATCGGGCCCTCCCATCTCAGACAGAGGTCGACCGCGCCCGGCGTCGGATGCATGGCCTTCGGGTCGACCGGACGTTCGGCTCGGTGCAAGCTGAAGGCGTTGGCCCCCACCCGCAGGATCGCCACAGGGATGGCGCCCGATGCCCACTCATCCGGGAACACCTGCTGCGCCCCCAGCACTCGTTCGTAGAACGCGATCGAACCGTCGACGTCGGCGCAGGTGATCGCCAGATGGTCGAACCCGGAGATCATGAGTGCAGCTCCACCACGAGTTCCTCCGGCCCGCGGATGACGTTGCTTGACCACACCAGTTCCTGATCGGCGACGGTCGATCTCGGGAAGCGCTCGGCCAACGTTGCGAACACGACCTGCAGCTCGAGTCGAGCCAGCCAACTCCCGATGCACACGTGCGGGCCGAATCCGAAGGTGATGTGCTTCGATGCATCGGGCCGGGTGATGTCGAGCACGTCGGCGCTCTCACCCCAATAGGCCTCGTCCCGCGCCGCCGAGGCGATCCAACAGAGCACGTCGGTGCCGGCGGGGATCGTGATGCCTTCGATGTCGACGTCGACCTCGGCGGTGCGACGGAAGTAGTGCGCTGTGGGTTCGAA
>CAYVUO010000007.1:0-19330 GCA_964454715.1 uncultured Bifidobacterium sp. | reverse complement strand
CGGCGGATGCGGGTGTGGTCGGGCGGCTCGAGGCACAGCAGCGACCATTGCTCGGGATGCGACAGCAGCGCCCAGAGACCGAGCGGGATCTGGTTGACCGTCGTGTGCATTCCGGCCAGGTACAACGTGTGCACGTACGAGATCACCTGCTCCGGCCGCAGCACCGAACCGTCGTCACCAGCAGAGATGATCTGCGAGAGCAGGTCGTCGCCGAGATGGGAGCGCTTCCACTCGAGTACTTCGCGGAGATGATCGGCGAGCGCCGCTGACGCCTCGAGGTCATCGCGCAACTGCTCGGGGGCGAGGAAGGCGTCGATTAGTTCGAGGCTCTTCCATGTCCATGTGCGTAGATCGGACGGATCGTCGAGCTCGGGCACGCCGAGGATCTCGCAAGTCAACGAATACGGAAGACGGAATCCGATCTCCTCGACCACTCTCAGGTGATCACCATCACCCTTGTCGGTCAATGCGTCGTCGACGATGGCCTGTGAGCGCTCTCGCCAACGCTGCACCGACCGATTGGTGAACTGCGGAACGATCAGCCTCCGGGGCTCGGTGTGTCCCGGGCCGTCGGCCGCGAACGGGTTCGCCGGGAAGTGCTGATGGCGATCGATGCCCTGCGGATGCCCGCGAACGATCTGCGAGAGTCCAGATTCGACCGCCGCACGTGTGAGCAGGAACCACTTCCCGCTGCCTGGATCGATCCAGCACGGGCCCTGCTGTCGTAGCGACCGCAACGTGGGATGGGGATCGATCAGATACCCGGCCCCATCGGGCCGGAACGGCGTTGCACCCCGCACCGGTTCCATCTCGGCGACGCTAGTGCGCGCCGTGGTAGGACGGGGCCGTGCACACCTTCGACCTGCGAGTTCGCACTGCCGATGAAGTGGTTCCGGTGGACGTCGATCGGTTCCTCGACATCGACGTCCCCGCCCTGCTCGCCACCAATGGCGATCTCGCGGCGAGGGCCATGGCCAGCACCAGCCTCGACTCGATCACCATCTCGGTCGACGGCGTCGACTCTACATGGCGCGTCATCGACGACGCTCTCGTGGTCGAACGTTCGGACACCGGGCGGGCGCGAGCCGAGCTGTCTTCGGAGTGGTTCTCGGCGCTCGTCAACGACACCAAGAGCGCGATGGCGGTGATGGTGTCGGGAGAGCACGTCATGACACGCGGCCGCATCGCCCATCTCATCGACTGGGAGATCGCGCTTCGGGCCCTGATCGACGGGCGACCGGCTCACGAACCAGGCCTGATCACCTTCACCGATCGCGACGGGTCACCGCTCGACCTCACCCGCACCTTCACTGTCGACGATGACCCCGCAGACATGCGCCATTTCCTCGGCGAGGCGGGGTACCTGCATGTACGCAGCGTGTTCGATTCCTCTCAGTTGGCAGCGCTGAACGACGCGATCACCGCACGTCGTTCCGAAGCCACTCGCTCCGACGCCACCACCTGGTGGGCACGTGTGGAGGGCGTCGACGACGAGGTGTGCGTGCGATTCAACGATCTGGCCGATGACGAACTCCCGGTGCCGCTGGGCGAGTCGACCTCGTTCATCGCTGAGATCACCGAGGCGGGTCATGAGTTCGATCACGTCGACGTCCTCATGAAGCCGGTCGGCGTGATCGAGGGCATCAGCAACCTGCCATGGCACAAGGACTGCTCGCTCGGCCTCCACAGTCACCAGTGTCTGAGAGTCGTCACGGGCGCGTCACTCACCGCATCGGGTGCCGACAACGGACAACTCGGCGTCGTCGCCGGTTCACATCGAGTGAACCTCGCCCAGTTCGTCGTGCCGGAGGATCTCGATCTCCCCACCGTCTGGATCGCCACCGACGCTGGCGATGTCACTGTGCACCTCAGCTGCACCCTCCACTGTTCGACTCCACCCGTCCATTCGGAACGTCGCGTCGCCTACGTGACCTGGCGCCTCCCGGGCGACTCCTCCGATCTCGCCGATTCGGTGCGCGAGGTTCGTGACCAGGCCGGCCGCGAGACGTTCTCACCGGGAGGTACGGCATGACGAGACCGCTCACCACCGACGACCTGCTCGCCCGGGCCGAGATCACCGATGTGATCAAGCGACTCGCCCGTGGCACCGATCGTCTCGATGAGCAACTGATGGCATCGTGCTACCACTCCGACGGATTCGACGATCACAACTCGTTCCGCGGTTCGGGCACCGAGTTCGCTCGATGGGTCTGCGAGGTTCTCCCCCACTTCGTCGCCACCCATCACTTCATCGCCGACCCCTACATCCGCGTCGAGGGTGACGTCGCACAATGCGATACGTACTGCGAAGCCCATCACGTGGGCAACGACTCCGACATGGTGATGGGCCTGCGCTACGTCGATCGCTTCGAGAAGCGAGACGGCGCGTGGTTGATCGCCAAGCGTGTCTGTGCGTTCGACTGGTGCTACACGATCCCGTTCGATCCTGAGGTCGGCTTCCGCTTCGGTCCCGACTTCACCGTCGGCCATCGTGATCGCACCGACATCACCTACCGAGGAGTCTGAGCCGATGGATTGGCAGAACTGGGTCGAACACGTCGGCGAATCCATCGATGTGCTCGGTGTCGCCATCATGGTGATCGGGCTCGTCGTTGCCCTCGTGCGCTACGCCGTCCGCATATCCCGCCGTGACGGCGCCATGCCGAGTTATCGCACGCTGCGACAGGACACCGGCCGGGCGATCCTGCTCGGTCTCGAGTTCCTCGTCGCCGGTGACATCATCCGCACCGTTGCGACCAACCCGACGTTCACCGAGGTCGGTGTGCTCGCTGCCATCGTGCTGATCCGTTCGTTCCTGTCGTTCACCCTCGAGCTCGAGGTCTCGGGCCGCTGGCCGTGGCAGGCGAAGCCCGCCGACGCCGCCGGCTGACCCCGACGACACGACCGTCTGTCAGTACCATCAGGGGGAATCACTAGGAGGACCAATGGCTTCAGCCTGCTGTTCGACGAGCCCGATCGCCCGGCCCCACCTTCACCATGCGCTCGACGCGAAGTCCGACTCGATCGAACCGGCCCATCACGCACGTCCGAACTCGACTGGAGATCGTGCCGATCTCCTCGTGGTCGGACGCATCATCACCAATGATCCCTCCGCACCGTCGGCCGAAGCTATGGCGGTCTCGGGCGGTTCGATCATCGGCATCGGTACTCGCTCGGAACTTGAGGGATTGGTCTCGCCATCGACGCGGATCCTCTCCCCCGACGGCTTCGTACTTCCGGGCCTGATCGATCCACACATGCACATCTGGACGTCACTGCTCAACCTGACGTGGACCGACCTCTCGCACACCGCATGCCCCAAGTTCGATGATGTGATCACCACGGTCTCGAAGGTTGCGAAGACGACACCGGCTGGCCAGTTCGTCCTCGGCAAGGCCTTCGATCCGAGTCTCTATCCGGGAGAACCGATCGTCACCCGTGATCTGCTCGATCGAGCCGCACCCGACAACCCCGTCCTCATCATGAACGCCTCGGGCCACTTCTTCTACGCGAACTCGGCGGCCTTCGCCGCTGCGGGCGTCACCGACTCGACTCCCGATCCCGCGGGAGGGAAGTTCGGGCGAGTTGACGGAAAGCTCGATGGATCGATCGGCGAGCCTCCGGCGATGATGGTCATGCTCGGCGCTCTCCCGAAGCCGACGGCCGAGGAGATCGCCGCTGGTGTCAACCAGATCCTCACCGCTGCTGCACGTCGCGGCGTCACCTCCGTTCGTGAAGCGGCCACCGGAAGCATCGCCGGCATCGGCGAGTACGCATTGCTCCACCAGCTCAATGGTGTGAAGCGCCTCCCCGTGCGCGTGTCGACCGCGCAGTTCTCGGTGCTCGCGGGCAAGACGTCGGCTGAGGCCGCCGCGGCATGGGCCGCTGCGGGTGTCACCCCGTTCAGCGGGGACGAGATGGTGCGCGCCGATGCGTGGAAGGTCGTCACCGACGGCTCGAACCAGGGGCGCTCCGGCTACTTCATGCAGCCCTATCTGGGCGAGGAGGCCGGCGGCAAGGCCGACTGGACCCCCGAGGGTTTGCGGGACGTCCTCGGTGTGGGACTCGACGCCGGATGGCAGCTCATGATCCACACCAATGGCGACGCTGCTGTCGAGTTCGCCCTGTCGACCCTCGAGGAACTCCTCCCCGGTCGTCCGGCCAACGATCTCCGACACCGGTTCGAGCACTGCTCGTTCACGACCGACGATCAGTTGGCACGGATGGCGGCAGCCGGGATCTCACCGAGCTTCCTGATGAATCACGTCTACTACTGGGGTGCTGCCTTCCGCGACACGATCCTCGGTCCAGCCCGGGCAGGCCGACTCGACCGCGTGGCCTCGGCCTATGCCGCTGGCCTGCGTCCGTCGCTGCACTCGGACTACAACGTCACCGACATCGACCCAATGCTGAGCGCGCGCACCGCAGTGCTCCGCACGCTGCAGGCCGACGGTTCGGTGCTGAACCCCGCCGAATGCGTGAAGCCGGAACAGGCGCTCGCCGCGATCACCACCCATGCTGCATGGCAGATCCATGCCGACGACCGGGGCTCACTGAGCGTCGGCAAGCGGGCCGACTTCGCCGTCGCGTCCGCCGATCCCTGGTCGACCGACCCGAACGCCTGGCCCGAGATCGAGTTCCACGAGACATACATCGACGGCTCGGTGGCCTTCCAGGCCTGAGCCGTCGATCTCTGCGATGTGGTGTCGGAGGGGGGACTTGAACCCCCACGTCCTTGCGGACACCAGCCCCTCAAGCTGGCGCGTCTGCCTATTCCGCCACTCCGACGTGGCTGCTTTGGGGCCCGGAGACCCCTCGGCGAGCACAGGAACCTAGCGCAAGACCCCCACCACCCCGCCAACCGGTGACCCCGCCCTCCGACCCGCACCGATGGGGCAGGATGGGATCCGAGCCGAGTTCGAGGGGGACGCATGGCATCGAAGGACCGTCGCATCGTGGTGATCGGAGCCGGACCGGGCGGGATCATCTCCGCATACCAGTTGCGGGAGGCCGGATACACCGATGTGAAGGTGCTCGAGCGTGACGGCGACGTCGGCGGAACCTGGCAGCGCAGTCGCTACCCCGGTCTGTCATGCGACGTGATGGTGCACGCGTACCAGTTCTCGTTCAACCTCAACCCCGATTGGCCGAGGTCGTACGCGTCACAGCCCGAGATCCACGCCTACATGAGGGCCACGGTCGACAAGCTCGACCTGTGGCCGATGATCCACCTCAACTGTGGTGCCACGAGCGCGACCTGGCACGACGAGACGGCCGAGTGGACCGTGACCACCACTGCCGGTGAGACGCATGTGGCAGATGTGATCATCAGCGCTCAGGGCATGTTCGGCGAGATCAAGTGGCCCGACATCCCCGGGCGCGACACCTTCGACGGTCTACTGGTACACACCGGCGATTGGCCCCACGACCTCGATCTCTCGGGCAAGCGCGTCGCGCTCATCGGAAGTGCTGCGAGTGCGGTGCAGTCGTTGCCTGAGATCGCGAAGGTGGCATCGCAGCTGTACTCCTTCCAGCGCTCACCCCAGTGGGTGCTGCCGAAGGAGGACTACCCCCATCCGCCCGAGCTGCTCGAATCGTTCCGCAACGACCCTGCGGCGCTGAAGGCGCACCGCGACGGGATCATGATGTACATCGGCACGAACGCGCCGTTCAGCAATGCCGACATCCTCGCCGGTGCCGAATGGGCCGGTGCCGTCGCCATCTCGGTGATCGACGACGCCGAGACGCGCGCCGGGCTCACACCGCACGTGCCGTGGGGTTGCTTCCGGCCGCTGTTCTCGAACGACTACTACCCCGCGTTCAACCGCTCCAACGTCGAACTCATCACCACCGGCATCGAGCGCATCACGCCCAAGGGCATCGTCACCACCGACGGCGTCGAGCGGGAGGTCGACGTGATCGTGTGCGCCACCGGTTATGTCGTCGACAAGTTCGCATCACGCATCCCGATCAAGGGCCGCGATGGTCTCGACATCGACGAGGCTTGGGCCGACGGACCGGAGGCCTATCTCGGTGTGACCACCACCGGCTTCCCCAACCTGTTCATGCTCTACGGCCCCAACAACAACGCCGGATCACTCATCGAGATGGCCGAGTACGAGGTCGGCTACGTGCTCGACCTCCTTCGACTCATGGACGACAGCGACGTCGACTGGATCGACGTGAAGCGCGATGCGATGGACGCCTACAACCTCGAGTTGCAGCGCGCCATCTCGGGCGTCGAGGTGTGGCACGCCGGATGTGGGCACTACTACGAGAGCCCCTCGGGCAAGATCGTCACCCAGTACCCGTATTCGATGTTCCACTACCGGGACTCGGTCGCCGACGCCACGCTCGACGTCTACGAGACCGGCACGCGCTGAGGTTCAGAGGCGACCAGCGTCTCGTGCGGCCTGCTCGGCCGCCGAGAGTTGTGCATCGATGATCGCCAGCCCGCCATCCCAGAATCGGGGGTCGGCGAGGTCGACGCCCACGATGCGTCCGAGTTCCTCGGGTGATCGTGAGCCGCCGGCGCGAAGCAGGTCGAGGTACGCCGGCACGAACGCCTCACCCTCGGCCTCGTAGCGGGCATAGACCGCAAGCGCGAGCAACTGGCCATACGCATAGGCGTAGACGTAGCCGGGCGAGCCGATGAAGTGAGGGATGTAGCTCCACCATGTGCGATATCCGGGAGTGATCTCGACGGCATCGCCGAGCATGTCGTGCTGGGTGCGCTCCCATGCATCGGCGAAGTCGTCGAGCGACAACTCCCCCACCTCGCGCCGATGGGTGTGCACTGCGTGTTCGAAGCGATTCATCGCGATCTGACGGAACACGGTGGCGATCTGCCCCTCGAGACTCTCGGCCAGTAGCGCGAGACGCGCATCGGGGTCGGTGGTGTCGGCGAGCAATCGACCGAAGGTGACCGTCTCGCCGAACACCGACGCCGTCTCGGCGAGCGTGAGCGGAGTCGACTGATGGAAGACGCCCTGCTCGCGAGCGAGATACGCGTGCAGGCCGTGGCCGAGCTCGTGGGCCAGGGTGAGTACGTCCCGACGACGACTGGTCCAGTTGAGCAACAGGTAGGGGTGGACACTGGGAACCGTGTACGAGCAGAACGCACCGGGACGCTTGCCAGGGCGTACCGGAGCGTCGATCCAGCCCTCGTCGATGAAACGACGCACACCATCGGCGAGTTCCGACGAGAACGATCCGTAGGAGTCGAGCACGAGACCGGTGGCCTCCGACCACGTGAATTCGGCGTCGACCTCGGCGATCGAGGCCATGCGGTCGTAGTCGGCGATGCGATCGACACCGAGCAACTGGGCCTTGAGCGCATACCAGCGTTGCGGGATGTCGTAGCGGGCGACCACGGCATCGACGAGGGCCTGCACCGACTCGTCGGAGGCTTCGTTCGAGAGGTTGCGGCTCGCCACCCATGAGTCGTACGACCGCAGTCGATCGTCGATCTCCTTGTCGGCCATGAGCGTGTTGAACACGTACGCCCGTGTGCGCAGGCCGGGCTCGAGACCGGCGGTGACGGCCTCGGCTGCGACTCGTCGAACCTCATGATCGGGTGAACCGAGCAGCGAGAGACCCTGCTCGAGGCTCGTGGCGCCCTCGGGAAGGTCGACGACGATCGCCGAGGTGAGTTCGTCGAACAGTCGACTCCACGCCGACGAACCGGTGACCGACTTCTCGGCCAGCACCGCCTCCTCGGGCTCGGTGAGCAGATGGGGGTGATAGCGACGGGCCGACCGCAACCAATGGCGGCAGAACCCGAGCGACTCATCCGCGAGCAGCGCCTCGGCACGATCGTCGTCGACCTCAGCCCATTCGAGCTCGAGGAAGATGATGCGAGTCGACAACTGCGTGGCCTGCTGCTGGAACGCCATCATCGCTGCGCCTCGCTCGGGATCCGAGGTGTCGACGGCGTAGCGCAGTCCGACATACGAACCGGCTCGCCCCATGACATCGTCGAACGTGGCGAGGGTGTGCATCACCTCGGCCAACTCGGTGGCATCGAGGCTCGCGACGCGTCCTCGCCATTGCTCGAGACGCTCGACCGCGACCGCTGCTTCGGCCAGCAGGCGATCGACGCCGGCGGCGCCCTCACCGTCGACGAGGGGTTCGAGATCCCAGGAGACGTCGGAGGCCAGCAGGTCTGATTCGGTCGCGCTCATGGGCGACACGCTACGGAGCCGACGGGCCCTCCACCAACGCGCGCAGGCGCTCCTTCGACGCCTCGATCTCGGCGGCGAGGAGGCGCTCCACCAGACCGCCACCGAACGAACCTCCGTAGTGCAGTCGCATCGTCAGACGGCTCCCCCCGCCCTCGGGCACGAGCAGCGCGTCGAGCACCCACGGCGAGTGGGTGCGTCCGTCGACCTCATGGCGTTCGAAGCGGATGTGATCGGGATCGTCGACGACGCGGACCATGCGCAGTCGCTTCGACCGGGCGAGCGGCCCCACCTTCGCCCGCAGCTCGACGTTCCACACCTGATCGTCATCGGGATCGACCACCGCAACTGGCAGGATCGACAGCCATTCGCAGTAGCGACCGAGTTCGGCGACCCAGGGCCGAACGACGGTGTCGGCGGCCGAGGTCTCGAGCACGGCGGTGACGTCCATGCGTTGAGTATGCCCCCGTCAGGGTCGAGTGTCGCGCCCGAGCAGGCGAGCGACGTGCGCGTCGGCCGGCGCGGCGAGTACCTCGTCGAGAGTGCCCTGCTGCAGCACTCGACCCCGCTCGAGCACCAGCACGTGGTCGGCAAGGGCAAGGGCTTCGGAGTGGTCGTGGGTGACGTGCACCGCGGTGAGCCCTAGGTCGCCCAGCATCGAACCGAGGTCGTCGATGAGCCGATCGCGCAGCACCCGATCGAGCGAGCCCATGGGCTCGTCGAGGAGCAGGAGCACCGGCGCCGGCGCGAGTGTGCGAGCGAGCGCCACACGCTGACGCTCACCACCCGACAGTTCGCTCACACCTCGCCGTTCGAACCCCGGCAGACCGACGAGTTCCAGCATCTCGGCGCACCGTTCTCGGCGCGCGCCGCGGTCGACACCGGCCAAGCGCAATCCGAACTCGATGTTGCCGGCGACATCGAGATGGGGGAAGAGCGCGCTGTCCTGGAACATGAAGCCGATGCCTCGTCGATGAGGCGGAACATCGCTGACATCGCGGCCATCGAGCTCCACCCGACCGTGCTCGATCGGCTGCAGCCCGGCGATCGATCGCAACAGCGTGGTCTTGCCCCCACCCGAGGATCCGAGCACGACGCAGACCTCACCCGGCGCGAGTGAGAACGAGATGTGACCGAGCGCGTCGCCATCCGAACCATCGAAACGCACCGTGAGTTCCTCGACGACGAGTGATGCCCCCATCAGAACTCCGACTGCCCGATGGGTCGGAGACGATCGATCACGATCATCACGATGGTGGTCATGGCCATCAGGATGGTCGACATCGCCATCGCCTGCCCGAAGTTCCACTCCCCCGGTCGACCCAGCGCTCGATAGATGGCGACGGGCACCGTCGGACGGTCGGGACGGGCGAGGAAGGCCGTGGCCCCGAACTCACCCAATGAGACCGCGAATGCGAAGCCGGCCGCCGCCGCGGTGGCCCGGCCGATGATCGGCACATCGATGCGCCGCCAGCGCGCCGAGGGCGAAGCCCCGAGCATCGCAGCCGCATCGTGGAGCCGCGGATCGATCGCTCTGATGGCGGGCACGAGTAGTCGAACCACGAAGGGGAGGGCGATCACGGCATGCGACAACGGCACCAGCACGCTCGATGAACGCAGATCCACCGGCGGGTGGTCGAACGTGATGAGCATGCCGAACCCGACGGTGACCGCTGAGGTGCCCAGCGGGATCATGAGCACAGTGTCACCGATCGACGACATCCGCACCGCGAGTCGACCTCCGCCTCGCGCCGCGATGGCCCATGCCGCACACCATCCGAGGATGACCGCGATCGCCATCGTCGCCAACGCGAACAGCAGGGAGTTGCCGATGGCGTCGAGTGGAGGGACGAACGCAGTCGATCCCGCACGAGCGGTCGTGAGCGATCGGTAGAAACCCAGACCGATGCCATCGGGGGTGGAGAACGACCGCACGATGAGCACCCCGAGCGGTAGGCCGAACAACACCGCGAGGAACGCGAGGTTCGTCCCGACGAACACCCGCTCCCCGGGGGTTCGGGCCCGACGAGCCACATCACGCCCCGCCCGCTGCGCAACGGCGAATGCCCTTCTCGACTGAGCCCGGGTGAACGCCATGAGCACCGCCACGACGAGCACGAGTTGGGCGATGGCGAGGCCGGCGGCGACGTCGAGGTGCAGATAGCGCGTCGTCTGCTGCCAGATCTCGACCTCGATCGTGCGGTGCTGCACCGAACCCAGCACGAGCACGATCCCGAACGAGGTGAAGCAGAACAGGAACACGATCGCCGCCGCTGACACCAACACCGACCGCAACATCGGCAAGGTCACGGTGACGAAGGCACGCATCGGCGACGCTCCCAACATGCGCGCAGCATCGGAAGGTGTCGGGTCGAGAGTGGCCCACGCCGATCCGACCATGCGCACCACCACCGCGTAGTTGAAGAAGACATGGCCGATCAGGATCGCCCACACCGTTCCGGCCAGATCGAGGCCGGTGAACGATCCGGGACCGATCACGCCGAGCAACGCCACACCAACGACGACGGTGGGCAGGACGAAGGGCACCAGGAGTGCGGCCCACAGCGCTCGCCGAGCCGGAAAACGGAATCGGGCGAACATCGCGGCACCAGCGAGTCCGAGGACGAGGCACAGCATCGTCGAGACGACCGACTGCCACAAGGTGAACCACGCGACTCGACGCAGGGATGGGTCGCGCACGATCGCCACCACCGAGGACGCGTCCCATGACCCCGTCCAGCGCAGACCGCGCACGACCACGGTGACCACGGGCCAGACGAAGAAGACCGCCACGAAGGCGAGCGGCGGGACGAGCAACGCGATCCGCAGGAACGGGCTGCCGCCCCGCCGAGTGGCCATCAGCGGAACACGCTCGCCCACTGGGTGAGCCAACGATCACGATTGGCGGTCACCTGCGCCCACGGCAACGACAACGGTGTGGCGACGGTAGCGGTGTACTTGGCGAACGTGTCGGGCAGCGGAGTGCCTGCGACCACCGGATACACGTACATCTGGCCCGGCACGTCGGCCTGGAACGACTTGCCGAGCATGAACTCGATGAACGCCTCCGCGGCTCGCGACTGCTTGGCACCTCGCAGCACACCGGCGAACTCGGTCTGGCGATAGCAGGTCGCCGTCATGACACCGGTGGGCGTCTGGTCGACCGGCAACGACGTGTCGGTCACCTCGGCCGGCGGCGATGACGCGTAGCTCGTCACCAGCGGCTTCGTCCCCTTCCCCGAACCGCCGGAGAAGGTTCCGTAGTAGGCAGTGTCCCATGAGTCGACGACCTGCACGCCGTTCGCCTTCAGCGCCTTCCAGTACTGCAACCACGCCGCGTTCGACGACGTGTCGTCACCGCCACCGAACTTTGCGATGGTGGCGAGCATGAAGGCCAGACCGGGTGTGGACGTCGCCGGATCCTCTGTGACGAAGCGGTTGCGATTGGCACTGGCGGCGAGATCATCGAACGTGGACGGCACTGCGCCGGCACTGAATGCGCCCCGATCGAAGTTCACGCAGACATCGCCATGGTCGATGGGCGTGACCCGATGCTCGCTGTCGAGGGCGAACCTCGGGTCGACCGAGCCCAGCCGCTGCGCGGTGTACGGCGAGAACAGGTCGGCGGCGAAGGCGGCGCCCAACAGGTTCTCGTCGATGCCGAACAACACGTCACCGGTCGGGTTGCCCGCGGTCAGGATCTCGGCGTTCGTCATCGCCACCGCATCCCCCGACGGCACGATCTCGACCTTCACACCCGTCGCTGCGGTGAACTCGTCGATGACCGATTGGCTCACGGCGAACGAGTCGTGGGCAACGACGCGTACCGTCGTCCCCTCCGGGAACCGCACGAACTCCCCATTGACGATCACGGGATCGTTGGCGCCCTCCGGCGCAGACTTGGATGATCCCGACGAGCACGCGACTGCCAGCAACGGGACGGCGAGCAGGGCGCAGAGCAACTTCTTCATGGTGACTCCTGTTGGTTCGGGGGGTTCTCGGTTCCAGGACGGATGACGAGGAGAGTGCCGCCGTCCACGGCGACGGTGGCAGTGCGATCGAGCAACACGTTGCTCACGCCGCGTGCGGTTCCAGCGCGGAGCGTCTCGCCGTGCAGCGGGTACTCGAGACCCGTCGTGCGCACACCGATCGCATCTCCATGCATCGGCAGCAGGGTCACGACATCTCCGGGTGCCCCATCGATCGACACGACTTGCCCTCCGTGAACCACGGAGATCGCCGCGCTGTCGAGCAGCGCTCGCACGCGCACGTGGGACAACGCAGGCGAGGACAGCACCATGAGGTTCGCCGCCGACTGATCGACGCGACCGCCGTGAGCACCCAGCACGATGACTTCATCGGCGCCTTCGCGGACGGCGACGTCGATGGCGAGTTCGAGATCGGTGAAGTCCTTGTCGACGGGATGACGCTCCACCGCAGTGCCCCCGGACTCGAGCCGGGCGAGCAGCGTTGGGTCGATCGAGTCGAGATCACCGACGATGAGGTCGACGTCGAGGCCCAGCGCGATCGCGTGGGCGGCGCCGGAATCGGCGGCGATCACCAGTGCTGGAATCGCGAGCGAGGAGACATCGAGTCCAACCGGAGCGACCCCACCGAGCACGACGATGACCACGCGCTCGCTGGTCGCCCGCTCGACCTGCCCCTCGTTTGCGTCCATGGGTGCTCCTGCGCGTGCGCCACGGGACGAAGAAGGTCGAATACTCCCTGCGCCGGCATGATCCGGATCAGGTTCGACGGTCGGAGGGGAACGGCCCCTCCCTCTCAGCCCGGCCACCCGGACTCCCGTGTTCCACGGTGAGGGTACACGCAGCCTCCGCCGACCCCTCGGACCGCGGATGAGGTTCTGCGAGACTCCATGTCGACCCCACGACCAGGAGCGCCCATGGAACTGCTGCGCACCCCCGATGAACGCTTCGCCGACCTGCCCGACTTCCCGTTCGAACCCCACTACGTCGAGCTCACCGATCCGGACGACGCATCGCACACCATCCGCATGCATCACCTCGATGAGGGACCGGCAGACGGCCCCGTCGTGCTGCTGCTCCATGGCGAACCGAGCTGGTGCTACCTCTACCGCTCGATGATCCCGCCCTTGGTCGAGGCGGGGATGCGCGTGATCGCGCCCGATCTCATCGGCTTCGGGCGTTCCGACAAGCCGACTCGTCGCACCGACCACTCCTACGCACGTCAGGTCGAGTGGATGCGCGAGGCGTTGTTCGATCGTCTCGACCTGAACGACATCACACTGTTCTGTCAGGACTGGGGTGGCCTCATCGGGTTGCGCGTCGTGGGCGAACACCCCGAGCGATTCGCGCGTCTCGTCGTCGCCAACACGGGACTCAACACCGGTGACCGCGCACCGACCAAGGCCTTCCTCGCCTGGCAGGAGTTCTCGCAGAACGTGCCCGAGTTCCCCGTCGGTGCCATCGTGTCCGGCGGCTGCACCCGCACGCTCACCCCGGCCGAGATCGCGGCGTACGACGCACCGTTCCCGGACGAGACGTACAAGGAGGCCGCGAGACAGATGCCCACGTTGGTGCCGTCCTCGCCCGACGATCCCGCGTCGGCGGCGAATCGGGCCGCGTGGGAGGTGCTCGGCCAGTTCCAGCGGCCGGTGATCACAGCCTTCTCCGACAACGATCCCGTCAGCGCCGGTGGCGAACGAGCGTTCCAGTTCAAGGTGCCCGGCGCCGCGGGCCAGCAGCACGTCACCATCGAGGGTGCGGGCCACTTCCTCCAGGAGGACGCGGGGCCGCGCCTCGCACGACTCCTCATCGACGTCATCGCCGCCGACGGCACCGACGCCTAGGCTGACCGCATGTTCCTCGTCGCCATCTTCGCCGTCCTGGCCGTCGTGCTGGTCGGTGCGTTCGCCGCCCAGATCAATCGACGCCGCCGCTACGAGCGGGGCGAGTACGACCCCGAGGACGTGTAGTCGCCCCTTCGCGACATGCGTCGGTTCAGTCCGACGTCGTCCACGTCTCGACCAGTCGAGCGACCGCGGCGCGGTCGACCCCGCCGAAACCCCCGAGCGCGACCAGTCGACCCGACCGGCGAACGATCCGTGCGCCGTCGGGGCCGAGACTCCGACGTGCCTGCCACAACACGGTGCGAAGTCGTCGTCGACCGCGGTCGGGAGCAGCTCCGGGCCACAGCAGCTCGATGAGCCACGCCACGTCGACACCTTCGTCACCCGCTGCCGCCAACACGATCACGACCAGCTCGGCGTGCCTCGTGGCGAACTCGACCGCGTCGCCTCCCCGCCACACCGGGGGCTGGGCCGAGGGATCGATCCTGATCGGCGTTGGGGTGACCGCCGTGGACCGTTCCGATCGCTCATGGACCTCGGTCATCGACCCTCGACCCGCTCCCGGATTTCCGCCGCCCGATCAGACGGTGCTGTAAGGATCATCGAACCCTCGCCCGACGTCAATGCACAGTCGTGACCGATCGACTGGACAGTTGTGTACGGTTCCCGGATGCCCGAGACCCCCGCCATTCCCACCAACGAGCGCATCCTCGACGCCGGCATCAGGCTCTGGGACCTCGAAGCGACCTCCCTGCTGACGGGCGGGCTCACCGTGGCTCGCATCGCCACCGAAGCCGGCGTCACCCGTTCCACCTTCTACAGCTACTGGCCCTCGGTCGACGATTACCTCGTCGATCTCGTCGACCACCTCGGCAACCGCTATCACTCAGGCCGTCTCGAGGAGATGAGCGAGCACGTCGTGACCAGCGACCCGGCGATCGGTGACACCGTGTCGCGGTTCCTCGATGCCTGTCGAGAGCACTTCCTGCTCACCGTCGACGATCCGATGTCGCGCCTGCGGCTCGGTCTGTTGGCGATGCACGACGACCGCACGACCGAGCGTCTCGCTGCGGTGATGCGAACGAGTGAGGAGCAGCTCGACCAGCAGTACGCGCAGGTACGTCGCACCTGGGGCCGAGTGATGCGCGAGCCGATCACGGCATCGCACCTCCAGATCATCTTCACCTCGCTCATCGACGGGCTGGCGATTCGCAGACGTGTCGACCCCGAATCCGTCCCCGACGATCTGTACGGACTCGTCGCGATGTGCCTGATGATCTTCATCACTCGTCGCGCCGATGACCCACGCGATCTGTTCGCACTGTTCGACACGGTGAACGGTTGGCCAATCACTGGTGCCCAGCTCCAGGCTCGTCTCGAACGCGACGACCCCTTCCAGCCGCCGGACATCGATCCCGCGTCGACCCGCGAGATCGCCACCGTCGCCCGACGACTCACGGCCCGATCGGGTTGGACCGAGTTGTCCCTCGCCGACGTCTCGGCCATCACCGGCGCACCCGAACTCGCACTGCTCCACGCGTTCGGGTCGAAGGCAGGCCTCGCACTCGGGGTGATCCGGCTCGAACTCGAGGAGTTCTACGCCGAGATCCCGGAGCATGACGCTGCGATCGACGAACTGCGTGCGCTGCTCGATGTGTCGAAGGTGCAGATCCAACGGTCACCGGCGATGGCGCTCAACATGATGTCGCTCATGACCGGCAGTTCGGCTGCTCCGCTTCCAGGCGTGATCGACTGGAGCCCAGAGTGGCGGATCGAGGACACGATCCGCCGCTGCATCGAACAGGGCACATTGCACCCCGTCGATCCGAGCGCACTGCGCCGACTGCTGTTGCGGGTCATCCTCACCGAGAACGCTGGCCCGGCCGCTGGACCAGCGCTCGGGCAGCCTGCGAACTCGCTCGATGCCATCGAGCTCGTGTTGCAGGGCGCCGGAGCGCCGCCCCTTTCGGGTGACGAGCGGCGGGTACCGTCTCCCGGGTGACCCCGGCGAGCGCCCCCTCCACCGACGACATGGTGATCGACGCCGGCGCTCCCGACCGCCGACGCGATCCGTGGACCATCGCCACTGCAGTCGTCTCGGCCGTGCTCACGCTCGTAGTGGCGTGGCCGATCCGCGATGCGGGGCGCGCCGCACTGCACCTCGTCTGGAGGCCATCGGGTGACTGGGCCGTCATCACCCTGCGGGTGGAGGACGTCCTGCGCTCCACTCCCCTCACCGGTCCGTACTCGCGGTTCGGATGGAACCATCCGGGACCCTTGCTCTACTGGCTGCTCGCTGCTCCGTATCACTTGCTGGGCGATCGGCCGGAGTCCGTGCTGGCCGCCGCCGCCACGCTCAATGTGATCGCCGCGCTCTCGATCGGATGGGTCGCGTGGCGACGGGGACGCCTGCCCCTCGTCGCGATCGTGATGACCGGCCTGGCGATCGTCGAACACGCCCTCGGGCCACAGATCCTGCGCGATCCGTGGAACCCCTTCATCACGTTGCTGCCACTCGCGTTGTTCGTACTGCTCGCATGGTCGGTGGTCGAACGTGACCACTGGGCGTGGCCCGCGCTCGCCTTCGTCGGGACCTTCCTGCTCCAGAGTCACGTCGGCTATCTGCCGATGCTCGTGCTCGTCGGTGCAGCGATCGCTGGCCTGTGGTGGTGGCGCCGTCGTGACGAACCGGGCGACGCGATCTCGCTCCGACGCCGTCGTGCCATCACCATCACGACGATCGCCGTGCTCGTGGCGTGCTGGTTTCCGGTCATGGTCGACCAGTTCGCTGGAACCGGCAACCTCACCGAGATGTTCCGCTACTTCACCAGCACCGATGACGCGTCGGTCGGGATGGCGGAGGCGCTCCGACAGATGGCGCGGCAACTCTCGTTCCCCTCGGCACCGTGGCTGGGCGACCCCGAACTCGCCGGCAATGACGGTGCGTTGCTCGGCACCGTCGTCACCGCGTTGTTCATCCCCGTAATCGCCGCACTTCTGGCCGGCCTCGCTGCGTGGCGGACTCGTGCACTCCCGGCACTGCGATTCCAACTCCTCGTCGTCGCACTCGCGGTCGGAGGCCTCCTCGCCACCTCACAGGTCACAGGCATCCTGTTCGGCTGGATCATCCGGTGGTGGTGGATCGTGGCGTTCCTGTGGTGGGTGGCGATCGTGTGGTGCGTCTGGTCGGCGGCGATGTCATTCGTGCGATCGGTCGATCTGGATCGCGCCGTCACGACGGCACTTGCCGCAGTTGCGCTGCTCGGCACGCTCGCCGCGACGCGACCGGTGGTCGACGCGACTCGGCGCACTCCCCCGCCGGGTGAGTCGACGAGCATCGTCACCGAACACTTCCTGCAACCGGTGATCGACGCCTTGCGGGGCAAGGGGCCCGTGCTGCTCGAGTCGACCGGTTCGATCTGGGGCGACTACTCCGACGCGCTCCGTCTGCAGCTCGAGCGCAATGACATCGAGGTCGTGGTGCCTGCGAAGGACGCCTACAAGTTCGGGCCCCAACGCTCGATCGACGACCGGACGCCGAACGCCACCGTCTGGGTGGTTAATGCCGATGCGATCCGCCGATTCCGTGCCGATCCAGTGATGACGGAGCTGGGCGGATGGGATCCGCTCACCCCAGCCGAGCGTGCACGGTTCTTCGCCGATGAGGCGGTGTTGCAGTCCCAGTTCGTGGCCGCCGGCCGCAGTGACCTGGCGCGTGCCATCACCGACGGCACCGGAAATGTGCTCGAGCAGGCGGCCGACCTTCAAGGAGTGGACCAGGAGTTGTTGGCCAGGGTCGAGTCCGCGCGCCGCAAGGGAGACCCCGTCGCGATCTTCATCGGGCCGCCGCCGAGGGGCTAGATCACTCGCCGACGCTGTCGGCCCCGCTGCGCTCCCAGCGCAGATAGGCCTCCATGAACCCGTCGAGATCACCATCGAAGACGGCATCGACATTGCCGACCTCATGCCCCGACCGGAGGTCCTTGACCATCTGATAGGGCTGGGTGACGTACGAACGGATCTGGCTACCGAACCCCACGGAACGCTGCTCGCCGCGGATGTTCGACAGCTCGGCCTCGCGCTCCTCACGTTGCCGCTCGGCCAGCTTCGCCCTCAGGAAGGCCATGGCGCGGTCCTTGTTCTGATGCTGGCTGCGCTCGTTCTGACATGACGTCACGATGCCGGTCGGGAGATGGGTGATGCGGACGGCCGAGTCGGTGACGTTGACGTGCTGACCACCAGCGCCCGAGGACCGGTAGGTGTCGATGCGGAGGTCCTTCTCGTCGATCTCGATGTCGGGAACATCCTCGAGGAACGGCGTGACCTTGAGCGCTGCGAACGCCGTCTGACGCTTGCCCTGCGCATTGAACGGAGAGATGCGCACGAGTCGATGCACACCATGTTCCGATCGCATGCGGCCGTAGGCGTGACGTCCCTTCACCAGGAACGTGGCCGAGGAGATGCCGGCCTCGTTGCCGGCCGAGACCTCGTCGAGCTCGACATCGAACCCTCGTTTCTCAGCCCAACGCAGGAACATTCGCAACAACATGTTGGCCCAGTCCTGTGCGTCGGCTCCGCCCTCGCCGGACTGGATCTCGCAGATCGCGTCGGTATCGTCGTACTCGCCGGTGAACAGGGCTCGAAGCTCGAGTTCGTCGAAGTCTCCACGTAGACCGGCGAGCAGCTCGAGGACCTCGGCCTCGACGCCCTCATCGCCCTCCTCGCGTCCGAGTTCGTAGAGCACTTCGGCATCGTCGATGCGTTGCGTGAGTGTCTCATGCAACTCGAGATCCTCGGTACAGGCCGAGAGCTCGCCATTGACCTTGCGCGCCTTCTCGGGATCGTCCCAGAGATCGGGACGCGTGGCCTCGATCTCCAACTGGGGTCGCAGTTCGTGCAGTTCGTCGATGCGCAGATAGACCCGCGCGTCGTCGAGCCGCACGCGCAACGCGCTGAAGTCGTCGGAGAGTTCGCGCATCACTGACCGTGACAGAGCTTGAACTTCTTGCCCGAACCGCACGGGCACGGCGCATTGCGCGGGGTCTTGTCCCACTCGGTCTTCACGACCGGCGCTTGCGCGACCTGCTCCTCGGGCAGTGTCGGCACCTCTCCCCCCTCGAGCGCGGCCTGCGCCCGAGCAGCAGCGGCCATGTTGCTCCCGGCCTCACTGGGGTCGGTGGGTGCCGTGTAGGTGAGGTTCGACACCTTCTGGGTGTCGGCCGGCGTCTGCTCGGCCACGGTGACCTGGGCATGCATGACATAGGTGACGAAGTCGGCGGCGACGGCATCCATCATGCGGCCGAACATCTCGTAGCCCTCA